>NZ_JBXUHE010000057.1:0-31428 GCF_057180585.1 Actinomycetospora sp. 2LY8.5
TGCGGCGAACGTGCTGTTCGCTGCTTCTAAGCGCCGAAAGTCCCCGTTCGCGGGGTCGGCGGCCGACCTTGTGTTGCGGCGAACGTGCTGTTCGCTGCTTCTAAGCGCCGAAAGTCCCCGTTCGCGGTGTGTGGGCGCGCCAGCGCCGGTGACACGAACACTCCGTCCGCGGCGTCGGAGGCAGCGAACGACAACTCCATGTGCTGGGTGCCGGCGCGCGTAGGCGAGCGGCACGCTCGGCATGATCACCGGGCTCCGGGCCTGCGGGGAGTGCCGCTCGCGTCGTCCACGTGACAGCCCTGGTGACTCTCCCGAAAGACGAAGTGGAGAGGCGTTCTGTCTACCCCCAGAGGTGGCGCCCGGTGCCGTCGGCGGGCGTGCCGGGAGGGAACTCGCGCACGCCGCGCACGGGGTCGTAGGTCGCGACGAGTTCCTCGAACTCGTGCACGAGCACGCTCGGCCAGCCGAAGTCGGCGACGACGGCAGCGAAGGCGAGGCGGGCCCGGCGTCGCTGTTCCCGCCCTCTGATCTCGGGGTCCTTGATGTCGCCCGACCACAGGGACCACACGATCGGGAAGTCGTCGTAGATCGAGAAATCGTCGGGTCCGACAGGGTCAGGGAAGACATACGGGTTGCGCTCGATGCGGCCACCGATGTGGCCTGCGCCTGGCGACCAGTGCGGTGTCCCCAGATGAAGAGCTCCGGAGGGGCTTCGGTCCATCCGCAATCCGTAGGCGTCGGACAGCGCTCGCGCTGCTCGCTCGGCGTCGGAGTGGCCGGGGTCGACGAAGAGGTCCTCGAAGCTCGACATGGGTCAGTGGAGGACGCGCGCGCCGTCGGGAAGGAGGACCCGGATGGACCCGGCCAATGGTTCGTCGCCCCTCGCCATGTTCCTGATGGCCCGTTCGACCCCTTCCCTCGCCGTGTCCAGTGTCAACCCGGCGGCGCGTCCATCGATCACGAGTTGACCGCCACCCACATCAGCAAGCTGCGCGCTCGCCTTGCGTACGAGCTTCGCCACGGCGGTCGACGAGTTGTTCTCGACCGCCTTCAGCTCGACGTATGTTCCCGGATCACGCGGGCCGGTCCGGACGAGCAGGTCGGGGTTCTTGTAGTTCTCCACCGGACGCGGGGCGCGGGAGTGGACCATCGTGCCTTCGTCGGCCAGGAAACGGGCGGTGAGGCGCTCGTGGGCCTCGAGCGGGCCGGCCGACTCGACGAGCTCTGGCCTCCAGGCCCCGTACAGACGCCCCCAGTCCGTCGGCTCCAGCGCCGCGCGGATGCCGTCGCCCCCGCCGCGGAGGAGGGCGCCGCCGGGTGCCGGGTCGCGCAGGGCGCGAGTCGCCCAGGCGCCCCAGCCTGCCCCGAGACCGGCGCCGACGACCCCACCGCCCGCACCCCACATCGCCGCCGTGCCGAGGTCGTCGGGGGAGTAGTCGCCCTCGTCGAGGGCCTCGACGCGATAGACCTGGCCGATCGCGTTGGCCGCCACGCCGTCGACGGTGCCGAACGCCGCGCCGGTCAGCGAGGTGGAGACGATCCCGGCGACCGAGGCCGAGACCCGTACCCCGATCTGGGTCGCGAGCGCCACGAGCCGGGCCGCGACGCCCGTGGCGGCCGCCGCGGAGGCGCCGAAGGTGAACCACGCCATCGCGACCCCGAGCACGATGCCGGCGCCGATCTCGACTGCGAGCGTCTGGATCTCGTTCTTCGCGGACTCGACCTCGTCGGCGTACCGCCGCAGCGCGCCGGCGAGCACCCGGCACGCCTCGGCGGAGGGCACCAGGCCCTCGCGCTCGATCGCCGCCCAGCGCTCGCGGAACGCGCCGGCGGCGTCGCCCTCCCAGCTCCGCAGCGCCTCGCCGGCGCCGGCGCGCCCGGCCTCGACGGTCCGGTCGAGGGCGACGGCCATGCGGTCCCAGGCGTCGGCGGCGGCGCGGAGGTCCTCCTCCTCGGCATCGGGCCACCACAGCCCGACCGTGGAGACGACGGTGTCGACGGTCGCGTCGCCGGGGCTGCTCACGGCGCCCCACCGAGGTCCCGTCCGGCTGCGTCGTCACCTCCGCGGTACTGGGCCGCGGCGCGGTCGAGCCCCGCCGGGACGCTCGCGAGCACCCGGGCCAGGGTGTCGAGCGCGCGCAGGCCCTCGTCGGCCCGCGGCTGGTAGCCGGCCGCGAACGCGCGTCCCTGGTCGTCACCACCGCAGACCTCGCCGAGGGAGCCGAGGGCACCGAGCGCGCCGCGGAGATCGGCGACCGCGCCGGCGAGCTCGTCGGCCACGCCCCGGAACCGCTGCGCGGCCGGAGCGAGCGCCTCGGGCCCGACGCCGAATCCGTCGCTCATGAGTCGCTCCTCGGTCAAGCCGCTGCGGGTTGGTGGGCAGCCGCGGGGCGGTCGGGGCCGGAGGAGGTGAACACCACGGCCGACCCTGACCCGAGCCGGACGCTAGCGCCGCGCGCGTTCCGGTACGTGCCGTTTCGCCGAGGTCGTCACGGAGCCCTGACGCGCGCGTCGATAGGCTGGTCACGCCATGCGCATCGGGATCGTGTGTCCGTACTCGCTGGACGTCGCCGGCGGGGTCCAGGCGCACGTCCTCGACCTCGCCCACGCGCTGACGGGCCTCGGCCACCACGTCGACGTGCTCGCGCCGGCGGGCGAGGACACCCCGGTGCCCGCGGGAGTCACGCGGGCGGGGCGCTCGCTCGGCATCCCGTACAACGGCTCGGTCGCGCGCCTGACCTTCGGACCGGTCTCGCTGGCGAGGGTGCGGCGGTGGCTGCGCGACGGCGATTTCGACGTCCTGCACGTCCACGAGCCCACCGCGCCGAGCCTGTCGTTCCTCGCGCTCGTCGTCGCCGAGGGCCCGGTGGTGGCGACGTTCCACACGTCGACCCCGCGCTCGCGCACCATGACGTTCTTCGAACCGGTGCTGCGCCCGCTGCTCGAGCGCGTGACCGCGCGGATCGCGGTGTCGCCGCTGGCGCGCCAGGTCTACGTCGAGCACCTCGGCGGTGACGCGGTGGAGATCCCGAACGGGGTGGACGTCGGCGCCTTCGCCGACGCACCGCCGTTGCCGGGCCACCCGCGACACGGCAACGGCGCGACCGTCGGGTTCGTCGGCCGCTACACCGAACCGCGCAAGGGCATGCCGCTGCTGCTGGAGGCCCTGCGTCCGCTCGCCGCACACCGCCCGGGCCTGCGGCTGGTCGTGGTGGGGCGCGGCGACGAGGACGAGCTGCGCGAGCAGGCCGGGCCCGAGCTCGCCGACCGGATCGAGCTGCTCGGCGCGGTCGACGAGCCGACCAAGGCCTCGATGCTCGCGTCGATCGACCTGCTCGCCACCCCCAACACCGGCGGCGAGAGCTTCGGCGTCGTGCTCGCCGAGGGCATGGCGGCCGGCGCGCCGGTGGTCGCGAGCGACATCGACGCCTTCCGCCGCGTGCTCGGCGACCCGCCCGCGGGTGTGGCGGTGCCCAGCGGCGACGCCGCCGCGTGGAGCGCGGCCGTCGCGGCGCTGCTCGACGATCCCGCGCGCCGGGAGGCCCTGCGCGCCGCGGCGCGCCGCCGGGTGGCCGCGTTCGACTGGTCGGTCGTGGCCGCTGCGGTCCTGCGGGTGTACGAGGTCGCCGTCGCGGCGGATCCCCGGCGGGTCGGGGCGAACGGCCGCCTCTCGGCACCGGTGCCGACGGGATCCCGCGAGCCGGGTCGTCGGACCGAGGACCTACCGTCCTCGCCGTGACCCTCCTCGGCCCCACCGGCGTGCTGGTGGTCATCGTCGCCGCCGCGGTCCTCCTCCTGGTCATCGTCACCGCTGCGGTGCTCATCGCCCGGGCGCGGCGCCTCGACCGCCTGCACGTGCGCACCGACGCGGCCGCCGCGGGTCTCGCGGCCGTGCTCGACCGGCGGGCCGCGGTGGTACGGGCGATCGCCGCGACGGCGGGGCCCGTGGCGCTCGGCGACGCCGACCGGCGTGCCCTGCGCGCCGCCGCCCGCGCGGCCACGGCGACGCGGGCGGCCGGCGAGGGCGGGCTCGACGCCGAGCGCGAAGAAGCCGAGAACGACCTGACCCGCGCGCTCGCCCCCCTCGACACCGCCGCCCTGCCCGCCGACCTCGCCGCCGAGCTCGCCGACGTCCACGCCCGCGTCTCGGTGGCGCGCCGCATCCACAACGACGCCGTCCGCGACACGCGCGCCCTGCGCGGACGCCGGATGGTGCGCTGGCTGGGACTGGCCGGGACGGCGCCGGTGCCGCGCTACTTCGAGATCGCCGAGCCCGGCCCCGACGGCCTGCCCGTGGAGCCCGCGGTCCACGTCGCCCAGGACGCGGTGCGCGCGGTCGTCATCGACGCCGAGGGGCGGGTGCTGCTGTTCCAGGGCGTCGACCCGGCGCGGCCCGCCGAGACGTTCTGGTTCGCGCCCGGCGGCGGCGTGAAGACAGGGGAGGAGCCGGCGGCGGCCGTCGTGCGGACCGTGGGGGACGAGACCGGCCTGGTGGTCCGCCTCGACCAGGTCCGGGGCCCGCTGTGGATCCGCGAGGTCGTCTTCGAGGCCGACGGCACGACCTACGCCGGACGCGAGCTCTTCCACGCCGTGCACGCCCCGAGCGGCGACGTCGACACCAGCACGTTCACCGAGCACGAGTCCCGCACCGTGAAGGGGCACCGCTGGTGGACCCCCGCCGAGCTGGCCGTGACACTCGACGTGGTGCATCCCCACCAGCTGCCCGACCTGCTCGCCGACCCCCGGGCGCTCGAGCCGGGCCCGGTGCCGCTCGCGATCCACTGAGCTGGACCTACCGGGCGAGCACGGCGTCCTCGTACTCCGCGCCCACCGGGATCTCGGTGATGACGTCCACGAGCACGCCGGCGGGGTCGGCGACGATGAAGTGGCGCTGACCGAACTCCTCGGAGCGCAGCTCCAGCTCGGGGCGCAGGCCCCCGCGGACGACGAGGCGCTCGTACTCGGCGTCGACGTCGGGCACCTCGACGTTGAGCAGCAGGCCGCGCGCCCGGGCCCGGAAGCCGGCGGGCACCGTCGGGTGGTCGGCGGCGACGAACGCCAGCTCGTGGGCCCCGCGGCGCAGGCTCGCGTACCAGTCGACCTCGAAGACCACCTCGAAGCCGAAGTGCTCGACCCAGAAGGCTCGCGAGGCCGCGACGTCGTCGACACCGAGGACGGGGTAGAAGCCGGTGGGTTCCATGATCGGATCCTTTCGCGTACCGTTGGTACGTCAATCATGCTGGCGTACCATCGGTACGTCAAGTGGGCGACGAAGCACGGAGGTGTCGTGGCCGGAGTACGGGTCGAGCAGCGGGAGCGGACGCGCCGCGCGCTCGTCGAGCGGGCGCGGGCGCTCTTCGCCACGCGAGGCTACGGGGACGTCGGCCTCGCCGAGATCGTCGCCGCGGCGGGCGTCACCAAGGGCGCGCTGTACCACCAGTTCGACGGCAAGACCGCGCTGTTCCGGGCGGTGCTCGTCGAGGTCCTGGCCGAGGTGGCGGACGCGGTGGTCGCGGCGGCCGAGGCGCAGGGCCGAGCGACCGGTGGGGACCCGTGGGCGCAGTTCACGGCCGGGAGCCGGGCCTTCCTGGTGGCGAGCACCGACCCGGCGGTCGCCCGGATCGCGCTGGTCGACGGGCCGGCCGTGCTCGGCTGGACGGAGTGGCGTGCGATCGACGAGACCACGTCCGGACGCCACCTCGTCGAGGCCCTGGAGACGCTCGTGGCCCGCGGGGTGCTCGCCCCGCGCCCGGTCGCGCCGCTGGCCCACCTGCTCGGGGGCGCGATGAACGAGGCGGCGCTGTGGCTCGCGGTCACCGACGAGCCCGACGCCCTGGAGCGGGTGTGGGGCGAGCTCCTGGCGATGATGGAAGCGCTGCGGGGACCGTGCACCGCGTCACCCGTCACGCGCGCGTGACGGACGTACCATCGCACGCGGACGTCGCTGTCGAGAAGTGCATGACCGGAGGAGCACCGTGACCAGGCCCGACACCGCCCCCGCCATCGGCACCGGAGGGGTCAAGCGCGGCCTCGCCGACATGCTCAAGGGCGGCGTGATCATGGATGTCGTCACGCCGGAGCAGGCGAGGATCGCCGAGGACGCCGGCGCCGTCGCCGTCATGGCGCTCGAGCGCGTCCCGGCCGACATCCGCGCCCAGGGCGGCGTGGCGCGCATGTCCGACCCGGACATGGTGGCGGGGATCGTCGAGTCGGTCTCGATCCCGGTGATGGCCAAGGCGCGGATCGGGCACTTCGTCGAGGCCCAGGTGCTGCAGTCGATCGGCGTCGACTACGTCGACGAGTCCGAGGTGCTCACCCCGGCCGACGAGGCCCACCACATCGACAAGTGGGCGTTCACGGTGCCGTTCGTGTGCGGGGCGACGAATCTGGGCGAGGCGCTGCGCCGGATCGGCGAGGGCGCGGCGATGATCCGCTCGAAGGGCGAGGCCGGGACGGGCAACGTCGTCGAGGCGACGCGGCACATGCGGGCGATCCGCTCGGAGCTCCGCGCCCTGTCACGCATGGAGTCCCAGGAGCTCTACGCCGCGGCCAAGGAGCTGCGGGCGCCGGTGACCCTGGTGCAGGAGGTGGCCGAGGCCGGGCGCCTGCCCGTCGTCCTGTTCACCGCCGGCGGCATCGCCACCCCGGCCGACGCGGCGATGATGATGCAGCTCGGCGCCGAGGGCGTGTTCGTCGGCTCGGGGATCTTCAAGTCCGGCGACCCGGCCAGGCGCGCCGAGGCGATCGTGCGGGCGACCACCTTCCACGACGACCCGGATGTCATCGCCAAGGTCTCGGCGGGGCTCGGCGAGGCGATGGTCGGGCGCACGACCGCCGACATGCCCGAGCACGAGCGGCTCGCGACCCGCGGTTGGTGAGGCGCAGCCGGTGAGGTGGCAGACCCGATCACCCCGGCGCGTGGGACGATGCGACCGATGACCACCTCGCACGGCAACCCGCGCCGGCTGGTCGGCAGGCGCGCCACGGGCTCGGAGGGCACCACGGGCACCACGGGCACCGGGAACGCCGTGGACCCCGAGGCGCAGACCGAGACGCTGCGCGCCGTCGGGCCGGACGCGCCCCCACCGGCACCGCGCCCCGCCGGGCGCAAGCCCGCCGAGCAGGAGCCGGTCGAGGATCCCGCCCGGCGCAACGGCTTGGGCACCCCGGCCCTGGTGCTGGGCCTGCTCGCCGCCGCGACGTGCTGGACGGGCTGGGCGGGCGTGGTGCTCGGCCTGCCCGCGGTGGTCGCCGGCTACCTCGGCGCGCGTCGCGCGTTCCACAACCTCGCCACCGACGGCGCCTCGTCGCTCGGCGGGTTCGTCACCGGGCTCGTCGGGCTGGTCGTCGGCGCGGTGATCGTCTGGCCGACGCTGTTCGGCTCCGGCGGCTTCGGCGACGGGCTGACGCTCGACCAGTGCATGGCGCAGTCGACGACGGCGCGCGAGATGCACATGTGCAAGTCGCAGCACCTCGCGGAGTTCAACGAGCGGTACCCGAACGCCGCCGAGTGAGCGCCTGGCACGATCGCGCCATGACGTCGGCCCAGCAACCCCCCGCCCCGCAGGGACGTAGCGAGGAGCGCGAGCGCGACGGCGGCCTCGGCACCGCCGCCCTCGCCCTGGGTCTGCTCGCGGTGGGCACGTGCTGGATCGGCTGGCCCGGCGTCGGACTGGGTCTGCTCGGTCTGGTGATCGGCTTCATCGGCTCCCGGCGCGCCTTCCACGACCCGCACCGCAGCGGCGGCACGTCGCTGGGCGGCTTCGTGCTCGCCCTGATCGGCTTCGTCGTGGGCGCGTGGATCGTCGTGCCGGGCCTGCTGGGCATCGGCACCTTCGGCGAGGGCCTCACGCTCGACGAGTGCATGGCCCAGGCGCAGGGGCAGCACGAGGAGCGGATGTGCGCCTCGCAGCACGTCGACGAGTACCGCGCCCGCTTCGGGGACCCGGGCACCGGGTAGCACCGAGGGGACGAGCACCCGCCCCTGACACCGCTCGAGATCTGGGCGCGCGCCGCGACGTCGATCGCCGAGGCCCCGATCGACGCCTGGAGCCGCGGTGCGAAGTCCGTGGTCACCGCCCCGATCAGCGCTTGGAGCCACGCGGCGACCTCGGCGACCCAGCGCGCGCTGCGGCTCGTCCAGCCGCGCCGAGACGTTCCTAGACTGGAGGCGTGAGCACTCCCGTCGGCGTCCTGGCCCTGCAGGGCAACGTCCCCGAGCACCTCGACGCCCTGCGGGCCTGCGGGGCCGACGCGCACCCGGTGCGCCGCCCGTCGGAGCTCGCCGAGGTCGCGGGGCTCGTGCTGCCCGGCGGGGAGTCGACGACGCTGTCGAAGCTCCTCGAGGCGTGCGAGCTGCTCGAACCGCTGCGCGAGCGCCTGCGCGCCGGGATGCCGGCGTTCGGTTCGTGCGCGGGCATGATCCTGCTGGCGCGCGAGGCCGTCGACGTCCGCCCCGACCAGCACCAGCTCGGCGCGCTCGACATCACGGTGCGCCGCAACGCGTTCGGTCGCCAGGTGCAGTCGTTCGAGACCGACCTCGCCGTCACCGGCGTCGCGGGCGGTCCGGTGCGGGCGGTGTTCATCCGCGCGCCGTGGGTCGAGTCGACCGGCCGCGGCGTCGAGGTGATCGCCCGCGTGCCGGGCACCGTGGCCGGGCCGGCGTCGGGCAAGGTCGTCGCCGTCCGCCAGGGGCCGGTGATCGCCACCGCGTTCCACCCCGAGCAGACCGGCGACGCCCGCCTGCACGACCTGTTCCTGCGCCGGATCCGCGACCCCGCACGTGCGTGACCGGGCCGACCACCAGTGCGCGCATCTCCGTGGCGCGACTAGCAGTCGCGGAGCTCGGGGGACTGGTTGAGGAGCTGGCCGCGCGGCGAGATGAACTCGCGGTGCGTCGCGCCGTCCACCGCCGACGGCCGGAACGCCGCGACGCGGTGGCAGTTCTGGAAGGCCAGCGTGACGCCGAAGTGACGCTCGAGCCCGCCGCGGATGGCGTCGGAGGCGAGCGCGCGGAGCAGCTGGCCGCGCTCGGCCTCGCTCGGCGGCGGGACCTCGTGGTCGGCGAGCTCGCCGTCGCAGAGCTCCAGATCGGCGACCGTCGACGAGATCACGGTCCACGCGTAGGGCAGCGAGGTGCGCACGCAGTCGACGAACTCGGCGTCGGTGACCTCGCCGCGGGCCGCGGCGTCGAGCAGCGCGGGGGAGACGTCCAGGGACATGATGTGACCTCCGGGAGGTGGGACGGACGGTTCAGAGCGTGACGGGCGACGGCACGAAGTCCGGATCGATCTGCTCGGCCAGGGCCGAGCCGGCCCAGGCGTTCGCGTTGCGCAGGTGCATGGCGACGGCGTCGGCCTGGTAGCGCGCCCAGTCCTTGTCGACGTCGTCGACCGCGGCGCGCAGGTCGTCGAGCACGGCGGCGTTGGCCGGCTCCAGGCCCGCGACGTCCCGCGAGGCGCCGCGGTCGCCCGCGCGCACGTGGGCGGAGTGCCGAAGGACGCCGACGAGGTCGTCGCCGACCTCCTCGCGCAGGAACGCGACGTCGCCGTCGTCGGTGACCTTGTTGCCGACGACGGCGAGGCGCACGCCGAAGTCGCGGGCGTAGCCGGCGTACTGGCGGTAGACGCCGACCGAGCGCAGCGTCGGCTCGCAGACCAGGAAGGTCAGGTCGAAGCGGGTGAACAGGCCCGAGGCGAAGGCGTCGGCGCCGGCGGTCATGTCGGCCACCACGTACTCGTCCGGGCCGTCGACGAGGTGGTTGAGCAGGAGCTCCACGGCACCGGTCTTGGCGTGGAAGCAGGCGACGCCCAGGTCGGCGTCGTCGAACGTCCCCGCGAGCCCGACCCGCACGCCGGGCACGACCTCGCGCACGGTGGCGTCGAAGATCGGGTTGTCCTCGACGACACGCAGGAGCCGCGAGCCCTGCCCGGGCGGCGTCGTCTTGATCATCTGGTCGGTGGACGGGATGCGCGGGTTGTCGCCGCGCAGCCAGTCCTTGATCAGGCCGAGGTGCCCGGGCAGCGTCGGGAGCCCGGCCGCGTCCTCCTCGGTCGCGCCGAGCGCGACGGCGAGGTTCTGGTTGATGTCGGCGTCCAGCGCCAGTACCGGGGCGCCCGCGGCCGCCGCCCGGAGCGCGAACAGCGAGGCGCAGGTCGTCTTCCCGCTCCCGCCCTTGCCGACGAACGCGACCTTCACTTGCGACCCCTCTCGTGACGCTGCGCCGAACGGGTGGTTACTCTAAGTCATGCACGGCTCTGCATGGGCACGTGGTCACCGTCGGCGGGGTCACCCGCTGCCGACCACGGGCGACCCGGTCCGCGTGACCGAGACCGTCGAGGCCCACGCCTCCCTACGTGAGCACTTTCCGGGCCCATGGGCCCGGAAAGTGCTCACGTAGGGGGCAGGCGGTAGCGGATCAGGCGGGAGGAGTTCGCGACGACGGCGACGGACGAGGCGTTGTGCAGGATCGCCGCGGCCACCGGCGACAGCGCGCCGCCCGCCGACACGAGAAGGCCCACCGCGTTCACCGCGATCGACATCCCGTAGTTCTGCCGGATCAGCGCGATCCCGTGCCGGCCGAGCTCGCGCAGGTCGAGCAGGCGCCCGAGGTCGTCGCCCGCCAGGGCCACGTCCGCGGTCTCGACGGCGACGTCGGTGCCGCCGACGCCCATGGCGATGCCGATGTCGGCGAGCGCCAGGGCCGGCGCGTCGTTCGTGCCGTCGCCGACCACGGCCACGGTGTGCCCCGCGGCCTGCAGCTCGCGCACCACGTCCTGCTTGTCCTCGGGCAGGGCCTGCGCGCGCCACTCGTCGACGCCCAGCTCCGCGGCCACGGCGGCGGCGGTCTCGGGGTGGTCGCCGGTGAGCATGACGATCCGGTCCACGCCGTCCGCCCGTAGCGCCGCGAGCACGTCGGGGGCCTCGGGGCGCACGGTGTCGCGCAGGCTGATCAGCCCCGTGAGCTGCCCGTCCACGGCCAGCAGCAGCGGGGTCTCGGCGGCGCGCTGCAGCTTGCGGACCCACCCGTGGGCCTTCCGCGAGATCGTCACCTTCTGCGCCCTGAGCAGCTCCCGCGAGCCCACCAGGAGCGTGCGCCCGTCGGCCTGCACGCGCATGCCCTGGCCGAGCAGCACCTCGCACTCCTCGTGCGGCGGGATCTCGATGCGCCGCTCCTCGGTGGAACGGATGACCGCCTGCGCCAAGGGGTGCCGCGAGTGGATCTCCGAGCTCGCCGCCAGCGCCAGGACCTGTTCGGGGGCGACGTCGTCGTCGAACGACACGACGTTCGTGACCACGGGCCGCCCCACGGTGAGCGTCCCGGTCTTGTCGAACACCACGGCGTCGACCCGTCCGGCCGCCTCGAGGTGCGACCCGCCCTTGACGAGGACCCCGCGCCGCGCGCCGTTGCCGATCGCCGCGCTGATCGCCGTCGGCGTCGCGAGCCCCACTGCGCACGGGCACGCCACCAGCAGCATCGTCATCGCCCGCCGGACGTCGCGGGTGACGACGAGCGTGGCCAGCGACAGCGCGAACGACGTCGGGACGAAGCGCCGCGAGAAGGTCTCGCCGACGGTCTGGATGGGCGCGCGGTCGGCTTGCGCGGTCTCGACGCGCTCGACGATGCGGCCGAGCGCGGTCTCGGTGCCGACGCGCTCGGCGCGCACCACGATCCGCCCGCGCAGCAGTACGGAGCCGGCCGGGAGCCGCGCGCCCGTCTCGGCCTGGACCGGGAGGTTCTCGCCGGTGATCGCGGCCTGGTCGACGACCGCGCCGCCCTCGCCCGTCTCCACCACGACGCCGTCGACGGGCAGCACGACCTGCTCGTGGACGACGACCTCGTCGCCGACGGCGAGGCGGGCGATGTCGACCTCCACCTCGGCGAACGACCCGGTCCCGTCGTCCGCCCGCACCCAGGTCCGCGTCCGCGATCCCGAGAGCAGGTCGGAGATCGCCCGGCGGCTCCGGCGCAGCGTCAGGTCCTGCAGGTACTCGCCGATCGTCAGCAGCCAGAGCACCGTGAGCGCGACGACGTTCTCGCGCAGCGCCAGCGACGCGATCGTGGCCGCGGAGACGAGCGCGTCGGTGCCCGCGCCGCGCCCGCCGGTCAGCGAGCGCAGGGCCCCGCGCAGGAAGGGGTAGCCGGTGACGATCGTGACGCCCGTGGCCGCGAGCCGGCTCGTCGGCCCGAGCACCGGGGGCCGGCGCAGGACGTAGCGCCGCCCGCCGAGCAGCAGCAGGGCGACGGCCCCGAGTGCCATCCGCAGCAGGTCGCCGTTGCCGACGTCCGCCGACCGGGGCGCGCGGCGGGCCGGCGAGGTGGTGGTGGCCGCGGTGATGACGGACGGCAGGACGGCGCGCGCGTCGGATCCCGGGTCGTACCAGACCACGACGGCCCCGGTCCGCGGGTGCGCGTGGGCCCGGCGCACGCCCGGCACTGCGTCGAGCGCGTCCTCGACCGCGACGGCGAGGGCGACGCGGCCGCGCAGCCACGGCGTCGCGAAGCGGACGCGTCCGGCGGCGTCGGAGACGACGGGGGCGGTCGCCACCTCAGTGCTCGTGGTCGCGCCCGTTCGCCCCGTCGCCCGGAGCCGGCGCCTCCTCGCCGAGACGCCCGCGCGCCTCGGCCACGATGTCGCCCGCGGACAGCCGGACGCGCTCGGCGCCCGCCTCGGCCACCCGCGCACCGCGCAGGCCCGCGGTCGTCACGGTGACCGCCGCGTCGTGCAGGCGCTGCCCGGTGGCGATCTTCCGGACGCCCTCGACCACGGCCACGCCCACCACCCCGGTCGCGATCGTGCCCGCTGCCCGTGCCGCCAGTCCGGCCCACGCCGTCATGCCCACCCGCTCTCTCGAGATGATCCCGCACCGCAGGCTAGCCCCGGGATCGGCGCACGTCACGGCAGGTCATGCGCGTGAGTGCATGCCTCGACCGCTGGATATCGACGACGAACCCAGCCGGGCTACCCTCGGGCGATGCGCTACGCGGACCGCCCCACCGTCGAGGCCGAGGTCCACATCGCGGCGACCCCCGCGCGGGTGTGGCCGCTGGTCAGGGACATCGGCGTCGTCGCCGACACCTCCCAGGAGCTGCAGGAGGAGCACTGGCTCCCGGCGCCCGAGGGGCCGGTGGAGGGGGACGTGCCGGCGGTCGGGCCGGATGCCCGACGAGGAGGAGCGCATCGTGGCCGGCCGGCTGCGCGAGTTCCAGCAGAACATCGAGCGCACGCTCGCGGGGATCAAGGAGCGCGCCGAGTCGTGAGGAGGGTCGTGAGGACGACGGCGTCCGCGAACCCCTGGCGGTCCGGCGCGGCGGCGCCGACCTCGCCGCGCGACCGGAGACGCTGGCACGGGGGAATCGAGCTCGTACGGGACTCGAAGCAATCAGGGGAGCACGCCGATAGGGGAGCCGGACCATCGATCGGAGAGGTGTCGTCATGACCGGGACCCTGCGCTGGCGCGACATGGACAGCGACGTCTGCTCGATCGCGCGCACGATGACCGTGCTCGGCGAGCCGTGGACGGTGCTCGTGGTGCGCGACCTGCTCCACGGCGTGCGCCGGTTCGACGACCTCGTCGCGCACCTCGGGATCGCACGCACCGTGCTCACCCGCCGCCTCGCGGTGCTGGCCGAGGCGGGCCTGGTGGAGACGGCGGAGTACCGCGAGCCGGGACGGCGGACGCGCCGGGAGTACCGGCTCACCGGGGCCGGAGAGGACCTACGGCCCGTGCTGCTCGCCCTGATGCGATACGGCGACCGGCACCGCGACGACGGGACGCCGGTGGTGGTGCGCCACGAGGGCTGCGGGGAGCCGGTGGAGCTGGTGGCCGAGTGCGCCGCGGGTCACCGGCTCGGATCCGGCGACCGGATGCGCAGCACGCCGGGTCCGGGCGCCCGGGTGGCGCCCGGCTCCTGATCCGGCCCCTGACCCGGCCCCTGACCCGGCCCCTGCGGACGGCCTACTGCGCGGCGTCGGCGACCTTGTCGATCGTCCGCGTCATCTGGTCCTCGGTGATCATCGGGAAGAAGCCCTTGAACTGCTCGTCCTGCACCCCGCTCCAGTCGTAGACCTGGGTGACCTCGGTGCCGCCGCCCGACGGCGCCAGCTTCCAGGTCCAGACGTGGCCCTTGGCGGTGACGTCGCCGAGCTTGTCGGTGTAGCCGTCCAGCGGGTGGAGCTGGGGCGCCCAGCCGATCTCGCGGCCCTTCTCGTACGAGGTCACGGTGTTGAGCATCTGGTAGTCGCCCAGCGCGTCGTTGCGCATGTTCATGACGAACTGGTCGCCGACGCCGCTCACCGTCGCGTTGCCGTCGACACCCTGCAGCATGCCCGCGCCGTCGAACTCGTGATGACGCCCGGGCGTGGCCAGCAGCGCGAACAGCTGCTCGGGCGTGGCGTCGACGGTGCGGGTCACGGTGATCTGCTCGCTCATGACAGAAGTCGTGCCCGTCACACCGGCCCGTGAAACGGTTGGGCACGACGGGGCGCGGCTCAGCGTCCGGGCGGCGCCAGGCGGTACACCGCGTTCGCTCCGTCGTCGGTGACGTAGACGGCACCGTCGGGACCGGGCACCGCCGCGACCGGGCGTCCCCACCGCGAACCGTCGGGAGCCTGGAAGCCGCCGACGAGCGTGCGCTGGCCGTCGAGGCTGCCGTTGCGCCAGGGAAAGAACGACACCTCGGGGGCCCGCGGCGTCTGCCGGTTCCACGACCCGTGCACTCCGACCAGCGCACCCTGCCCGAAGGGCGCGGGCAGCGTGCCGAACGCGAGGCCCAGCGGGGCGGAGTGGGCGCCCATCGTCTGCTCGACCGGCGTCAGCGTCGCACAGCCCAGCGCGCGCCCGTCGGCGTTGGTCTCCGCGTCGGCCACGAAGGGGACGTCGGTCGGGTCCAGCGCGCTGCCCGGCACGCCCGGCTGCACGTCGGGATCCGGGTTGCAGAAGGGCCAGCCCAGGTCGCGGCCGGGGTAGAGGCGCGCGAGCTCCTCGGGCGGATGGTCGTCGACGTAGTCTCCGATGACCTGCCCGCGTGCGGATCCGTCGTCCTCGCCGTAGGGGCGGTCGTAGGGGAAGGGGATGTCGTCGCGGTTGTTCACCGCGGTCCACACTGCACCGTCCGGGGCGATCGCGAGGCCGGTGCCGTTGCGGACGCCGCGCGCGTACGGCTCGGCGGGCCCGCCGCCCGGCGGGACGCGCAGGATCGCCGCTCGCTGCGGGGTCGACTCGCGGTCCTGCGGGGACACGTTGGCCGTCGACCCGACGGAGATGAAGACGGCACCGTCGCGGCCGACGGCGACGCTCTTGAGCGCGTGCGCGTAGGCCCCACGCAGGTCCGGGCTGCGCGCGTCGGGCAGGCCGTCGACGACCGTGGTCGGTGTGCCGAGCCGCCCGCCCTGGTACGGGTACGAGCGCACCGCGTTGCTCTCGGCGACGTAGAGCGTCGAGCCGGAGAACCACAGCCCGTGCGGCTGGATGAGGTCGCCGACGAGCCTGGTGCTCGTCGCCCCGGACGGTCCGCCGACGAGCCGGACGACCTCGCCCGCGCCCGGCCGGGAGACGAGCAGGGCGCCGTCGGGGGCGAACGCGGCGAGGCGGGCCCCGTCCACGCGTGCCCAGACCGCCATCGTCCAGCCCGCGGGGACCAGCGCCTGGCGTGCGGTGTCGAACGGGTCGGCGCCGAGGCCGGGCGGGACCGTCACCGGGGTCGTGACGAGGGCCCGAGTCGCGGCGCCGGCCGGCGCGGGCTCCTGCTCGCCGACGGGGTCGGCGGACGCGGTGCGGGCCGGGTCCGGCGGGCCGGCGGGCGGTGCGGGGTCGGACGCGGCGCCGCCGCACGCGGCGGCGAGGGCGAGGACCGCCGCAGCCACGACAGCGACGATGGAGCGAGGCATATCGACCCTTCGTCCTCGACGGCCCGACGGGTCGAGCCCACCACACGCAGGACGGGTGCGCCGCGCCGGGTCAGCCGCGCAGGATCAGGCAGCTCGACGTCGCCTCGGCCACCAGGCGGCCCTGGCCGTCGACGAGCTCGGCGCGCGCGAGCGCGGTGCTGCGCCCGGAGTGGACGACGTGGCCGGTGGCGCGGCTGGTGCCCGAGTCGGCGGTGAGCCGGCGCAGGAACTTCACGTTGAGGTCGATGCTCGTGTAGCCCACGCCGGCGGGCAGCGTGCTGTGCACGGCGCACCCGGCGGCGGAGTCGAGCAGCGTCGCGTAGATGCCGCCGTGCACCGAGCCGATCGGATTGTAGTGGTACTCGGCGGGCTCGACGGTGAAGACGACCTTCCCGGGCTCCACCGACTCCACCCCGGCGCCCACGAGCGTCATGATCGGCGGGGGCGGGAGCGTCCCGTCCGCCATCGCCTGCAGGAAAGCGAGCCCGTCGCGGTCGGTCGCCGCGGCGGCGAGCGTCCGGGGGTCGGACCAGGTGTGGGTGCGCTCGCGCGTCGTGACGTCCATCGGGCTCCCGTCGTCGGTGCTGAGTAGCGGGTCAGTACTCAGCTGTGTCGGCACCGTACCGTCCCACCGCCCCTGCGAGGACCTCGGTAGACTCGATGGCTGGAAGTGTGCGCGGCGCGAGTCGCCGTTCGTGCCGGCCGGATGACCCGGGAGCGGCGCCGCGGGAGGTCCCGCGAGGCACGCGCGAGACGAAGGGGAGACGATGAGCGGCCACTCCAAGTGGGCGACCACCAAGCACAAGAAGGCCGCGATCGACGCGAAGCGCGGCAAGATGTTCGCCAAGCTGATCAAGAACATCGAGGTCGCGGCGCGGACCGGTGGCGGCGACCCGGCGGCCAACCCGACGCTCTACGACGCCATCCAGAAGGCGAAGAAGACCTCGGTCCCCAACGACAACATCGACCGCGCCGTCAAGCGCGGGTCCGGCGCGGAGGCGGGCGGGGCCGAGTACCAGGCCATCACCTACGAGGGCTACGCGCCGGGTGGTGTCGCGGTGCTCGTCGAGTGCCTGACCGACAACAAGAACCGCGCCGCCGGCGAGGTCCGTACGGCCATGAACCGCAACGGCGGCGCGATGGCCGACCCGGGCTCGGTGGCCTACCTGTTCAACCGCAAGGGCGTGCTCATCGTCCCGAAGGCCCAGGCCGCCGGCGAGCTGGCCGAGGACGACCTGCTGCTCGCGGTGCTCGAGGCGGGCGCCGAGGAGGTCAACGACTACGGCGAGAGCTTCGAGGTGCTCACCGACCCCTCGGATCTCGTCGAGGTGCGCAAGGCGCTGCAGGAGGCGGACTACGACTACGACTCCTCCGAGGTGTCGTTCGTGCCGTCGATGAACGTCGAGGTCGACGCCGACGGCGCGCGCAAGGTCCTGCGGATCATCGACGCGCTCGAGGACTCCGACGACGTGCAGAACGTCTACTCGAACTTCGACGCCTCCGACGAGGTCATGGCCGAGGTCGGCTGACGCCGATGACCCTCGCGCCGTGCGTCGTCGCCGTCCTCGCGGCGGGCGACGCCGGCGAGGCGCTGACCGTGCAGTACGCGGCGTACCTGTCCGAGGCGCGTCGCTACGGCACCACGGAGATCCCGCCGCTGCGCGAGACGGTGGCGGAGTTCGCCGCCGACCTCGGACGTCCCGACGTGCGCGGGTTCGGGGCGTGGGCGGGGTCGCGGCTGGTCGGGTCGGTGCGCCTGCGGGGGGACGGGATCGGCAGCGGCTCGGGATGCGCCGAGCTCGCCCGGTACTCCGTCGCGCCCGACGCCCAGGGCCACGGCGTGGGTCGGGCGCTGATGGAGCGCGCCCACGCCGAGCTCGCCGCGGGTGACGTGAGCTGGCTCGTCACCGGCGCGCGCAGCGACGAGAACCTGGCGCTCTACCGGCGCGCGGGCTACGAGGAGACCGGGCGGCTCGTCGACAGCGCGGGCGTAGAGCTGCTGCGGCTCGAACGCCTCGCGCCGCGTTAGGACGCGGGCCTCGTGGCTTCCCGCAGCGCCGCGTCGAGGGCGGCGTGGGCGACCTCGGGGGCGTGTCCGCCCCGGCGCGCCTCCTCGGCGAGCACGCGGGCGGCGTCGCGCAGCGCGACCGGCGCGGTCCGCGGGTGGGGCGGCGCGAGCACCGTGCTGCCACGGCCTGCGCGGCTGCGGACGTAGTGCCCGGCTTCGAGCTCGCGGTACGCCCGGGCCACGGTGCCGGGCGCGAGCCCCAGGCCGGCGGCGAGTCGGCGGATGCCGGGCAGGCGCGTGCCCTCGGGCAGCTCGCCGGTGTCCACGAGGTCGGCGATGCGGCGCCGGACCTGCTCGTAGGGCGGGACGGGCGAGGCGGGGTCGACCTCGACGGCCCTCACACGACCACACCCCGGCGGGCGGCGGGGGGCGACGCGAGCCCTGCGAGCCCTGCGGCCGGCGCCGCGACGACGGCGCCCGCGGGAGCCGGGGTGGTCGCCGGGTCGCCTTCGCGTGGTCGTGACGACGCCCCGAGGACGATCGCCACGGTGCGGACCACCAGGACGGCGGGATCGGCGAGGTCGGGCACGCGAGGACCGTACCGTACCAATGTGTTGGTACGGTAGGACGCATGTCCCGCGTGATCAGCGTCGCGCTGACCCTCGCCGCGGCGGCCGTCGCCGCGTGGGTGCCGTTCTGGTGGTGGGCTCCGGTCGGCTCGCCCCTCGCCTTCGGGTTGCTGGCGCTCACGCCCATCGTCACCGGGATCGCCGTCGTCGTCGCGGCCGTCTGCCTGCTGGCCCGCCGATGGACCGCCGGCGTGGTGGCCGTGGTGGCCGCGCTCGCCCTGATGGTCGTGGTCGTGCCGCGGGCGACCGACGACGGCGACCCGATCGTCACGGCCGGGCCGACCAGCGCGCCGGTCACGGTCGCCACGATCAACATGAAGTTCGGCCGGGCGGATCCCGAGGCCGTGGTGGGGCTGGTCCGCGAGCAGCAGGTCGAGGTGCTGGGCCTGCAGGAGATCACCCCGGAGGCCGAGCAGGCGCTCGCCGCCGCGGGCCTGCGCGGAGACCTGCCGTTCGTGGAGTCCCGGGCGGAGGACGGCGCGGGCGGCACGGCGCTGTACGCGCGCCACCCCCTCACCTCGTCGGGGCTGACCTTGCGAGAAGGTACGTTCTCGCAGGTCACGGCGCGTGTGCTGGCGCCCACCGGCCCCGTTGACGTCGTCGTCGCCCACCCCGCGGCTCCGGTGTTCCGGAACGACGCCGCCGGCTGGGCACGCGAGATCACCGACCTCCCGGGCCCGGCGCCCCTCGAGGGCCCGCCGCGGCTCGTCCTCGGCGACCTCAACGCGACGCTCGACCACCGGCCCCTGCGCGAGCTGCTGGGGGCAGACAGCACGGGGAGCACGCCGACAGGGGGGCGGAGCTCGACCGTCGGCGCCGGGACCTGGAGCGACTCGGCCGCGGCGATCGGGGCCGGGCTGCGGGCCACCTGGCCGACCGACAGGACCCTGCCGCCGTTCGCGGCGATCGACCACGTGCTCGTGTCCGGACCGATCGCGCCGGTGGACCTCACCACGCGGGAGCTGCCCGGGACCGACCACGCCGGCGTGGTGGTGCGGCTGCTCGTGCACGACGAGCGCCGGCAGGTCACCCCGGGAGCGTGAGGGGCCGTCCCAGGACGCGGGACCAGACGGCACGCTCGGCCTCGACGTCGAGCGGACCGTCGAACGGGCTCACGGCGAGCACGTCGTCGTCGGCGCTCCAGGTGCCCACCACCCGACCGTCGTCGACGACCACCGGGGCGATCCACCCGGCCGCGCGGCTGACCTCCCGGCGGCGCGCGGCGGGCACGAGGTCGGGGTCGGCGGTGCCGGCGCCGAGCACGTAGGGGTCGAAGGGGCCGAGGAGCCTCGTCTCCACCGGTGCGGCCGTGGCGAGCCGGTCGAGGTCCTCGGTGCGGGCGTAGCGCGCCTCGCCGTCGACGGCGACCTCGGTGAGCGTCCCCTCGGCGACGAGGTCGGTGAACCACCGCCGCAGCCGCGCCCTCGGGGTCATGCCGCGCAGCAGCCAGGCGTCGAAGGCGGTCGGCGTCGCGGGACCGTGGGCGCCGAGGAAGGCGGGGACGATCGTGCGCGCGGCCTCGTCGGCGTCGGGCAGGCCGGGGAAGGCGGGCCTCGTGAAGGTCACCCGCGTGCCCGCCGGCGGCCCGTGGCAGATCAGGCCCTGCCAGGCGAGCGGCTTGAGCACGGCGCCCCACCCCGACCGGATCGCCTCGGCGAGCCCCACGTCGCCGCTGTGGGCGACGAGCGCGGCGGTGAGCTCCTCGCGGGTCAGGACGGCGCCGCCGGCGAGGACGTCGACCGCCGCGGCCTCGAGCGCGGTCATCTGCTCGGCGGTGGCGAACTCGCGCTGCCACGAGCCCTTGTCCCACGAGCGTGCGGCCGCCAGCAGCGCGAGCAGCGACGGCGCCTGGTCGGCCGCGAGCAGGTGCAGCGTCCCGCGCGCCGCCCACGTGCGCACGAGCGAGCCGGCGGCCAGCGCGTCGTCGACGGTGCCGTCGTCGGCGGTGCCGGTCGTGGTCCGCACGGCGACCGCCCGCGCGGCGGCCGACGGCACCTGGGCCTGGACGCCGAGCAGGCGGCGGGCCGTGGCGACGGGATCGGTCGCGTCGCGATCGGTGACGAACTGGCGCCGGAGGCGGAAGCGGCGGACCTGTTCCGCGCCGAGGTTCACGCCTGCTCGAAGGACCGATGGCCCTGCGGCTCGGTGTCGGTGACGTCGACGCCGCTGACCCAGGCCTGCGGTGAACCCTCGCGGGCCCAGGCGACCATCTGCTCGACGGCGTCGTCCTCGCCCTCGACGACCATCTCGACGGTGCCGTCCTCGCGATTGCGCACCCAGCCGCCGACGCCGAGGCGGCCGGCGGCGTCCTCGGCGCCCGCTCGGAAGAAGACGCCCTGCACGCGCCCGTGGACGACGATGTGCTTGCTTTGCACGCCTCGCACTCCGTTCGAACATGTGTTCTACTGACGTCGATGACGACCGCCTGGACGCCCTCGCTCTTCGGCGGGGGCGAGACCGCTGAGGAGCCCGGGGTGGATCCGGCCGTCGTCCCGCGCCGCATCGTCCTGGACGACCGCTCGTGGGTCGACCTGGCCCCCGCCTGGATCACCGGCGCCGACGCCTGGTTCGACGCGATCGTGGCCCACGCGCCGTGGAACCAGCGCCGTCGCCGCATGTACGACCAGGACATCATGGAGCCGCGCCTGACGTGCGGGTGGCGCATCGACGAGGCGCCGGAGCCGATGGGCGCCGTCGCCGACGCGCTCTCCACGCACTACGGCGTGCGCTTCGACCGGGTGGGCTGCAACTACTACCGCCACGGCGACGACTCCGTGGCCTGGCACGGCGACCGCGTCCGCTTCACCCACGCGGCGCCGATCGTCGCGATCGTGTCCCTGGGCGCGCCACGACGCTTCGGCCTGCGTCCGCTGGGCGGGGGCGACGGAGCCGGAGCCGGAGCCGGAGCCGGAGCTCGACCATCGGGCAGACGCCCGTCGACGCGGCTGACCGTCGCCGGCGGCGATCTGCTCGTCATGGGCGGGCGCTGCCAGCACGAGTGGCAGCACACGGTGCCGAAGTGGCCCGGCGCCGGCCCGCGCGTCAGTGTCACCTTCCGCCACGACGATCCCGGGCCTCGTGCCTAGCCGGCCCTGGATCCCCCGGACGGCCACCGCCGTGTCCGGGGCGTACACGGTTCTCAGATCGGGATGTCGCTCGTGTCCCCGTCGGCGCGCGGGCCGTGGAGGCGGCGGTCCTCCTCGGCGATGCGCAGGTCGTTGATGCTCGCCTCGCGGCGGCGCATGAGGCCGTTCTCGGCGAACTCCCAGTTCTCGTTGCCGTAGCTGCGCCACCACTGCCCGGTGGCGTCGCGGCACTCGTACTGGAAGCGCACGGCGATCCGGTGCCCGCCGAAGGTCCACAGCGACTTGCGCAGCACGTAGTCCCGCTCGCGCTGCCACTTGCGGGTCAGGAACGCGACGACCTCGTCGCGGCCGGTGACCCACTCGTTCCGGTTCCGCCAGACCGTGTCCGGCGTGTACGCGAGCGCGACCTTCGCGGGGTCGCGGGTGTTCCACGCGTTCTCCGCGGCGAGCACCTTCGCCCGCGCCGAGGACTCGTCGAACGGCGGGAACGGCGGACGCGGCTCCTCGCTGCGGCTCGTGCTCACGGGGGGTCCTCCTCGCGGTGTGACGGGGACGTGCTCCGGCGGTCAGCATGCCGTGGCCGGAGATCACGGGCACCTCGTCGACCTCGGTGGCCGGCGACGGGTGGACGAGGCGCTCGGATCCCCGTCCGCGACACACCGGGGCCGGGACGAGCGCCGGATCGCCGGCCGGCGCCGCGTAGCGTCCCGGACCATGCGGGTGCTGGGCGTCGACCCCGGGCTGACGCGCTGCGGCCTCGGCGTGGTCGAGGGCGGCGGCGGGCGGGCCGTGCGTGCGGTCGCCGTCGACGTCGTCCGTACCCCGCCGGAGGCCGCGGTGGCCGAGCGGCTCGGCGCGGTCGCCGACGTCGTCGAGGCCTGGATCGCCGAGCACCGCCCCGACGTCGTCGCCGTCGAGCGCGTGTTCGCGCAGCACAACGTACGCACGGTGATGGGCACGGCCCAGGTCGGCGGGGTCGTCGCCCTGGTCGCCGGGCGCGCGGGCCTGCCCGTCGCGTTCCACACGCCCAGCGAGGTCAAGGCCGCGGTCACGGGCTCGGGGCGGGCGGGCAAGGAGCAGGTCACGACCATGGTGACCCGGGTGCTCGCGCTGGACACCGCGCCGCGTCCCGCCGACGCCGCCGACGCCCTCGCGCTGGCGGTCTGCCACTGCTGGCGCGCCCCGATGATCGCGCGCATGGCCGAGGCGGAGGCCCGCGCGGCCGAGGTGACGAAGCGGCACCGCGCGCGCCTCAAGGCCGCTCAGAAGGCCGCCGTCCCGAAGGCCGCCGTCTCGAAGGCCGCCGTTTCGAAGGCCGCACGCTGACCGTGCCGCAGGTCGTCTCGTCCGACGGCACGCCGATCGCGGTCGAGACCGTGGGGCACGGTCCGCCGCTCGTCCTCACCACCGGCGCGCTGCAGGCGAGGGCGAGCGTGCGCCTGCTCGCCGAGGCCCTCGCCGACCGGTTCACGGTGCACTCCTGGGACCGGCGAGGTCGCGGCGACAGCGGGGGAGTGCCGGACCCGCGTCGCGACCCCCTCGGGCCCGACGGCCCGGCGATGGTGGCCGCCGAGATCGGGGATCTCGCCGCCGTCGTCGCCCACGCCGGCGGCACACCCGCCCATTACGCCCACTCCGCGGGCGCGATGCTCGTCCTCGAGGGCGTGCTGCGCGGCGTGCCGGCGGCCCGGATCGTCGCCCACGAACCCCCGTGGCGCGTCGACGGCGACGACCCCGGTCCCCGGCACGACCTCGGCGCCGCCACCATGGCGGCCCTGCGCGCGGGCCGCCCCGACGACGCCGCGGCCGCGTTCCTCGACGGGTTCCCGGCGGCCGCGCCCGCACCCGTCGAGCGCCTGCGCAGGACCCCGTTCTGGGCGGGCACGGTCGCGCTCGCCCCGTCGCTGCCGCACGACGTCGCGCTCGTGGTGGGCGAGCCCGTGCCGACCGGTCGCCTCACGACCCTCGCGCCGCCGCTGCTGGCCCTCGACGGGGAGCACAGCCCCGCATGGGTGCGGGTCGCCGTCGCCGCGCTGGCGGCCGCGGTCCCCGGCGCGCGGCACCGGACGCTGCCCGGTCAGGTCCACATCGTCACCCCGCCGGTACTGGCCCCGGTGCTGGCGGAGTTCCTGGTCCCGGACGGGGGCGCGCCGGTCCACGGGGTCCACGGCCCCGTCGGGGGCGCCCGGTAGCCTTCGAACGCATGTTCGCCGCAGCAGTCGGGAGACCAGAGTTGAGGAGGACGGTGCGGTGATCTCGTCGGTGCGCGGGGAGGTCCTCGCGGTCGGGCTGGACCACGCGGTGGTCGAGGTCGGCGGGGTCGGGCTGGCCGTGCAGGCCACGCCGTCCACGCTCGCGCGCCTGCGCCGCGGCCAGCCGGCGCGGCTCGACACGGCACTCGTGGTCCGCGAGGACTCGCTGACGCTCTACGGGTTCGCCGACGCCGCCGAGCGCGAGCTGTTCCTGCTGCTGCAGACCGTCTCGGGGGTGGGGCCGCGGCTCGCGCTGGCCGCCCTCGCGGTGCTCGACCCCGCGGCGCTGAGCCACGCGCTCGCCGACGGCAACATCACGACGCTCACGAGCGTGCCGGGCATCGGGCGCAAGGGCGCCGAGCGGTTGATCATCGAGCTGCGCGACAAGGTCGCCCCGTCGAGCGCCGCCGACACCGCGAACGGCGACGCCCCGGCCTCGCCGGTGGCCGCCGGCACGCTGCGCGACCAGGTCGTCGAGGCGCTCGTCGGCCTGGGCTTCGCCGCCAAGCCCGCGGAGAAGGCCGTCGACGAGGTGCTCGGCGCGGGTGGGCCGTCCGACTCCTCGGGTGTCCTGCGCGCGGCGCTGACACGCCTCGGGCCCTCGCGATGAGCCGGCCGGGAGACGAGGCATCCGGGGGAGCACGCCGACAGGGGGGCTCGACCATGGAGGAACACGACCTCGAGGGCAGCCTCCAGCGCGCCCTCGATGCCACTCCCGAGGCTGGCGAGTCCGACCTCGAGAACCGCCTGCGCCCGGCCCGGCTCGCGGAGTTCATCGGGCAGCCGCGGGTGCGCGAGCAGCTCGACCTCGTGCTCCAGGGTGCCCTGCGGCGCGGCAGCCCGCCCGACCACGTGCTGCTCTCGGGCCCGCCCGGTCTGGGCAAGACGAGCCTCGCGATGATCATCGGCACCGAGCTCGGCAGCGCCGTGCGCATCACCTCGGGGCCGGCGCTGGAGCGGGCGGGCGACCTCGCGGCGATGCTGTCGAACCTCCTCGAGGGCGACGTGCTGTTCATCGACGAGATCCACCGCATGGCCCGGCCCGCCGAGGAGATGCTCTACCTCGCGATGGAGGACTTCCGGGTCGACGTGGTGGTCGGCAAGGGGCCCGGGGCGACCTCGATCCCGCTGGACGTCGCGCCGTTCACGCTGGTCGGCGCCACGACGCGGGCCGGTGCCCTGACCGGGCCGCTGCGCGACCGCTTCGGCTTCACCGGCCACATGGAGTTCTACGAGCCGTCCGAGCTCGAGCACGTGGTCGCCCGGAGCGCGAAGATCCTCGAGGTCGACCTGCGCCCCGACGGCGGGCGCGAGATCGCCGGGCGTTCGCGGGGCACCCCGCGCATCGCCAACCGCCTGCTGCGCCGGGTGCGCGACTACGCGGAGGTCCGGGCCGACGGCGCGGTCACCCGCGAGGTCGCCCGCGCCGCGCTGGAGGTCTACGACGTCGACGAGCTCGGTCTCGATCGGCTCGACCGGGCCGTGCTCGCCGCGCTGGTGCGCTCGTTCGGCGGCGGGCCGGTGGGCGTGTCGACGCTGGCCGTGGCCGTGGGCGAGGAGCCCGGCACGGTCGAGGAGGTGTGCGAGCCGTACCTGGTGCGGGCCGGGATGCTGGCCCGTACGCCGCGTGGGCGTGTCGCCACCCCCCTGGCGTGGCGCCATCTGGGGCAGGAACCCCCCGCCGACCGGCCTGACGAGGACCGGGGCCAGGGGACCCTGTTCTCCTGAGCTGGCAGACTCGGAATCGGACAGTGCGGGGCCCAGACCGACGCGCCCGCCCGGTGAACGGAGAACGATGGACCTGATCTTCCCCCTGCTCATCCTGTTCATGATCGGGCTGGTGTTCATGTCCAGCCGTCAGCGCAAGAAGCAGGAGAACCAGCAGAAGGACCTGCAGAACAGCATCGCCGTCGGCGACGTGGTCGTCATGACCTCCGGCATCAGCGGCACCGTCGTCGACGTCGACGACGAGCGCACCATCGACCTCGAGATCGCGCCCGACGTCGTCACGACGTGGCTGCGCGCCGCCGTGCGCGAGAAGCTCGTCGCGGACACCGCCGACGAACACGCCGACGACCTCGACGCCGCAGCGGACGACACCGTCCTCGAGTCCTCGGTGCCGACCGGGTCGACGCCGGTCGTGGAGGCCGCCGACAGCACGCCGAAGGCCGACACGAAGACCGACACGAAGGACGCCGCGGACACCGAGGCGGACACCAGGGCGGACACCAAGGCGGACACGACGGACAACGTGTCCTCGCCGCGCTCCTCCTGACCGGGAGCGGGTGGGGCGGCGCCGGGAGCGCCGGGGCCGCCGCCTACCCTCGCGACGAGCCCCACTCCGGCTGAACCCACCCCCTCTCTCTGGAGCAACGCAGCGTGGCCCCTCCGACCGTCCGCTTCCGGCCCGGGCGCTACCTCGCCGCCTTCCTGGTGATCGTGGCCGCGCTCTACGGGCTGGTGTTCTTCACCGGGGACGGGTCGCCGACGCCGAAGCTCGGCATCGATCTGCAGGGCGGCACGCGCGTGACGCTCACGGCCCGCACCGAGACCGGCGCGGCGCCGACGCCCGACCAGCTCAACCTGGCGCGCACGATCATCGAGCAGCGGGTCAACGGGCTGGGCGTCAGCGGCGCCGAGGTGGTCCAGGACGGCAGCAACCTGGTCATCACGGTCCCCGGTCAGGAGGGCGACCAGGCGCGGTCGCTCGGGCAGACGGCGCGGCTGTACTTCCGCCCGGTGCTCGGCGGCCCGATCCCGGCCGGGCCTCAGCCGGGGGCGCCACCGGGCGGGACGGCGGAGCAGGGCGGCAGTGCCCCGCCCGAGGGAACACAGCCGGGCGGGGCCAGCGGCGCCGGGACACCCGGGCAGACCCCGGGCGGCCAGAGTGCGCCGTTCACCGCCCCGGCCCAGCCGCCGGCCCCCACACCGCCGCCGGGCGGCGGGGGCGAGTCGCAGGACCCGCGCCAGGCCCAGGCCATCGCCGAGGCCAAGGCGACCCGCCAGAGCGAGGACCCCGCGGTCCAGGAGCAGGCGGCGCTGGCGCTGAACTGCGCGGTCGAGGACCCGCTGCGCGGCTACGACGACCCGACCAAGCCGCTGATCGCGTGCAACCGCGAGGGCACCGAGAAGTACCTGCTCGGGCCGTCGATCCTCTCGGGCACCGACGTCGCCAGCGCGACGCCGAACCCGAACCCGCAGGGCGTCGGCTGGGTCATCAACCTCGCCTTCAAGGGCGGCCAGCCCGCGACCACGTGGGCCGACTACACGAGCGCGAACGTCAACAACTCGAACGCGGTCGTGCTCGACACGCAGGTGGTCTCGGCGCTGCGGATCCAGCAGCCGCTGCTCGACGGCAACGCGATGATCTCGGGACAGTTCAACCAGGGATCGGCTACCGACTTCGCGAACGTCCTGCGCTACGGCTCGCTGCCGCTGTCGTTCGACACCTCGGAGGCGCAGACCGTCTCGGCGACGCTGGGCTACGCGTCGCTGCAGGCAGGACTCATCGCGGGCGTGGTCGGCCTCACGCTGGTGTTCGTCTACTCGCTGTTCTACTACCGCGCGCTCGGCGTCCTGACGATCCTCTCGCTGATCCTGTCCGGAGCCGTGGTCTACGCGGTGCTCGTCCTGCTCGGGCGCTCGATCGGCTTCACGCTCGACCTCGCCGGCGTCGCCGGGTTCATCGTGGCCATCGGTATCACCGCCGACTCGTTCGTGATCTTCTTCGAGAGGATCAAGGACGAGGTCCGCGACGGGCGAAGTTTCCGCTCCGCGGTACCGCGGGGCTGGACACGCGCCAGACGCACGATCCTGTCCGGCGACGCCGTGAGCTTCCTCGCGGCCGTGGTGCTCTACGTGCTCGCCGTCGGCCAGGTCAAGGGCTTCGCCTTCACGCTGGGCATGTCCACCGTCCTCGACCTCATCGTGGTCTTCCTCGTGACGCACCCGCTGCTCGCCCTGGCCTCGAACTCGAAGCTCTTCGCCAGCCCGGCGTGGTCCGGGCTCGGCCAGGTGGTGCACAACGCGCCGCGGCCCGGGACCTCGGGGCCGCGCCCGGGCGGGCGGGGCAACACCCGCGGCCGTGCGGGGTCCGGGTCCGGAGCGCGCAACGGTGCGACCGGCGCGGGCACGTCGCGCACCCGCGCGGGACGCGGAGGTGACCGATGACGCGCTCCACCGGACGACCCGGCGGCCGCCGTCGCGTCGAGGAGCAGACCGGCGAGACGGCCGACGACCGGCTCGACGAGCAGGGCGACGAGCTCCTCGACGCCGAGGAGGACCTCGACGAGGCCGAGGACCGGGCGGACGACCAGGACCGGGCACCTGCCCGCCCGGGCAGGAAGCCCAGCCGCCTCGACATGCTCTACCGCGGCAACGGCGGTCTGAACATCGTCGGGCGCGGCAAGACCTGGTATGCGGTCTTCGGCGCCGCGCTGGTGATCTGCATCCTGTCGATGGTCATCCGAGGCTTCAACTTCGGTATCGACTTCGAGGGCGGCACCAGCGTCCAGATGCCGGCGAACGGCGCCAACGGCGTCATCCAGACCGCCCAGGTCCAGGACGCCTACGCCCAGGCGCTCGGGTTCCCGCCGACGTCGGTGCAGAGCGCGGGCCAGGGCGCCACCGCGACGATCATCATCCGGTCCGAGAGCCTGGACATCGGCCAGGTCCTCGCGCTGCGGCAGGCGCTGTTCACCCAGTTCCAGCCCATCGGCACGAGCGGTGCACCCGACGTCAACGCGATCTCCGACAGCGCCGTCAGCGCGAGCTGGGGCGGCGAGATCACCCAGCAGGCACTGGTCGCGCTCGCGGTCTTCCTGGTGCTGGTGACGATCTATCTCTCGTTCTACTTCGAGAGACGCATGGCGTTCGCGGCGCTCATCGCGCTGGCGAACGACATCATCATCACCGCCGGCGTGTACTCGCTGGTGGGCTTCGAGGTCTCGCCGGCGACCGTCATCGGCCTGCTGACGATCCTCGGGTTCTCGCTCTACGACACGGTCGTCGTGTTCGACAAGGTCCGCGAGAACACCCGCGGCCTGCTCGGGCTTACGCGCCGCACCTACGCCGAGGCCGCGAACCTCGCCGTCAACCAGACGCTGATGCGCTCGCTGAACACCTCGCTGATCGCGGCGCTGCCGCTGGTCGGGCTGTTCGTGATCGGCGTGGTGCTGCTCGGTGTCGGCGTCCTCGGCGACCTCGCGCTCGTCCAGCTCGTCGGCACGATCGTCGGCGCGGCGTCGTCCGTGCTGCTCGCGACGCCGATCGTCGTGGACCTCGCGATGCGCGACAAGCGCTGGATCGCGCAGGCCGAGAAGGTCCACGCGCGACGGGCGAAGGCGGCCCGTAAGGCCGCCGGTCCGGGTGGGGCCGGCGGCGACGTCTCCGGTCCGTCGACCGACGTCCTCGACACCCGCGAGGTCGCCGCCGCGGGCGCCGGGCGTGGGGAGAGCCGCACGGCGGCGCCGCGGCCGGGCGCGCGCCCGGCGGGCAAGGCCGGCCGACCCTCGGGCAAGCGACGCAAATGAGCACCTCGGACGGCAGGACCACGGATCTCGCGGGAGATCGCGCTGTGGTCGCCGGGCTCCTGCGCGACGTCCCCGACTTCCCGACCCCCGGGATCCGGTTCTGGGACCTCAGCACGCTGCTCGCCGACGGGCCCGGCCTCGCGGCGACCACGCGCCTCCTCGGGGCGTACGACGCGTACGAGGGGCCCGCGCCCGAGATCGTGGTGGGTATCGAGGCGCGGGGCTTCCTGCTCGGCGCCGCGGTGGCGCACTCCCTCGGCCTCGGGGTCGTCGCGGTCCGCAAGAAGGGCAAGCTGCCGATCGTCGCCGCGAGCGAGTCGTACGACCTCGAGTACGGCTCGGCGACGCTCGAGCTGCCCGCCGACGTCCTGCGTCCCGGCGCGCGGGCCCTGCTCGTCGACGACGTCCTCGCCACCGGGGGCACCGCGGCCGCGGCGTGCGCGCTGGTCGAGGGCGCCGGGGCGACCGTGGCGGGCGTGTCGGTGGTGCTCGAGCTGCCCACCCTCGGGGGCCGCGAGCGTCTCGACGGCCACCCCGTGCACGCGCTGCTCACCCGCTGACCGCACCCGGGCCGACCGCCCGTCGCACCCGCCCGGCCAGCTCGTCCGCGCCGGACGGGGATCTCTCGACGCGTACCGATCGAGGGCGACCGATGACCCGATCGGCGAGCGACCGTCCGGACACACCGCCACGGCGGGGATACGCTGGATGGATTCCGGGCACCGCGCTCTCGCCCGGTAGGGAAGGGGACGACGCGTGAGCCAGGACGTCGACGCCGCGGGCACGCCGATCGCCCCTGACCAGGGCACGGGAGCGGACACCCCGCACGAGGACGCGGTCCTCGACGCCGCCGGCCTCTCGCCCACGCCGCCGGTCAGCTCGACCCGCCCGCCGTCGGCGACGCGCCGGGTCCGGGCGCGGATCGCGCGGCGCATCACCGCCCAGCGCTCCGGCGGCGTCAAGCCGGTGCTCGAGCCGCTGGCCGCCGTCCATCGCGAGCTGCACCCGTCGGCGGACATGGGCACGCTGCAGCGGGCCTACGACACCGCCGAGCGCTTCCACGACGGGCAGATGCGCAAGAGCGGCGACCCGTACATCACCCACCCCCTGGCCGTGGCGACGATCCTAGGCGAGCTGGGGATGGACACGACCACGCTGGTCGCCGCGCTGCTGCACGACACCGTCGAGGACACCGCCTACTCGCTGGACAAGCTCTCGGCCGACTTCGGCGCCGAGGTCGCGCACCTCGTCGACGGCGTCACCAAGCTCGACAAGGTCCAGCTCGGCGCGGCCGCCGAGGCCGAGACCATCCGCAAGATGGTCGTCGCGATGGCCCGCGACCCGCGGGTGCTGGTCATCAAGCTGGCCGACCGGCTGCACAACATGCGCACGATGCGCTTCCTCAAGCCCGAGAAGCAGGCCAAGAAGGCCCGCGAGACCCTCGAGGTGCTCGCCCCGTTGGCCCATCGCCTCGGGATGTCGACGGTGAAGTGGGAGCTCGAGGACCTCGCGTTCGCGATCCTGCACCCCAAGCGCTACGACGAGATCGTCCGCCTCGTCGCCGACCGCGCACCCAGCCGCGACACCTACCTGCGCACGGTGATCGACGAGGTGTCCGGCCAGCTGACCGAGGCGCGGGTCAAGGCCGAGGTGCTCGGGCGTCCGAAGCACTACTACTCGATCTACCAGAAGATGATCGTCAAAGGTAAGGACTTCGACGACATCCACGACCTGGTGGGCGTGCGCGTACTCGTCGAGGACGTCCGCGACTGCTACGCCGCGATGGGCATGGTGCACGCCCTGTGGCAGCCGATGCCGGGCCGGTTCAAGGACTACATCGCCCAGCCGCGGTTCGGGGTGTACCAGTCGCTGCACACCACCGTGATCGGACCGGACGGGCAGCCGCTCGAGGTGCAGATCCGTACCCACGAGATGCACCGCACCGCCGAGTACGGCATCGCCGCGCACTGGCGGTACAAGGAGGCCAGGGGCGGATCGAAAGGCTCGGGGGGCTCGGGGGGCTCGGGGGGCT
>NZ_JBXUHE010000058.1:0-30953 GCF_057180585.1 Actinomycetospora sp. 2LY8.5
GGCGTTAGCGTGCACGGGAAGGCCCTTCGTGGCGTGGCGGCGGCGTCAGACACCTCCACCCCGCCCGAAGGGCCTTCCTTGTGCAATCAGCCACGCCGCACCGTCACCAACCTCCTGGCCGGGTACATCTAGGACCGCGACCTCCGCGACCTCCGCGGCCTCCGCGACCTCCGCGGCCTCCGCGGTCGGCGCGCACCCTCCAGCGCCGCCGCGTGGGCGTGCGCCTCGTCGACGAGGCCCTGCACCACCGGCCACGTCCGGTCCGGGTTGAGGACGCAGACGAAGCCGTGGGCGCCGTACACGGGGTGCGGCATCAGCACGTCGAGCGCGGTGAGGTCGTGCTCGGCGGGATCGGTGCGACCCCCGACGATCTCGGCCGCACGCTCCCGCGGCAGCCCGAGGTTCAGCCGGAACACGCCGGGCCGCTCGAGGTCCGACGCGGTGTCGTGGGCGTCCGACGTGACCACCGTGGCCCATCCGTTCCGCGGACGCTGCTCGTAGGTGCCGTCCGGATCACAGATGGCGTAGACGTCGCCGTTCGCCTCGATGATCCGGGTGTCGGGGAAGCGGAGCGCGGCCGTCACGGTGTCGAGATCCATGCCCGCAGACGAGCACGTCTCCATGATCGTTCGTCCGTGTCGAGTGGCTCACATCACAGGCATGGTGAGCGGTGACGACCCCGCCGTCGCTGGTGGCTCAACGGCCGGCGGAGCCGCCCCGACCGCCGGCCGTCGGCCCGCGGTGCCCCACCGTTTCCCGGATCGGCCACGGCTCGAAACGGCGTGGGCGCCGGCCGGACGGTTCAGCCGGTCGCGTGCCGCGTGTCGTCCTCGTACCAGGCCCACGTGCCGGCCAGGCCCCTGCGCAGGTCCGTCACGGCCCGCCAGCCCAGATGCCGCGCCGCCGGCGCGGGGTCGGCGACGTGCGCGACGTCGTGGCGCCGGTCGGCGACCTCCCCGAACCCGAGCGCGCCGCGATAGCCCGCGATCCCGGCGAGGGTGGTGACCACCTCCGCGATCGTCGTCGTCTCCCCCGAGCCGACGTCGAGCACGCGGCCCGGCGCGTCCGGCGCCGTCGCCGCACGGACGAAGGCGTCGCACACGTCGTCGACGTGGACCCAGTCCACCGCGCGGACGCCGCTGGACAGCGCGGGCGCCCGGCCGTCGCGCAGGCATGCGCACACGTACGGCACGAGCTTGCGCTCGTCGGGCTGGTCGGGCCCGTAGACCATCGCGATGCGCAGCACGGTCACGGGCAGGTCGAACTGGCTGTGGAACAGGCGCGCGTAGCCGGTCGCGGCGCCCTTGGCCGCGGCGTACGGCGACACGGGCGCCTCGTCGCCGCGCGGCTCCTCGATCGAGCCGGCGAGCACCACCCGACAGCCGGGGACCTCGTGCGCGGCGGCCATCACGGCGACCGCGACGCGGGTGTTGGCGTCGAGCATGGGCAGGACCAGCGCACTCTCGCGGTGGCCCGCCACGAGGCTCGCCAGATGGAGGATCACGTCGGGGCGGACCCGCCGCACGAACGCGGCGAATGCGTCGGTGTCGAGGAGATCGCCGCGGTGCCATGTGACGCCGGCGTCGTACCGGGGAGGACGACGGGCCAGGGCGTGGACCTCGGCGCCCTCACGGTGCAGGCGTCGGCAGAGGTGCCGGCCGACGAAGCCGGTGGCGCCGGTGACGAGGACGCGTCGTCCGGCGAGCTGGTCTGGCGTGGACATGGAGGTGTCGCCTCACGGGTCTGAAGCGGCCTGGAGGGGCCGAGCGGGACGGGGTCAGCGCAGGGGCGCGCCGCACCCGTCGTGCGTCGGTGCGCGACGAGGTCTTCCAGCCCGGGGGGCCGGTGGGAGATCAGGCGGCGGCGAGCCCGGGCCCGACCGGCGGGCCCCGCCGTGGTCGGCACCGGATGCGCCCGACGCCTTCGGAGCGGACCTCGTCGCCGTCGGTGTCGACGGCCGTGACGGCCGGGCCCGCGGTCTCGGGCACGGGCAGACGCGTGACCGCCAGCACCGTCGACGCCACGAACGCGACGATCGGCTCGCTGCCGGCGACCACGACCACGAGAAGCGCGGCAACCAGCTGGACGACGAGCCCGTGCAGGTCGTGCGGCACGTCGTGGGAGTGCGGCAGCATGCCCGCGGTCGCCTGGGTCACCTTGTTCATGCCGTGCGCCACGGGCTGCACGACCAGCGCCACGTTGAGCAGGAAGAACAGGCTCTGCAGCCGGCCGCGCGCGAACCAGCGCATCAGTCCGACCGCCCCGGCGACGAGCACCAGGCTCAGCGTGTGGTCCGGCCGCTCACCGGCGAGGACGTCGAACCCCGCGGCAACGGCCACGACCCCGACCGCGGACGCGACGAGCGCGACCGAGGCGACCCCACGACGCGCGGACATCGCGTCGGGTACCGGACCGTGGGCCACGAATCGGACGCTATCACCCGATCGTGCGAGACCGGGCGCCCTGCGCCGACGATCAGGGACGACGACCGTCGAACGCGCCCTGCCGCTACCCTTCCCCTGGGCCCCCGTAGCTCAGGGGATAGAGCACGGCTCTCCTAAAGCCGGTGTCGCAGGTTCGAATCCTGCCGGGGGCGCCCCTTGTGACCTGCATCAACACCGTTCGACCCCAGAGGCACAGGACCTCTTGGGGATCACGATGGGAATCAGCTCGGCCTACTCTCGCTCCCATGCCAGCGAGCAAGGCCCGTCAGCGGGGCCACATCGAGCAGCGCGGACCGAGCTCGTTCCGGGTGTCGGTCTACGCCGGCATCGACCCCCTGACGGGAAGCCGCCGCTATCTCCGAGAGACCACGTCGAGCCGGACAGAGGCCAAGAAGGCGGTCACGAAACTCCAGGCTCAGGTCGACGAGCGCCGCCATCCGCGGACTGGCACGACTGTCGGCGAGCTTCTGGACCAATGGATGGAGGTCTCCGACCATGACCAGAGCACCGCCGAGCGGTACGAGGTCTTGATCCGGACCTACCTCCGTCCTGCCTTCGGGCCGGCCGCGGCGGGGAAGATCAACGCTGAGGTCCTCGAGCTCTTCTACGCGCGGCTTCGCCGTTGCCGCGAACTCTGTGGGGGGCGCACGAAGACCGGCCACACCTGTCGGCCTCTTGCCGCCAACACGGTCCGCAAAATCCACTTCATCATGCGAGCGACCCTCGGGCTCGGCGTCCGCTGGCGCCACCTCGGCGTGAACGAGGCTGAGATCGCCCGGCCACCCGCGTTCGAGCGACACGAGCCCGACCCGCCCTCGGCTGACGAAGCCGCGGCCGTACTGAACGAAGCCGCATCGGATCCGGAATGGTGCCTGTTCCTCTGGCTTACCATGGTCACGGGCGCGCGCCGCGGTGAGATGTGCGCTCTGCGTTGGAGCGATATCGACCTCGTCCGCATGGTCGTCTCCGTAACGCGAGCCACGAACGGGCAGCTCGAGAAGGACACGAAGACGCACCAGGGCCGACGGCTCGCGCTCGACGAGCGAGCAGTAGCAATGCTTGAGGCCCATCGTCAGAACCGGCTGGCTACCTGCGCGGCCTTGGGCGTCGATCTCCCAGACGGCGGCTTCGTCTTCTCGCCCCTGCCAGATGGCTCGAGTCCACTACGGCCAGCAACTGCCACCCAGCGTTATCGGCGTTTGGCGGTCCGTCTCGGCCTCCGCAGCACCCGTCTGCACTCCCTGCGCCACTACTCGGCCACCGAACTCCTCGCGGCGGGCGTCGACATCCGGACGGTTGCCGGACGCCTCGGCCACGGAGACGGCGGAGCGACAACGCTCAAGGTCTATGCCGCGTGGGTCGCCGAGGCCGACCGGCGGGCCGCAGCCACCATGAGCTCCATCGTGCCGCAGCCCCGCCCTGCCGATCGCCAACCCAGCGCGCCGTACGAGCAGGTTGCCCACGTGCTTCGTGGACGGATCGAGTCGGGCGAACTCATCAGCGGGGCGACCCTTCCAGCCATCGCAGATCTCGCCCACGACTTCTCGGTCGCTGTCGGAACCGCGCAACGCGCCGTCGCCAGTCTCCGGACCGCTGGGTTGGTGACGACACTGGCCGGCCGACGCACGCTCGTCAGATGACGACCGTTCCGACGGATTTGAGACCGTTCGGATGTGGGTTCTGCAGTGCCCGGGATGACGCTCGAGCGAGTGCGCTAGTGCCGCGGCAAGGAACGTTGCTGTCGTAACTGGTCTTGATCGGGATCTTGGAAGGCTGGAGGCTGTCGCTGGAGGTGGTGGGCGATGGCACGGCCTGCAGAGGTGTTCGTCCGGGAGCTGACTGCCTCGGAGGCGCAGCGTCTGGTCAAGGTGACGCGCACAGCCAAGGACCGGGTGCGGCTGCGCCGGGCGGGCATCGTGCTGGCCTCGACCCAGGGCCGCAGCGCGTCCGAGGCAGCGGCGATGTTCGCCGCGACCGCGCAGTACGAGCTCGACGGTTGAGCGAGCAAGAAGGCCAACAGCTGACCCGGATCGTGCGCCGCGGCAAGGGCGGCTCGATCCGGGTCCGGCGGGCGACGATGGTCCTGGCCTCGGCTTCGGGGACCCCGGTGCCAGCGATCGCCCGGCTGGTCGCCGCGGACGAGGACACCGTGCGCGATGTGATCCACGCGTTCAACGCCCGGGGGCTTGATGCGCCCGACCCTCAGTGGGCGGGAGGCCGTCCCCGCCTGATCAGCAACGATGACGTCGAGCTCATCGTCGCGACGGCCACCACCCGACCCGGCAAGCACGGGCTGGCGTTCTCCCACTGGAGCGTGCGCAAGCTCGCCGCACACCTCGGCGAGTGCGACCACCGCTGCCCGGCCGGGCGCGCGCAGGGCCGGGTCAGGGGCCTGCGGATCGGGCGGGAGCGGCTGCGACAGGTGCTGCACTCTCGCGGGGTGTCCTTCCAGCGGACCCGCACCTGGAAAGAGTCCAACGATCCCGACTTCGACTCCAAACTCGACCGGATCGAGGACGTCACCGGCCGCTTCCCGAACCGCTGCTTTGCCTTCGACCAGTTCGGGCCGCTCTCGATCCGACCCTGCCACGGCACCACCTGGGCGCCTGAGACCCGCCCGGTCCGCCTGCCCGCGACCTACACACGTACGCACGGCATCCGCTACTTCCACGGCTGCTACAGCCTCGGCGACGACCAGCTCCGGGGCGTCACCCGCGCCCGCAAGGGCGGCGAGAACACCCTCGCCGCGCTCAAGTCGATCCGGGCTGCCCGACCCGACAGCGCCCCGATCTACGTCATCCTGGACAACCTCTCCGCGAACAAGACACCCAAGATCCGCACCTGGGCGGCGAAGAACAACGTCGAGTTGTGCTTCACCCCGACCTACGCTTCCTGGGCCAACCCCATCGAGGCCCAGTTCGGGCCGCTGCGGACCTTCACCATGGGCGCCACCAACCACCCCAACCATCCCGCGCTGGCCCGCCGGATCCAGGACTACCTGCGCTGGCGCAACGCCCACGCCCGCCACCCCGACGTCCTGGCCGCCCAACGCCGCGAACGCGCCCGCGTCCGCAGCGAACGCCAACAACGCTGGGGCCGGCCCCGCGCCGCATGACCCGGTCAACGTTCATGGCCAGCGCACTAGCGAGCGGCTGCGGTTGAAGGCCACCGAATGGTAAGGACTACCGACTGCTCTGATGCTCGCCAGGAGTGGTCCGTTCCTGGTGCATAGAGGACGTAGTCTCCGGGAGCCCGTAGAGCTGCGTCACCGTCTCTCATGGTCACAGTAAAAGGACCTCCGGATACAAGGATGACCAGAGCGGTGCGCTCGTCGCCGGGCACCCAACTCGCGCGCTCGTCGCCGGCCGGGTGGACGCCCCACTTCACCTCGAGGACATCGGTGGCGCGGATGTCTCCCGCTTCGATGAAGTGCCCCAGCAACCACCCGCGGGTGTCGCGGCTGTCGTCCTCAGCGTTCCCCGTCTGCCATGAACGGGCCATCAGGCGAGCTCCCACGTGATCGTCGGGCTGTCGACCCGCTCTGGGTCGAGGTTCGCGAGCCTACGGAGGCCCTGCAGCAGCGCGAACAGGCTCTCGTTGTTCCACCCGTCGTCGGCAGCAAGCTCGAGGAGGCCGTCGTAGTCAAGGCTCGAGTGAAGCCTGAGGCTCTTCGACTCCCAGTTCGCCTGAATGTATCCCCCGAAGGTCGACCAGAAGGTCTCGTCATGGATCGCGATGAGGCTGGCTACTTCGAAGTTCCCGCTCACGGCGTTGAGACCAAAGCCTGTGCATTCAGCACGCCAGGCGTCACGGTGGTTCAGCAACCACGACATGGGTTCGGTCAGACGAGTCGGGTGCATGGGGTCCGCGTAGGGGGAGCGGCCGAGAGTGTTGTCGACGTCTTCCCGTCCGAACAGCTCCTCTTCCATCTCCCGCAAAAGGGTCTGCCCGACTGGCGCGTTGCCCACGGGTTCGGTCAGCGGCTGGTGGAACCCTTTCGGGATCACTGCCAGGGAGTGCGAGGCATTCAGAACTGCGCTCGACCGCTCTTGCACCAGAAGCACATAGTCCCCGGCCGGACGCGCGATGGCACAGAGGGCGAGAACGCCGCCCGCGCAGAGTCGGGTTGAGACTTCAAGAAGGGATGACAACGAGGGCAGCAGGGCATCGCGGAGCGGGAGTAGCAGGCCACCTTCAGCCCGGTTCGCGATAGCATCCAGCAGCTCGCCCTCGAGGAGGTCGAGGGTCAGCGCGTAAGCGGCGAACGTCGTCGTTGCGACCTCTCCCGTGATGACGGACGGGGAGGCCTCGATGCTCGTGAGTCGGTAGAGCGGCCGGTTCACCAGCCGACCGCCGAGCGCAAGAGTTTCTGCGAGGCGGCGACTGGCTCGGTCGAAGGTCTCCCGGTCCGGGATGGTCAGACTCGGCACGCTCCGACCGAACCGGAACGGCTCGCCACCGGTACCGAGGCTCGCGGTCAGGTCGAGCCAATTGCTCCGCGCCACCACGGACGTGCGGAGCGCACTCCGACCGTCCAGGCGACCAGCGTAGAACCCGACCTCACCGCTTCCGACCCCGTAGTACGCGGCCAGCGCTTCAGCGACTGCTCGCCGCCCCACCTGCGAGCGACGGCTCGCCCGGTCGAGGAGGTCCGGAACCTGCGCATGGGTGAGAGCGGCCGCCACAGCCCGGCGAGATGAGCCCGGCTCCCGGACCGCGGCCCGGTCGAGCCAGTTGAGCGCGGAACCGACGTGTGGGTCCGACGCCAGACGCTCGTGGGCGCCCTCATGCCCCCTCTCAGGTAGACGGTCGCCCGCTGGTGCGGTCGGCGACTGTAGGCCCTCGAACCTCTGCTGCTCGCTCTGAGAGGCGCGTTCGAGGACGGTGTCGAGCGCCTGCTGGATCTCGCGCGTCGGGACCAGCTCGGGTTTCTCGTGCCACTTCGCCACGGTCCGGACGGCCACCCCGAGCCGGTCGGCGAAGCGTTCCTGGGTCAGGCGAAGCGCGGCCTCCAGAAAGCACGCGTCACGCGCCGTCCACGTCGTCGGCGCCGACATCAGCCGCCGCCTCCCGCGCTCAGCCCAGAACGGGCGTGCAGAGCTGGTGCATTGCGAGTGCACGACGGATGCATGGGCGATGTCACGGATTCGCTGTTGACTTCGTGGCATGAACAGCAGGAGCGGCTCCGCTTCCACAAGGGGATCGCGCAGACACGAGGCGTGCGGGTTCCGAAGACAGAGTGGATCGAGCGTCCTGAAACTCTCTGGAAGCGGTCATCCGCGATGAGAGGGCTGCGAATGCACCGACCTCGTCGTGAAGAGCGTCGGGCTCCTGCGACATCACCGCGCGGCATCTCGGTCACCGCGATCCGGTTGACGGAGGGCCGAGATATCACGCGCCACCTGAACAAGAAGTGCCTGCATCTCGTCGAGACGTCGATCAATGGAATCGAGGCGGCTGTCGATCGAGGATGGGGGCTCCGCAGTTGCGTCAGCTGTGCCTTCGAGAATGCCGCTCAGATACTCGGGAGGCCACTCGAGTCCCACGGACACACTGGAGAGCGTCCGCGTCGACCGGCGGCGCTCATTGGTGTTGTAGCGGAGCTCGCGGAGAGTCGACTCAGAGACCTGCGAGCGACGAGCGAGTTCCCGGAGCTCCAGGCCCAGCTCGTCGAGCCGGTCACCGATCGCGGTCGCGACCGCCTTCCAGTCTCCCGTCACCGCCACTCCTCGCTCATCTCGAGCGAGAACGCTAAACGCCGCGATCGAGCCACATGGCCAAGTTCATGGGAGTGGCGGCAGTCAGGCCAGCAAGTCGCCGATATCAACGTCAAGAGCGCCGATTTCACGTTTCGAGGTTCGTCATGACTGCGCACCACACCTCGCCCCGTCTCTTCCTCACGGTCAGCGAAACCGCCGCGGCGCTCCGCGTCGACCCGGCCACCATCTACCGCGCGATCCGCGCCGGGACGTTCCCCGCCGTCCGCGTGCGGGGCCGGTACGTCGTGCCGGCCCGCGCCGTCGACGAACTCGCGACCCGCGCCGTCGAGACCGGCGCCTGTGTCGACGCGACCGACGTCGCCGCCCCTGGGACCGGCGCGACTGGCCGCACCAGCTCCCTCTCCCGACCCTCCGCGCCCGCCCACCGCTTCGAGGAGTCCTGATGGACGTCATCTCCGCGCTCGTCGTGTTCTCCACCCTGGCCGCTGTCGTCTGCGCACGGGCTCGCGCTGCCGGTCCTGCTCTCCTGTTCGGCGTCGTCGCTCTTGCGCTCTTTGCCACCACGCCCATGGGCGCCGGCGTCCCGGAGGCCACGGCGGCAGTCGCCAGTTGGGTTGGCGACACAGCCGGCCAGCTCCTCGGCGCCGTGGACACCAGCTCGTGAACGGCGAGATCTACAGCGGCCGAGGCGAGGGTTGGCGGTGCTTCGGCTGCGGCAAGACCTATCCGCTCGGCACGCCGCGGTGTCCCTCGTGTGCCGAGGCACTCGCGCAGAAGGTGGCCGAGCTCCGCTCGCTGCGCACCGGCCTCCCGCCGCACCTGACCGCCTTCGGTCCGGGAGCACCGATCGGACCCACGCCGGAACCCGGCAACGGCGCCTCGCCCGACCCCACCGACGTCCCGTCGAGGGTCTCCCGTCTCGTCGCGCTCCTTCAGTCGGGCCAGGTCCTGACCGGCGAGTCCGTCAGTTCTCTCTTCGGCTGCTCCGACCGCACCGGCCGCCGGCTGCTCGCCGAGGCCCACCGAACACTCGCGCCCTCGCCCGACCGACCAGGAGAAACCTGATGTTCACCGAGGACCGGAGGCGCACGCGCCATCGCCTCGCGCGCCACCGCGTCGTGGGGTGGCCCTGGGCGCTGCCTACTGGCGCAGGTCTCGCGATCGGGTGCCTGGTCACCGTGATCGCCCTGTCGATCGGGCTGTACATGATCGCTCTAGCCGCTACCGCCGTCGCGGTGCTGGACGGAGCGCGGCTCGTCTGGCCGAGCACCCCACGCGGGCGCGTGCGCACCACCTACGGCCGCATCGGCTGGGCCACTGCGCGGGACCTCCGACGATCGATGAGCGCGGGCGCGATCCGCCGCCTCGCCTCCGTGGTCCGGCCGTCCGCCCTGACCCTTCCCGAGACAGTTCGCGCTGGGCTCGAGGACGTCGAGTTCGGCACCTACGTCGGACGATCCGTCGTCGGCCCGCTCCGGGGACGGGACCTGTACTGCTCCCACCGCGACGTCGCGCTCATCGTGGCCCCGCCCCAGACCGGGAAGACCGGCTGGCTCGCGGCCGCGGTCCGCGACTTCCCCGGCGCCGTCGTGGCGACCTCGACGAAGGCGGACGTGCTCTCGTACGTGGCGCGGGCTCGACGGGCGCGCGGTCCCGTGCTGGTGTTCAACCCCGAGCAGGTCGGCGGCATCCCGTCGACCTTCCGGTGGTCGCCCGTCGACGGGTGCCACGAGCCCTCGGTCGCCCAGGAGCGGGCGAGCGCGATGGTGTCGGCCACGCAGACCGGCGAGAGCCTGCGCGACGGTCAGTTCTTCGCCGAGCAGGGCGCAGTCGTCCTGCGGGCCTACCTGCTCGCGGCCGCGCTCAGCGGCCGCGGCATGGACGCCGTGGCGGGTTGGGTCAACGACCCGGACGACCAGACCGCGCTCAAGGAGCTGGCCCGGCATCGCGGCCGTGTCCCGCCGGGGTGGGAGCGGGCCCTCGCCCAGGTGGCCCACACCCGGGCGGATCGCACCCGAGAGTCGATCTACCTGACCCTCGCCCTGGCGACAGCGTTCATGGGCGATCCCGAGGTCGCGCAGGTCGTGTGCCCGGCGGCGGCAGAGCCCCGCTTCGACGTCGAGAGATTCATCGCGTGTCGGGGCACGCTGTTCCTCATCGGCGCCGAGCGAGGACACGGATCCATCGCGCCCCTCCTCGCGGCCCTCACCGATCACGTCTTCGAGACCAGCAAGCGGCTGGCGGCGCGCCTCCCCCACGGTCGGCTCGATCCCGCCCTGATGCTCGCCCTCGACGAGGCCGCCCTCATCGCGCCGGTGCCGCTCGACCGTTGGACGGCTGACGCCGGCGGACGAGGCATCCACATCCTCACCGCTGTCCAGTCACCGTCGCAGCTGGCGCAGAGGTGGGGCGAACGAGGCGCCGAGACGATCACCAACAACGCCAACCTGCGCCTGTACTACGGCGGGCTCGGGGTCGAGCGTGATCTCGAGGCTATCTCGCGCCTGTGCGGCAGCCGTGACGAGCCGTCGATCAGCGACTCGATCAACAAGGGCGGCGACCGACGCTCGTCGATCAGCTACTCGACGCGCATCGCCCCGGTCCTCCCGCCGGAGGGCCTGCGCACCCTTCCGCCGTGGCACGTCCTCGTGCTCTACCGCTCGAGCCCGCCGACGATCGCGAGGGTTCGACTGGTCTGGTCGCGCGCGCGGATGTGGCCCACCGCGTGGACGACGTTCGCGTGGCGCGCCACGTACTGGCGCCGACGTCTCCAGCTGCTGGTCGACCGAAAGCTCGGCCGGTGACGCGGCCCGGCTCCGGCCTCGATGTGCTGGCGGCGCAGATCGACGAGCTCCGACGCGAGGTCGACGGGCTGCGGCACACCGTCGATGCCGACATCAACGCCCTCGGCTCGCTGCTCGACGAGACGCTCGGGGACGAGGGCGCGCCGCTCGGAGCGATCCCCTCGTTGGCCTCGGACCTCACCGATGTCCGGTCGCACCTCGCCGCCCTCGCCGAGCAGATCGCGGTCCTGGTCGACGGTCCGGAGACGTCGCCGCGCTTGCCGTCGTGGACGGAGTTGCGGGCCGAAGAGGCTCGAACCGCTTGGACCCGCCTCGCGCGCTGGATGACAGTGGTCCTCTTTCCCCGATATCCGCCGACGACGGAGGTCGTCAGGGATTGCTGGTACCGCCACCCCGAACTCGTCGAGCACCTGTCGTGGCTCCACATCGCCTGGCAGCTCGCCTATCACAACCCGAACGCTTCCATCAGCACTGCGGCGGAATGGCACAGCCGATGGCTGCCGACTGTCCTGACGAGGGCGCGAGAAATCCTCAAGCCGTGCTACATCGAGCACGTCGACGACAGCCGCGTTCCGCCGGAACGGCACCGCGGCTTCGACACACGCTTCGAGGCCTTCGTGCGCGCCGACGTCATCCGCCGCCCCGAGACCGAGGGGCCACCATGACCAACACGATCTTCACGGCGGGCCACCGCTCGCCCCGCGGCACCTTCTACCCACACGCAGCAGCACCGGAAGTCGAGATGGACGCGCGAGACGCAGTGGCGCTGCTGCGCTTGCTCGGGATCATCGATCGTCACCTCGAGTCGGACCCCGGCCATGCGGTGGTAAACCCCACGCGCTTGGCCGAGTGGCTCACGGACCCGGTGCCCGTGACCTATCAGGTCGAGATCGACGCTCTCGTGCGCCTGTGCAATTTCGCCCACGAGAACGCGGTGAACGTAGCCTGGGGCTATTGATGACGGGCCGAGGGCAGGAGTGGCGGGATGACCCAGACGGACACTGTGGCGGTCGACGTCCTCCTCGAACCGCCCGCCTCGGTGTCGATCTACCTGCAGGCTCTGGTCGCGGCGGGTCGTCGCTGCGAAGTGGACGTGCTCCAGCAGAGCCATCGCCGCGCCGTCGAGACGGCCCGTAGCGCGCTGGAGCACGCCGGCGTGTGGTCCTCGGCCACACAGGTCGGCGCGTTGGCGCCGTACCGGTACGACGACCAGCCGGCCGAGATCGACGTCGTCGAGCACGGGCCCGGCGAGGCGGAGCGCGAGCCTAGGCTGCACGCGCACCTCGTCGTCCGGCTCGCCCGCGGAACGCACCTGGATCGGCCCTCGCTCGACCGTGCCCTGCCCTTCGTCCGCCGCCGCTACGAGCGTTCGCTGACCGACGGGTTGGCCTCCGACCTCGGCCTGGCCATCCGCGAGCTGGACGGGACGCTGCAGCTCGCGGGCGTACCCGACGATCTCCTCGCCTCTTTCGCGCCTGCTGAGTGCCGCTTGCAGGTCGGCGTGCGTCAGATGAGGTGACGAGGAAGCGTCGCGGCCCAGCGCCACCAGCGCATGCGACGCGAGGTCTTGCGGGTCGTCGGCGAACGCATCGACCACGGCCGCATCACCGCCTCGGGACGGTGCCGGCCGCTCACCGCGGTCGGTACCGCTCGGGCGCCAGGCACTGCACCAGACGGAGGTCGCTTCCCGTCGGGAAGGTATGCGGCGGGCCGTGCTCGTAGATCCATACGGTGAACCCGGTGTTCCGCAGGTCCTCGGCCTCGGTGAGCGCCGCAAGCCAGCTGTCCGCGGTCGAGGCGCGCGTCTCGTCGCGCGAGAAGGCGCCCAGCGATCCCTCGACGAGCCGGGCGTGCAGGTGGAACGCGCCCACAGGAACCACTCCCACGCACTCGGGGGCTCCTGCGACGAGGAACCTCATTCCCGCCCGACCGTCGTCGCGACGGGGTCCGCGCACGTAGTCCCGACGGCGGTCCAGATGTAGTCCGATGACTAGTCCCGAGCCCTTGGACGCCCTGTCGCGGCTACCGTCGAGCGGTCGTGACGACTCGAGACAGGACCGCTGATGGACGGGCAGCCGGCACGGCTCCGCGCCTTTCGCGAGGAACGCGGGTGGACCCAGCGCGACGTCGCCGAGCACGTACAGCGACTGGCGTGGGCGAAGCACGGCGACCACGTGGGCGTGAACGCGGACATGATCGCGAAGTGGGAACGCGGCGCAAAGGGTGTCAGCACCTACTACCGCGAGCTCCTGGCGCTCCTGTTCGGTGTCGAGCCCCGCATGCTCGGGCTGCGCACGAACGCCCGTGGCCCCGGGGTCGCCGCAGCGGTCGACGACCTCCGCCGCGGAGCGTACGAGCTGCTCGATCACCTCGGTCCGGGCGCCGAGGTCCTCCGGACTCGCGTCGTGCAGGTCGTCGAGGACCAGGTCGCACGGCGACGCACGCTGCTCACCGTGATGGGATTGCTGTCGATGAGTGCCGAGGACTCCGGAGACGCGACGGCCGCAACCAGTGCGACGTTCGACGACCTCAGCGACCGTTATCAGGAGCGGTATCACTCGTCCGACCCCGTCGCGCTGCTCACCGTCGCGCTCGCCCACCTCGATGCCGTCTCCGCAGCGGCGAGGCGGGCGACGGGTCGGGAGAAGGTGCGGTTGATCGCTAACCAGGCGCGCAGCGCGACCCTGGTCGGACGCCTCAGCTTCTTCGACCTCGACGACTCGATGGCCGCGCGAGGCCATTACACCCTCGCCGCCGAAGCGGCCCACGAGGCGGAGGACGCTCAGCAGGAAGCTGCAGCCCTGGCACACCTCGCGTTCGTCCCAGCCGCCGCGGGCGCGTCGAGCGCGGCCCTCGACCACCTCGCCGCAGCGCGCGTCGCGCTCGCCGGTCAGCCCCACCCGTTGATCAGGTCCTGGGTCGATGCGATCGAGTCCGAGGTGCAGGCCAACGCCGGGGAACACATGGCCGCGCTGTCCGCGATCGATCGGGCACGCGAGGCGCTGTCGACGGAGGTGGGACACGACGACGGGCCACGGTGGTTCGACTACTACGACGCGACCCGACTCGCGGGCTTCGCCGGCTACGCCAACCTCCTCGCCGGTCGCTACGAGTCGGCTCGGGCCGAGCTGGAGGAGGCGCTGAGCCTTCCCCTGGCTGCTGCGAAGCAGCGCTCGGTGCTGCTGGCTGATCTCGCGACGGTCCACTACCGCGACGGCGAGCTCGACGAGGCCTGCCGCATCGCGATCTCGGCAGTTGACGAGCTCGCGCAGGCGGGCTATGCCACCGGGTCGGGTCGAGTGCGCTCGTTCCTCCGCCTCGTCCACCCGCACGCCTCGTCGCCTGCGGTCCGCACGCTCAACGAGCGCGTGTCCTCTCTGAACTGACCGGAGCCTGGATGACCATCCGCGCAGTGTGGTTCGACGTCGGCGAGGTCCTCATCGACGAGACCCGCGAGTACGGCACCTGGGCCGATTGGCTCGGCGTCCCCCGCCACACCTTCTCCACGGTCTTCGGTGCAGTCCTCGCAAGGGGCGGCGACTACCGCGAGGTCTTCGAGCACTTCCGGCCGGGCTTCGACCTTGCCGCTGAGCGCGACGCACGCGTGCAGGCCGGTCTCGGCGAATACCTCAACTCGTATGACCTCTACCCAGACGTTCGACCGTGCCTGCAGACTCTTCGCGATTGCGGCCTCTTTGTCGGCATTGCCGGCAATCAAACCTCGCGGGCTGGCCGATTCCTGCGCGAGCTCCACCTGCCCGTCGACACGCTCGCCACGTCAGACGACTGGGGCGTGGCGAAGCCGGACGTCGCCTTCTTCCACAAGCTCATCGCGGTGTCAGGACATGAGCCGGCTCAGATCGCCTATGTCGGCGACCGGCTCGACAACGACATCGCGCCAGCGGCCCAAGCGGGCCTCTGGACGGTCCAGCTGCGTCGGGGGCCGTGGGCCAACATCGTTTCTCCCGGCTGCGTCGACCCTTTCGCCGTCGCGGCATCGCTGAATGAGCTCGCGGACATCGTCGCTTGACACAGGTGGCGCGGAAGCCACTTCGCGTTGGAGTCGGCCTGGGCAAGCCGCGCCGGGGCGCTGCGGAGCGAGCGCCGTACGACGGGTCATCGCTGGTCGGCGTGGTCGGGCTGGACATGCCACTCCTCGGGCTCGAGCGATGCGACATCTGGCGTCTCGGTGACTGCGCGGGCGACATCACGCGCCCGAAGCTCATCGAGCGCGGTGCGCGCCCGCGCCACAGCGGCCTCCAGGTCGAGACCGTCGGCGTCGCGCTGGAACACCGTCGGGTCGGGCCGCGAGGCCCTCTCGGGTTCGTGCGTCAGCTTGGGCTCTGACACGTCGTGATGGTGCGTTGGGAACTCGTCCCCCGGTGACCAGCCAGGACCGTCTGGGGCCGCGTCACCCGCGGCGTCCTCCGACGGCGTCTCGCGCTCGTCGAGTTCCTGGCGCGCGTACTCAGCTCCTTCTCGTGCCTCAGCGGTCTCCTCGTACCATCGCCCGCGGGCGTCGTGGACCACCTCGAGCTGCTCCGCCCGCTCGCGTTGCCAAGCGACGAAGGCGCGATGCGCCGCAACTCGCCGTAAGAGCTCTGCCTGCTCCTCCGATGTCGGCGCTACCCGCGCCTCGGCACCCGCGAGCTCGGCCCGCGTCGCGTAGTCGGCAACGCGCTGGCGCGTCTCGCGGAGGACGTCGGCGACGTGCGGCGGCGCCCAGGTCTCCTCGCGCTCGTAGGCCGCGACGAGCGCTTTGAGCTCCTCGTCCGTCGCCGCGCGGTAGTCGCGCAGCGCCTCGGGGGCGCCGAGCGCCTCGTAGGCACGGACCCACGCCGCGCGCGCCTCCGGGTTCTCGCGCGATGGGGCAGGGCCGAGGTCGTCCCGCTGCGGCGCGTAGAGCTCGTGGTATCCAGAGACCGCGCCGGCACGACGGCACCACTCGGCGCGGGCGAGGGGATCGTCCGGCACCTCGCCGAGGTGCTGCTGCGTCCAAGACGGCGGATCGGCGGCTGCGAGCTCGCCGAGCCGCTCCTGGCGGCGGTCCATCTCGGCGGCCACGTCGGCGAGGTAGCCCGCGATCTTGTCGTCGCCCCGCGGCGTCCTGTCCGCCCATGTCGAGCCCCGCGGCTCGGCTACCCGCTCCTCCGCGGTCTGCCGCAGGCGCCACCGCAGCACATCCGACATCGACCGCGCCGAGCGCAACTCGCTGCGGCCAACAGCCTCATCCAGCAGCGCGTCCGGGTCGTGCCCGTCGATCTCGATCTCGTGCATCGCCCGGAGGAGCCGCCCGAATCCAGGCTCGTCGACGAGCGCATCGGTAGCTTCCGGCCCGAGGCGGTCCAGCAGACGGTCGGTGTTGACGTCCCGCCGGTACTCCGCGCCGACGCCGGACCACACGACGCCGAGCGCGAGGAGGGACTCGCTGTGGTCGGTCTCGTCGGCGAGGACCTCGGTGGCCGTGCGGTCATCCCGCTCGCGCTCGAGGACGTCGGTGAGGACTCCCATGTATTCGGTCCGCAAGGGCTCGACGTACTGCTCGTCGTCGACCTCGGCCGCCGTCGTGACCCAGGCCGTGTTGGAGCGAGCACCCCGCGTCATGGCGACGTAGAAGGCGTCTCGCGTCGTCGCCCGGTCGACCAGCGTGTGTGCAGTGTCGACCGTGCGGCCCTGCGCGGAGTGCACGGTCCCCGCATAAGCCAGGGTGAGATGGGCACCGACGTACTCGGGGTCGAGGACGACTCGGGCGCCGTCGCGTCCTTCTGCGGGAGCGAGGACGAGGGAGCCGTCGTGGAGCCGGCGTTCGACCCTCCAGACCTCGCGGTTGACGACGGGCCGGGTCGGGCCGCACATCTGGTCGGGCACCCACACGTTGCGCCGCGTCTGGACGAGGTCGCCGCGGGTGGCCCTGTTGCCGTCCCGCAGGACGGCCGGGTCGGCGTCAGGGTCGACGTGACCGAGCCGGATGAGCTGGGCCCGGACCTGTCCGGCGATGTCCGCCGCCTGGCCGTTGGTGGCCGTGATGAGGAGCGAGCGCTGGCCGGCGAGCGTGTCCGCGAGGTAGGCCGAGGTCGCCTTGTCGACGATGGTGTCGGCATGGCCCGCGCGGACCCGCCCGTGCTCGTCGTAGGCCTGAAGCGCCGCGACGTCGCCCCGGCGGAGGCCCAGCGACGCCTCTCCCTCCCAGCCCTCACGGAAGCGCCGGGGCTCCGCGAGCCGGAAGACGGGCCCATCGGCGGCAGGGTCGTCCTTGGGATGGGCGCGCGCGAGGTGTGCGAGGACGCCGCCCGCACCGACCGGACCGAGCTGCTTGTCGTCTCCGGTCAGGACGATCTTGCCGTGCGCGGCTTCGACCAAGGCACGCACGCGGTCGAGCTGGTCGGTCGCCGACATCCCGGCCTCGTCGACGATGACGAGGCACCCGTACGGCAGGGGTTCGGCTGCCGGACCGTCCGGCCGTGGCTCGTGCCGTTGTAAGAAGCGGGCGACGTTGACCGCCGCCACCCCGTCGTCGGCCAGCACATCGGCCGCAGCCTGGGAGGTAGCCACGCCGATGGCCGGGGTGCCGTGGTTCTCGGCCCATGCGGCGGTCAGCGCGGCCATCGTGAGTGACTTGCCCGTGCCGGCGGGTCCGATCAGCGCGTCGGCTTGTCGCGAGGACCCGAGGATGCCGATGACGGCGGCTCGCTGATGCGGGTCGAGTCCGAGAGCGCCGAGCTCCGCGTCGATGGCGCTCAGGGTCTCGTCGATCAGCACGGGAGCGCCGCCGGTCCGCGTGAGCGCCAGCAGCCGCTCTTCAGCGTCGAGCTGCTCCAGGGTCGCGAAACGGTCGTCGCGGTGGGGCCGGAAGCGCGGTCGGCCGTCGGAGTCTCGACGAAGCGCCGCCGGGGTGGGCACGATCTCGCCGGGCGTCAGCGGGACGACGCCCGCACCGAGGCCCTCGGCGTCGGTGGCGAGGGACTCGAGCAGCTCGTGGTGCTCGCCGGGCTCCAGGCCGAGCGGGGCCGGGAGCTCGGCGTCGAGGGCGACGAGCAGGTCGTAGTGCGTCCAGGTCGCTCGGGCGCTCTGCACGCGGTGCACAGCTGCGGCGATGACCCTGTCGCGGTCCCAGGTCGGCACGTCTTGCCGCTCGGGCGCCTGGCGCGCGGCGTCGACCCCGTCGAGGACGCCCTCGAGCCGCGCCGCCCAGGACTGCTCGAGGTCCTCGGCCGACACGTCCTGCTTCGGCTGACGCGTGGAGCGGGCGGCGTGCTGCGCGGCGACGGTGACCTCGTACTGGCTGGGCGGTCGGCCGTGGCGCTCGGCATACTCCGCGATGAAGTCGTCGACCACCGCCGCCACCTCGCTGCGTCGCTGGGAGAACGCGTCGCGCACCTCCGGCGGAATCGCGTGGATCTCCCGGGCCTTCCCGTCCGGCCGGGTCGCGAACTCGACGCCGAGAGCGCGGTTCAGCGCCTCCTCGTACGTGCGCTCGTAGACCGCTCCCGCGGCGCCACGGGCGCGGTACAGCCCGCGGCTGTCGACCGTGCGCCACTCTGCGTCGCCCTCGCACCGCACGCGGTTGAGGACCGCGACGTGGGTGTGCAGCTGGGGGTCGCCCGCCCGTGAGGTGGTGTGGTCGAACTCGACCGCCGCCCACGTCCGCGCCGCGACGTACTCCCCCACCGACCGGCCGTACTTGGCCCGTCCGTGGTAGCCGGCGCGCGAGTAGCCGGCCTCCTCCTGCAGGTAGGTCATCGCCGCTTCGACGCCCGCCCGGTGGGCGGCCCACACCTGCTTCGCCTCCTCACGCCGGCCCGCCACGCTCAGCGCGGCGTAGAGCACCGAGACCGACTTGGCCGGTGAGAAGGTGAGGTCGTAATAGCCGACGGCCTTGCGCTGGCTCCCGCGCACGCGCCACTCGATCTCCGCCCGTCGCTCCGGCGTGGCCTCGGGCTCGGCGGCGAAAGCCCGCTCGATTCTCTCCTCGGCGCTGAGGTAGCGACGGGGCGGGGACCCGAGGGGCTCGCCCGTCGACGCGTGCTCCAGGCGCCCGAAGACAGCGCGGACCTCGTCGTCGCGCGGCGCCTTAGAGCGATCAACGCCGACGTCGTCTGTGCCGGTCCCCCACCACCTCACGCTGCCGTCGGCCTCCCGCGAGCGGAGCAGGTAGTCGGCGCCGGAATCAGCTGGTTCAAAGCCGGCTCCGGCTTTCGTCTCGCGCTCTCCGTTCTCCGGGTCCGACGGCCCGGGGTCCCGCTCCTGTGTGCTCCGCTCACCCTCGCGACAGCCCGACTGGCGAAGGAGGTAATCGACCCCCGCCGCGCCCGCCGAGATCGGGGTGATGCTGAGCACCCACCGAACTTACCAAGATCATTAACTAATGCCTTGGTGTATTGCGTCTTTCAGGAGAGGATCACAGGACCCTGGCAGAAGAGGCGACGGAAACTGTCCAGGCTACCGAGGAATCGTCCGCAGTGTGAGATTGTGCCGTCTGTGGAGGCCGTGTGGCGAGACCGCGGTCGAACGCGCTCTTCGCTGGTGGGGCGTCGGGCCAGAGTGAGGTCACCGAAGGTCTTGGCGCGTCGTCCAACCGGCGGCGGACTCGAGCTGGGCGGTGAAGGCGTCGAAGCCCAGGCGGGCGTAGAGATCCCGGGCGTCCTCGCTGGGCCGGCCGATGAGCACCCGCGCTCCGGGCAGGGCGTCCACCAAGCGCTCGAGGCAGGTCAGGCCCGCGTCGTCGTGGTCGGGAACGATCACCACGTCGACGTCGTCCAGGACGCGGGCGATGGTCTCCAGCGGCGGGCTTCCGGCGCCGCCGGCCCAGGTGGTCGCGTAGATGCCGTGCAGGGCGTCGCAGGACGATTCGCTCTCGCAGAGGACGACGGTTTCGCCGGCTGCAGCTGCCATGCGGACCTCCGCCTCGCGGTAGAGGGGTAGGTCGGCTTCGCGGACTCCGAGGAGGCCGGGCACCCACTCCCCTCGCGCGTTGCGCGACTCCCAGCGGATGACCTTCGAGCCGTCGGACCGGCGCAGGCGCTGCTTGGCGTGCTTGGGCCCGTAGGGATGCCATGCCTCGTGCCGGTAGCCGGCAGCCTCGGGATGGCCGCTGGTGTTCTTGAGCGGTGGCCACTCCCGTCGGAGCCCCTGAAGGTGGACATACCGGCTCGGAGTGACGTGCGGAGCCCGCTGCAGATGGACGGGACGCAGGCCGAGGGCGCGCAGGACGGCGGTGATCGAGCAACCGGCGTGGCAGTGCACCCACGCGCCGTGACCGTCGTCGCGGGCACCGATCGCCAGAGATGCCGAGTGCTGGCCCGTCTGACCGTGAGCAGGGCACTGCCACTTGCGTCCGGAGCGACGGCACCCCATCGCGGCGAGCACCTCGACCAGCCACCGCTCGGGTGGCGGAATCGGCGTGTCCGGACCCCTGTGCGGGTCCGGGACCGGTGGGGTCGTGCCCGGCGTGATGCCACTCTCGCTGTGGGCCATGCCGATTCTCCTTGCGCTTCCAGAGCAGGTTCCCTGTCCGGCGGCGACCAGGCCTGGTTGTCGATTGCTCGTGCCTGCTGCCCTCTGTTCGAGAGATGCGTTTTGGCCGATCAACCGCCTGAGGCGGCTGACCGGCCGTCGCGTCAGTCGGAATCGAGAGACGTGGTGATCAGCCCGGCGCGGGTCACCGCGGCGGCCATGAGAGTGCGTGCGTGGTGGCAGCGGCTCTTGACCGTGCCGTCGGCGATGCCGAGAACGGCGGCGGCCTCGTGGGTGGACAGGCCGCGCAGCCACACGAGCGTGATCGCGTCCCGGGAGTGCGCCGGCAACGCGGCGAGCAACCCGTCGATCACCATGCGAGCGTCGGCGGCGGTGTAGTCGTTGGCCCTGTCGGCGGGGTCGAGCAATGAGGGCATGGCCGTGGTGGGGCGGGTGCGCGCCCGGCGCAGCCGATCGATGGCGTCGTGGCGGGCGATGGTCCACAACCACCCGCGGACGACGCCGTAGACCTCGAGGTCCGACCGCGCCAGTGCGGTGAGCGCGCTGACCCAGGTGGACTGGACGACGTCGGCGGCGTCCTCGTCGTTGCGCAGGACTCGGCGGACCATGGCGCGCAGGGCCGCGTCGTGGCGGCGGATCAGCGTGGTGATGGCGTCCGGGTCGTGGTGGTCGCGGTAGAGCTCGATCAGCTCGGCGTCAGTCCGCTCGTCGTGGCGGCACTGGTGGTCGGCCGATGCGGTCATCGCTGCGGTCCTCCCGGTCGCGAGGTGAGCCGGGACGAGAAGCCGGCACCGCACGGCCCTGCCGGGCCGCCGCTGCCATTTCCTTCGCCCCGTGGGGCGCGAGTCGGAAAGAGGGGCCCGGGGCAGGTCCCCGGAGGGGACCGTCGGGGGTTCGGCCTCCTCCGACCCGGTGGGCCCGCCACCACGGGGCGGCCGTCCGGGCGCGCCGGCGCTACCGAGTGCGGGAGGGCTGCGGCGGGGTCACCGGGTCGGTGCGGGGCCGGTTCATCGACGGCTTGCCTGCCCCAGGCCCCTCAGACTCGGCACGCCCCACGGGGAGAAAAAGGGCAAGTATCAGCGCCGCGCAGCGGCTCCGCCCAGGGCCGAAGGCCCACGGCCGCCCGGCCTTGAGGAGCAAGCAACAGCGGCGCCCGCCATCCCGAGGGCGCACCCCTTCGAGCTCGCTGGGACCAGCGGCAACGGCCTCGAGCACCGCCGCGATGACCTGGTCGGTCGCGGCGACATTCGCCGGACGCAGACAGCTGTCGTCGGGAATGTCGGTGGTGGCCAGCGCACATAGGGCTTCGGCGGCGCGATCGTGATGGACAGCGAGGCCTCGGAGGCGGTGCTCGGCGTCGCCGTCACCGTCGAGGGCGGCCGCGAACAGGCTGAGAACCAGGTCGCGATGCCGACGATCGGGATCGGAGGGGATGCTCATGCGCATCCCGACGCACCCAGGGGGTGGATGGTTCCCGCCGAAGCGGCCATACATACCGCTCCGGAGCACCTCCGCGCCGGGTGCTTGAGGGCAAGGACCGAGGCGCGTCAAGGAAAGGACCGAGGCGCGTCAAGGAAAGGACCGAGGCGCGTCAAGGATCAGCGTCTCGCGGTGTGGAAACACCGCCGGCTCCCAAACCAGCTCCGGACGACAACCGTCGTGGCATGACGACGTCCTAGGCAACACCGGTAGCTAGAGCCACGACTGGCGGTGACACAGGATGGAGCGACACACGACGGCCGTCGAAAAGCTCCGGCCGCCCCGACGGTGGAGGACGACATGGCCGGGCACCACCACGACGTGGTCGTCGTCGGGGCCGGACCCGCCGGGGCGCAGGTCGCCGCCGGGGTGGCCGCGGCCGGTGGCGACCGGTCGGTCGCCCTGCTGAGCTCCGAGCCGCACCTGCCCTACGAGCGCCCGCCGCTGTCCAAGGCGTTCCTGACCGGGGAGCTCCCCGTCGACGAGCTGCTCACCCGGCCCGCGAGCTTCTGGACCTCCGGTCGTATCGAGCTGGTCACGGAGGCGACCGTCGTCCACGTGGACCCGGCCGCACACCGTGTGCGCACCGCCGAGGGCTGCGAGTACGGGTACGGGAGCCTGGTGTGGGCCACGGGGTGCCGGCCCCGCCCGCTGGGGGTGCCGGGCGCCGGGCTCGGCGGCGTGTACGCCCTGCGCACCCGGAACGACGCGGACGTCCTGCGCACGCGGCTCGGGCCCGGTCACCGCCTGGTCATGGTCGGTGGCGGCTACATCGGTCTCGAGGTGGCGGCATCGGCGAGCACCCTGGGTGCCGTCGTCACCGTGGTGGAGGCGCAGGACCGGTTGCTGGGGCGGGTGGCGGGCGAGGCTGTCGCGACCTACGTCGCGGACCGGCACCGCGCGGCCGGGGTCACGCTGCGGCTGGGCACCGGCGTCCGCGAGCTCCGCGGCGAGCGCCACGTGAGCGGGGTCCGGCTGGACTCCGGCGAGATCCTCGACGCCGACACCGTGGTCGCCGGTATCGGTGTCGTCCCCGACCTCGAGCCGCTGGCCCGCGCGGGCGCGGACTGCCCGGACGGGGTTCGGGTGGACCTGCGCGGGCGGACCTCACTGCCCGACGTCCTGGCCGCGGGCGACTGCGCGCTGATGGCGGACCCGGACGAGAGCGCCGGACGGCGCATCGAGTCCATCCAGAACGCCGGCGCGCACGCCCGCACCGTGGTCGCCACGCTGACGGGGACCGAGCCACCGGCTCGCGAGGTGCCCTGGTTCTGGTCCCACCAGTACGAGCTGCGCCTCAAGAGCGCCGGCCTGCTCACCGGCCACGATCGGACCGTGGTCCGGGGCGGACCGGCCGACGGGCGCCTCTGCGTGGTCTACGTGGCCGGGGACACCGTGCTGGCGGTGGACACCGTCAACAGCACGAAGGACTTCGTGCAGGGCAAGGCCATGATCGGCCTGACGACGCCGGGACTGGGCGAGCGGCTGGCCGACCCCACCGAGTCGCTGAAGGACATACTGGCCTCGATCCGCCGGACCGACGCGGCCCAGCGCTACACCTAGCACCGTCGCCGGGCTGCTGCGAAGGTGCCGATGTGAGCCTGAACGCCCAGGACCTCGTCGACGACTGCTTCGCGCGGTTCGGCACTCCCATGGTGCTCGCCGACCGGACCCGGCGGCTCATCGCGTTCTCCGTGCACCCCGACCGCAGCAGTGACGAGGTTCGGCAGACCGCACTGATGAACCGCTCCGACTCCGCCGTCTTCGACCGGCTGACCTCGTTCGTCCGGCCTGGTGAGGCGATGGCCCGGACCCCCGCCGACGAGGCCCTCTCACTCGCGCCCCGTACCGTCATCCCGCTCTACGCCCGCGGTGTCGCCGTCGCCTACCTGATCGCGGTCGACCCCGACGGGAGCATCACTGCGGCCGACGTCGACCAGATCCGCCCGCTGCTGTCCGCGGTCGCGTTGGAGATCGAGTTCGAGCGTGCCGAGTCGGCACGACGGCGCACGCTCGTCGCGGCCCTGCTCTCCGACGACGAGGACGACCGTCGCCAGGGCACCGACGCACTGCTGGAGACGTACTCGCTCGACACCCGGCGCTCGGTGCGGGTGGCCGTGGCGCGGGTGCCGGGCGGGCGCGACGGCAGCATCACCGACGCCCATTGGGGGCTGGCCACCGAGACCAGCGGGGTGGTGACCCACATCGACCACAACCTCGTGGCCGTCCTCGTCGACGAGCCGGCGGTGGTCGACGGCTTCGGCCAGCGCGTCGCCCGTCTCGGGGCGTTCGCCGGGCACTGCCCGCGGGTCGCGGTCGGCGGGTCGGTCGGGGGCCTGCACCGGGCCTACCGCTCGTACCGGCAGGCCAAACGGACAATGAACCTCGCCACGCTCGAGCTGCGGCCCGAGCCCGTGCTGCACTGGGACCGGTTGGGCTCGTGGCGGGCGTTGCTCGGCATCCGTCCTGAGGACGCCACCGAGGTCATCGACCCACGGGTGCTCACGATGCTGCAGACCGAGGAGCACACCACCATCGCGCTGGTGCGCGACTACCTCGAACGCGATGGGGACGTCGCCTCCCTCGCCGCCGACCAGCACGTGCACCGGACCACCGTGTACGGCAGGCTCAAGAGGCTCGCCGCCACCTACGAGATCGACTGGAGCAGCACCGAGGACCGCACCACGGTCCTGCTGGGGTTGCGGGTCGCCGCGCTGCACCGGATCAGTCGCGCCGCGCCCGATCGAGTGCCGGCCAGCTGACCCGAGGGACGCCCGAGACACCACGTCGGGTCAGAGGTCGAGATCCAGCACCGAGCCCGCGGACGCCCGCGAGACGCACAGCGCCATCACGTCCCCGGCGGCGCGCTCGGCGCGACTGAGCACCGAGTCCCGGTGCTCCGGTGCGCCGGCCAGGACCGGGGTCAGGCAGGTCCCGCACACGCCGTCCTCGCACGAGGTCAGCACGTCGACACCCGCTTCGGTGACGACCTCCAGCACCGACCGTCCCGCCGGCACCGCCAGGTCGAGCCCGCTGCGCCGCAGCCGCACCCGGAACTCCCCCGCCACGGCGGTCGCCACCGGGGCGGCGGCGAACCGCTCGACGTGCAGGGCCGCGGGGAACCGGTGCGCGCACGCCTGCTCCATCGCGGCGAGCAGCGGCTCGGGCCCACAGCAGTAGACCGCGGTGGCCGACTCCGACTCCGCGAGCACCGCCTCGAGGTCGAGCAGGCCGTACTCGTCCTCCGGACGGATCCGGGCGTGCGGGGCCACGTCGAGCAGGTCGGCCCGGAACGCCATCGAGCGCAGGCTCCGGCCCCCGTAGAGGACCGTCGTCGCGGCCCCGGCGGCTCGAGCCCGCGCCACCATGGGCAGGATCGGTGTCACCCCGATCCCGCCCGCCACGAAGACGTACGCGGGCGCGTCGACCAGCGGGAAGTGGTTCCGCGGGCCGCACACGGTGAGACGGTCGCCGACCGCGAGCCGGTCGTGCACCTGGTGCGACCCGCCACGTCCCGCCGGCTCCCGCAGGATGCCGAGCCGGTAGCTCGACGCGTCGGCGGGGTCGCCGCACAGCGAGTACTGCCGGACCGCGCCGTCGGGCAGCACGAGGTCCACGTGCGCGCCGGGCTCCCACGGCGGGAGGGGTCCGCCCTCGGGACGCGCGAGGAGGAGGGCGACGACGTCGTCGGCGACCGTCGTCCGCTCGGTCACCACCACCTCGAGCTGTCGGTCACCCATCCCCGTCACGACAGGCCCCGTCACGCCCGGCCCCCGAAGAACCGGCGCAGATCGCCGACGAGAAGGTCGGGCTGCTCGACGGCCGGGAAGTGACCGCCGCGCGGCAGGTCCGCCCAGTGCACGACGTCGTAGTGGTGCTCGGCGATCCGGCGGGTGACCCGGTAGAGCTCCTTCGGGAACGCCGCGACCCCGGTCGACACCTCGGTCCGGCCCTGCGGTGGCGCGAGACGGCCGACCTGACCGGACTCGAAGTAGAGGCGACCGGCCGAGGCGACCGTGTTCGTGACCCAGTACGTCGTGAGCAGGGTCAGGATCGCGTCGCGGGGGAACGCCTGCTCGTGGTCACCGTCGTGGTCGGTCCAGGCGCGGACCTTCTCCACGACCCAGGCCGCCAGACCGGCCGGGGAGTCGGACAGCGCGAACCCCACCGTGTCCGGCTTCGTCGCGTTCAGCGCCAGATAGCCCTGCTCGGTGGCGTTGTACGTCTCCTGCGCCGCTTCGAGCTCGGCCTCCGCGGGGGTGGGGTCACCGTCCTGCGCGGTCCGGCCCGACGTCACCAGCATCGTCAGGTGCAGCCCGATGACACGGTCGGGGATCCGGCGCGCGATCGCGTTCGACACCGGCGAGCCCCAGTCGCCGCCGTGCAGCCCGAACCGGTCGTACCCGAGACGGTCCATCACGGCGACGAACGCCTCCGCGACCTGGTCGACGTGCCAGCCGGGCTCGGTGACCGGACCGCTCCACCCGAACCCGGGGATCGACGGCGCCACGACGTGGAAGGCGTCCTCGGGTCGGCCGCCGTACGCGACCGGATCGGTGAGGGGACCGAACACCTCGAGGAACTCGCCCGCCGCGCTCGGCCATCCGTGGGTCAGCAGCAGGGGCCGAGCGTGCGGATGGGGCGAACGGGCGTGAACGAAGTGCAGTATCTGCCCGGCCACCGTGGTGGTGAACTGCGGCCAGGCGTTGAGTGCCTTCTCCTGGGCGCGCCAGTCGAACGACGTCCGCCAGTACGCGCACAGCTCCCGGAGGTAATCGAGGTCCGCTCCGGAGCGCCAGCCCACCCCCGGGATCGCGGCCGGCCACCGGGTGTTCGCGAGCCGAGTCCGCAGATCGGTGAGGACCGTGTCCGGGATCGCGACCTCGAACGGCTCGGGCGCGGTCGCGGCGGCCACGGTCTTCATCCGACCTGCTCCGGGGTCCGGCTCAGGTTGCCGAGCCGGTCCCAATCGGTCACGACCCGGCGTCGCAGGTCCTCGTCGGCCATCCACTCGACGCCGCGCACCAGGTTGACCGTCTCCATGAACTTCAGGGACAGCGTGGGGTCCTCGGTCGCCAGCGCGAGGACGCGGTCGGCGTACTCCGCCTCCGGGCTCTTGCCCGACTCCACCGGCTCGCCGTCGACCTCGACCCCGGGGACGTTGAAGTCCGAGCTGGTCGAGAACTGCCAGCACGGCAGCAGCAACTCGGCGAGCAGCGTCTGGAACGTCGCGGCGAACCCGTCGCGACCGCCACCGGATGCCCGTCGTTCCTGCAACGACCGACCCAGCGCACGCGCCCCGACGGCGGCCATCGCCATCCCTTGGCCGTAGATCGGGTTGAACGCCGCCACGGCGTCGCCGACCAGGACGAATCCCTCCGGGCGCCGGGACAGACCCGCATAGTCGCGCATCCGGTTGGTGGTGTTGCGCCACGCCTCGACCGGAGCGCTGGCGCCGAACTCGTCGATCAGGTCGACGAACTCCGTGGTGCCGAAGCTGCTCAGGTACTCCTTCAACGAGTCCAGGTCACCCGGAGGGAAGTCGCCGGCACAGCCCTGGGCGGTGATGACGACCTGGTTGCCCTCCTGCGGCCACAGGGCTGCGCCCCGCGTCGCCGGAGTCCCCTCGCCGGAGACCGTCGGGCCCATGTAGAGCGACCGGTAGCCGGGGTCCCAGCCCTCCGGAACGGTCACGTAGGTCGTCGCATAACCCCAGCGCGCGTTGACGGTCGACTCCGTCGGCTCCGGGTAGCCGGCCGCCGCCAGCCAAGAGGGGGCCTGGGAGGCACGCCCGCTGCTGTCGACGACGAGGTCGGCATCGATGCGCCGCGCCGCGCCCGCCTCGTCGACGACGTCGACCCCGGCGACGGCGCCGTCCTCGACGACCAGGCCGGTGACCCGGGTTTGCGGGAGCAGCTCGACCTCGGGCAGCGCTGCCGCTCGCGAGCGCAGGTACCACTCCAGGTAGCGCCGGGTCGGCTGGAGCATCCGCATGTCCGATGGCTGGCGGGCGAACCAGCCGAACTTGGAGGCGTACCGCGTGTCCTTGGCGGGGTCGCTCCACGGGACACCGGCGGCACGCAGCTCCTCGGTCAGGCCGGGGAAGGTGTCCTCCAGCGCCAGACGCCCGCCGACGGTCAAGGTGTGGAACTGCTGGCCGTGCGGGACCCCTTTGCGGGCCCGCGGCTCGGCGGGCAGCTCGTCGCGGTCCAGGACGAGGACGCGGTCGACGTACGGGGCGATCGCCGCGGCGGCCGAAGCTCCACCGATACTGCCGCCGACGACGACGGCGGAGCGGAAACCGTCGCGCGCGGAAGTCGTCATCAGACACTCACTCCTTCTCGATTGTTCGGCGCCTTCACCGCAGGGGAAGGCGCGGGCGGTCCTGTCGCTAGAGCGCGATCCACACGTTCTTGGTCCGGCTGAACTCCTGGATGCCGGCGAGCCCGCCGAGGCGGCCGGTCCCGCTCTGCTTCACCCCGCCGAACGGGATCGACGGGGGCAGGCCGCCGGAGCCGTTGACCCAGACCATGCCGGCGTCGAGGGCGTCGGCGAGCCGATGGGCCCGTGTGAGGTCCGAGGTCTGGATGTAGGACCCCAGGCCGTAGTCGGAGTCGTTGGCGAGGGCGAGCGCCTCGGCCTCGTCTCGGAAGCGAACGACCGAGAGCACGGGCCCGAAGATCTCTTCTCGGGCCACCGCCGCGGTGGGGACGACGTCGGCGAACACCGTCGGCTCCAGGAAGAAGCCCCCGGCGAGGTCGCCGCCGATCCGCGAGCCACCGGTCACCAGGCTGGCCTCGCCGCTGCTGCGTGCCCGGTCGACGACGCTGCGGATACGCTCCAGCGCGGCTTCGCTGATCACCGGACCGAAGGTCGTGTCCGCGTCCGCCGGGTCGCCGGCGACGTAGCCGCCGAGGGTCTCGCGGATCCGGTCGACGACGTCGTCGTGCACGCGGTCCTCGACCAGGATCCGGGTCCCGTTCAGGCACCCCTGCCCGGAGACCTGCATGCAGAACCCCACCGATCGGGCCACCGCGGCATCCAGGTCGGCATCGGCGAAGATCAGGTTCGGCGACTTCCCGCCGAGCTCGGTGGCGACCGGGGTCAGGGTGGCCGCCGCGGACTGCAGGATGCGGGTGGCCGTGGCCCCGCTACCGGTGAAATGGATCTTGTCGATGTCCCGGTGCGACACGAGGGCCGCGCCCACGCTGCCGTCGCCGGGCACGACGTTGATCACCCCTGGCGGGAAGCCCACCTCGAGGGCCAGCTCGGCGAAACGCGGGGCAGCCGATCCCGGTCTGGCTCGGCGGCGGCTCGCCCGCGGCGTTCCGGCGTGCGGGCCGCATCGCCGACGGGTGGATGCCGACCGTCGCACCCGGCGCCGAGCTGGCCGCGGCAAGCGCTCAGATGCGGGCGGGTGCTGAGGCCGCCGGGCGGGACCCAGCACAGATCGGGCTGCAGGGGCGGGTGGCCTGGGCAGGGTCGAACACGCGGACCACGGCCCACATCGAGGCGTGGGTCGAGGGCGGAGCCACCCACGTCGCCGTCAACACCATGGTCCCAGACGTCCCGGATAACGTGGAGGCCCACCTCGATCTGCTCGCCACCATCGCCGAGCAGCTCAATCCGGGGTCTTGATGTAGGCCTCGTCGGCGCCCGTCGCAGCCTCGGGCAGCCGCCGGAGAATCCCGTAGCCCTCGGCGAGTAGGCCGAGCTGCAGGGCGTTGACCATGTCTGTCTTCACCGACTGCAGCATGATCTGCCGGAAGCTCCGCACGGCGATCGGGTCCATAGTCAGGATGTGCCGCGCCAGCTCGTTCGCCCGGCCCAGCAACCGGTCGCTCTCGACGACCTCGCCAACCACCCCGAGCCGCTGAGCCTCCTGTGCCGACAGGACGGTCCCGGTGAGCAGCATGTGCCGGGCGCGATTGAGCCCGAACAGCATGGGCCACACGACGTGATGACCGTCGCCGGGCAGCACGTAGGGCAGGTGGGACTCGGTGATCGTGGCGTGGGGCGCCGCCAGCACGACATCGCACAGCAGCGGGATCTGGGAGTGGATGCTCACCGGGCCGTTGAGCACCGCAATGATCGGCTGCTCGATCTCGAGCAGGTCCATGATGAGCTTGCGGGCGTCCTGCTGGATCAGCGTCCAGGCCTCCGGGTCCGCGGTGCCCAGCGACTCCAGCTCGTAGTCGCTGCGGTCGAGAAACGAACACCCGGTGCCGGTCAGGATGACGACCTTGTTCTCCGGATCAAGGCGATGTGATTCCAGGCGTGCGAGAGCTGCCGGTGTGCAGCGAGACTCCAGGAGAAGTCCTGCTGGTCCTTGTGCAGCCGGACGGTGAGGATCCCGGCCTCCCGACTGAAGGCGATCCGGTCGAACCATCGTGCGTACTCCTCGAGCGGCACGTAAGCCATGGGATACCGGGGCGGCACAGGTAGCGCAGAACTCACAAGTCCTCCACTCTGAGGCATTTGATGCTTCACCGCGGAGGCTACTCACTACGGAAGATGCGTCAATGTGCGGTGCCCGAGAATGAAGAGCCAGGTGTAAGCCCGCCGCTAACCGCTGACGCTCCTCGAACGGTCCGGGCCACGGATACCCGTGCTCCGCCGCACTCGCGCACTCGCGCAGGCGGCAGATCAGCTACGACGGCACGCGATTGCCGTACAGCGGCCGCGCAGTCAAGCCGCTCGGAGCCAACCTCAGCTTCCCCGCGCTTGCTGAGCCGTCGGGCCCGCTCAACCGTAAGACGAGCGGCGGTCTCGCGGGATGTCGAGACTTCGCCGAACAGCCGCGGCCAACGGACCTCGCCCCACCGAGGCGTCCCCACTCCCCCGGCGACGACGAACCGGCGAAGGGCAGGTCACCGAGCCGAACTGATTGATCAGTGCTCACTAACCCGAGCTCTTCACGAGGTTGGTGAAGTCGTCGGGTGTTGATAGACGAAAGTGCCCTCTGAGCAGGGAAGACTGAAGGTTGCGACGCCATCGGTCCCCGACCCGGAGGGCACTTTCGAGGTGGACCC
>NZ_JBXUHE010000059.1:0-29973 GCF_057180585.1 Actinomycetospora sp. 2LY8.5
GGGCAGGGCATCGAGACCGGCCACCAGACCGCCCCACCCACCCCGCTCGCTCATGTGTTCGAATCTAGACCCGACCCCCGACAGCCCCGGCCGACCAGCAGCCCCCGACAGCCCACCGCCAGGTCACGGATGGGTAACGATCCGTGCGATCGACGCGGACGAGTCGCGCACCCGGCCGACCGAACGGCTCCGGCGCGACGACCGCGGTGCCGTCCGGCCAGAACGCGACCCACGCCGGCTTGAAGCGAGACGACGCGTCGCCGGGCCACGCCTCCGGGGCAGCCCCGCACTCGATGCTCACGCAGCTCCGCGTGCGGTCGTCCTGGTACGCGAGGAGGCAGCGACACGTGCGCTCGGACCGTGCTCGGCGTCCGTGACGACCAGGCAGTCCTTCGCCGCGCGCACACGACGGAGGGCGAGCTCCGCGAACGCCGCCGGATCTTCGAACGCCCGGCGATGTGCCCACCGGCGATAGAGGATGCCTGCCCGGCGCGGCCCCAGCGATCTGGGCGTCACGCCAGCAGTGCCCGCACGGCCGCCGCGTCGGGGCACGCGAGCGCCGCGGCCGCCAGGTCGCGCGCCGTCGCCAGGTCGACGTCGCGCACCGCCTGCTTGACCGTCGCCACCGACCCCGGCGCGACGCTGAGCTCGCGCACGCCCAGGCCGATCAGCAGCGCGGCGGCGTGCTCGTCGCCGGCCAGCTCGCCGCACACCGCCACGAGCACGTCGTCACCGGCTCCGGAAGCCGTCGCCGCGATCAGCGCGAGCACGCCGGGGTCGAGGGCGTCGGCGAGCGCGGCGACGGCGTCGTTGCCGCGCTCGGCGGCCAGCGTGTACTGGGTGAGGTCGTTGGTGCCGATCGAGAAGAAGTCGACGTCCGGAGCGAAGGCGGCGGACTTGAGCGCCGCCGCCGGCACCTCGACCATGATCCCGACCCGCAGGCCCTCGGGCCGACCCCGGCCGACGTCATCGACCGCGGCGTCGAGGGCGCGGCGGGCGGCGGCGAGCTCGTCGACGTCGGCGACCATCGGGAACATGACGTCGACCGGGTGGGTGTGGGCTACGCGCACGATCGCCTGGAGCTGGTCGGCGAGCAGCGCGGGGCGGGTCAGCGCGAGCCGAAGACCCCGCACCCCGAGGAACGGGTTGGCCTCGGCGGGCATCGGCAGGTACTCGAGGGGCTTGTCGCCGCCCACGTCGAGCGTGCGCAGGGTGATCCTCCGCCCGCCCATGGCCTCGGCGATCGCCCGGTAGGCGGCCTCCTGCTCGTCGACGTCGGGCGCGGAGCGCCGGTCGAGGAAGCCGAACTCCGTGCGCACCAGGCCGGCGAGGTCGGCCCCGACGCCCGCGGTCGCGTCGGCGGCCGAGCCGACGTTGACGCCGACGAGCACGGTGGTCCCGTCGCGGGTGACCGCGGGTTCGTGGGCCCTTCGCGATGCCTCGTCCCGCCGGCGGGCCAGTGCGTCGGCCCGGTCACGGAAGTCGGCGAGGGCCGAGGGGTCGGGGTCGACGACGACTTCGCCGGTGCTCCCGTCGACGGCCAGCACGGCGGCCTCACGAGCCCGGGCGACCAGCGCGCCGCCCACCCCGACGACCGCCGGCACACCCCGCGCCCGCAGCAGGATCGCGGCGTGCGCGGTGGGACTGCTGCCGGCGAGCACCACCGCGGGCGTCCGGCCGGGGTCGAGCACGGCGGCCTCGGCGGGCGTGAGCTCGTCGGCGACGACGATCCCGTCGCCCTCGGCGTTCCCGGAGGAGGCGCCCCCGAGCGCCCGCAGCACCTGGTCGCGCACGTCCCGCACGTCGGCGGCGCGGGCGCGCAGGTACTCGTCGGCGGCGGCCGCCAGCCGAGCTTCGACGTCGTCGAGCACGTCCGCCCAGGCCCGCGCGGCGTCGATGCCGGCGTCGAGGCCGGCGTCGAGGCCGGCGTCGAGGCGGGCTCCGGTGTCCGCGAGGACCTCCGGGTCGTCGAGGAGCAGCAGCTGGGCGTCGAAGATCGCCGCCTCGGCGGCGCCGATCTCGCGGGCCGCCCGGTCGCGGACGGTCTGCAGGTGCGCGCGGACGCTCCCGCGGGCGTGGTCGAGGCGGGCCCGCTGTTCGTCCGGGGTGCCGGGCCGAGGGTCGGGCACGGCGACCGGAGCGGCGCCCGTCGCGCGCACCGGCCCGATCCCGATCCCCGGCGAGGCCGGGACCGGGTGGCCGGTGGTCACCGCGGCGACAGGGGCCGGCACCGGTGACGACGACTCCCCGAAGTCGTCCGCGGCCAGCGCCAGCAGCCGCCGCACGGCCTCGGCCGCGTCGGCGCCGCCCGCCCGGACGGCGATCTCGTGCCCCTGGAGCGCGCCGAGCGTCGCCACCCGCGACAGGCTCGCCCCGGACACCTCCGGCCCGTCGAGGGTGACGTTGCGCAGCCGGACGTCGGCGTCGAGCCCGCGCAACGCACCGACGAGCAGCGCCGCCGGACGTGCGTGCAGCCCGTGCGGCGTGCCGACGGTGAACACGCCGGTCTCCTCGGCCCCGGCCGCGGCCCGATCGGGCTCGGCCGGAGAGGGAGCCGCCGCCCCCAGGTGACCCGACTTCGCCAGCAGCGCGTCGGCCGCCTCGGCGGCGATCTCCGCCGCCGAGGCCCCGCCCGCCGCGCTGACCGCGGCGACGACCAGGCCCTCGACCAGCGGCGCCGGGCACAGCACGACGCGCTCGCGGACGTCGTCGTCGACCAGCTCGAGCGCGAGCTCGGCCGAGAGGACGGCGCTGCCGAGGTCCATCAGCACCACGACGCCGTCGCCCTGGTCGGCGGCGGTGAGCGCCTCGCTGATGGCCACGGCGTCGGTACCGAAGCCCCCGTCGTCGGCCCCGGCGGCGACCTCGACGGCCCCGCCCCCGCCGTGGAGCATCTCCCCGGCCAGGGCGACCGCCGCGTCGGCGAGGGCCCGGCTGTGGGAGACCACGACGATCCCGACCGTCACGCGGCCTCCTGCTCCGCGACGGCGGTGGCCGCCGCGGCGACGAGGAGGGCGGCCGATGTGGCGCCCGGGTCCTGGTGGCCGGCGCTGCGCTCGCCGAGGTAGCTCGCGCGGCCCTTGCGAGCCACGATCGGCGTCGTCGCGTCCCGGCCCTCGTCGGCGGAGGCGGATGCCGCGCGCAGCGCGTCCGCCAGCGACTGCCCGGCGCTCAGGGCGGCGTCCAGCGCGTCCAGGGCCGGCGTGAGGGCGTCGACCATGGTCTTGTCGCCGACCTCGGCCTTGCCACGCGCCACGACGCCCTCGAGCCCCGCCCGCAGGGCCTTCGCGAACGTCTCCGCGTCGAGGGTCGCCGCCCCGCCCGTGGCCGGGGCCATCCGCAGGAAGAGCGTCCCGTAGAGCGGGCCGCTCGCTCCCCCGACCGACTTCACCAGCGTCATGCCGGTCTGCTTGAACAGCGCCGCCGGGTCGCCGGCGGGCGTCGCGGCGAGGCCGTCCACCACCGCGGTCATCCCGCGGTGCATGTTGGCGCCGTGGTCGGCGTCGCCGATGGCGGCGTCGAGGGAGGTCAGGTTCTCCTGCTGGTCGGCCACGGACGCGGCGAACGTTCGCAGCCACTTCTCGAGAGTCTCGACGCCGACATCCGCCATCACATCCCCCAGCGCAGGGCGCTCGTGGCGACCGGGGCGTCCCAGAGCCGGAGCATGTCGTCGTCGAAGCGGGTGATCGACACCAGGCACCCGGCCATGTCCAGGCTGGTGACGTAGGGCCCGACGAGCGTGCGGACCGGGACGATGCCCGCCTTGTCGAGAAGGGCCGCGATCTCGTGGTACATCAGGTACAGCTCGAGCTGCGGAGTGGCGCCCATGCCGTTGACGAACACGAGCACGCCGTCGCCGCCGGTGAAGTCGCGGTCGGCGAGGATCGGCCCGACGAGCATGTCGGCGATGTCGTGGGCGGAGGCGAGCGGGACCCGCCGCCGGCCCGGCTCGCCGTGGATGCCGATCCCGATCTCGATCTCGTCGTCGGGCAGGTCGAAGGTCGGGCTGCCCTTGGCCGGGACGGTGCAGGACGTCAGGGCCATGCCCATGCTGCGGGAGTGGTCGTTGACGCGGCGGGCCAGGTCGGCCAGCTCGGACAGGCTGCGGCCCTGCTCGGCGGCGGCGCCGACGATCTTCTCGACAGCGATCGCGGCGCCGGTCCCGCGACGGCCGGCGGTGAACAGGCTGTCCTCGACCGCGACGTCGTCGTTCATGACCACGGCCTCGACCGTGGTGTCGGTCTCCGCGGCGGCGAGCTCGGCGGCCATGTCGAAGTTCATGACGTCGCCGGTGTAGTTCCACACGAGGTGCAGGACGCCCGCGCCGCCATCGATCTTCTTGGTGGCCTCGGCCATCTGGTCGGGCACGGGCGAGGTGAAGACCTCGCCGGCACAGACCGCGTCGAGCATGCCGGGGCCGATGAACCCGGCGTGCGCAGGCTCGTGGCCGCTGCCCCCGCCGGAGAGCAGCCCGACCTTGCCCGACACCGGCGCGTCGGCGCGGTAGAGGATCCGGTTCTCGTGGTCGACGCGGATCTCGGGGTGCGCACGCTCCACACCGCGCAACGACTCCGCGACGAGGTTGGCCGGGTCGTTGAGAAGCTTCTTCATCGATCGCTCCAGGCTCGGGCAGGGTCAGCCGACCCCGATTCTGTCCCCGAAGTCGTCGAGGTGGGTCGAGAAATGCTCGCGGGCCGTCGTGGATCTGCCGAGCACGAACACCCGAGCTCACCCGGCACGGCGCCGGACAGAGGAGGAAGATGGTTGTACCGACAACCATCGTCTTCGGTGAAGGAGCCCCATGACGCAGGCCGCCCGCCCCCTGCTGCAGATCATCGTCGCGAGCACCCGGCCCGGACGTGTCGGGGAGCCGATCGCGCGCTGGTTCGCCGAGTACGCGCGGGAGCACGGCGCGTTCGACGTCGAGATCGTCGACCTCGCCGAGGTCGACCTGCCCCTGTTCTGCGAGCCCCACCACCCGCGGCTCGCCACCTACACGCTCGACTCGACGAAGGCGTTCAGCGCGACGATCGCCCGCGCGGACGCGTTCGCGATCGTCCACCCCGAGTACAACCACAGCTACAACGCCGCGTTGAAGAACGCCCTCGACCACCTCAACCAGGAGTGGGCCGGCAAGCCCGTCGCCCTCATCGGCTACGGCGGGGTCGCCGCCGGCGCCCGCGCCGCCGAGGCGCTCCTGCCGGTGCTGGTCGCGCTGGGCATGTCGCCGGTGCGGGCCACGGTGCCGATCCCGTTCGCCGCGAAGAACATCTCCGGCGAGGGCGAGGCCCGGACGTTCGACCCGGCTCCGGAGACCGAGGCCGGCGGCAAGGCCGCCCTCGACGGCATCTCGGCCTGGCTCGACGTGCTGGGGCTCAACGGGGCGCGCTGACGGTCACCACGTGTCGACGTTCGGCCGGGTCTTCGCCGGCTGGGGTCCGACCGGGCGCGGCGGGAACGACGAGGTGATCCAGCGGCGGGTGTCGGCGGGGTCGATGACGTCGTCGATCTCGTAGACGCCGGCGACCGCGAGCGCCTTGCCCTTCTCGTACTCGGCGGCGACGTAGCGCTCGAAGAGCCGCTGACGCTCGTGCGGGTCCTCGACGGCGTCGAGCTCCTTGCGGTAGCCGAGGCGCACCGCGCCTTCGAGGCCCATGCCGCCGAACTCGCCGGTCGGCCAGGCCACCGCGAACGCCGGCGCCTTGAGGCTTCCGCCCATCATCGACTGCCCGCCGAGCCCGTAGCACTTGCGCGTCACGACGAGCCCGATCGGCACCGAGAGGTTCCCGCCGACGGAGAACATGCGGCTGAAGTGGCGCACGGTCGCGTGGGTCTCGGACTCGGTGCCGACCATGAAGCCCGGGGTGTCGCACAGCGAGACGACCGGCAGCCCGAAGGCGTCGCAGAGCTGCAGGAACCGGGACGCCTTGTCCGCCGCGTCGTGGTCGATGGCACCGCCGAGGTGGGCGGGGTTGTTGGCGATCAGTCCCATCGGCCGGCCCTCGATGCGCACGAGGACCGTGAGGATCCCGGGAGCGAAGTCGCGGCGCAGCTCCAGCACCGAGCCCACGTCGGCGAGGCCCTCGACGACCGCGCGCACGTCGTAGGCCCGCACCCGGTTCTCGGGAACGACGTGGCGCAGCAACCGCTGGTCGGGCGCCTCCCAGTCGGCCACCGGCCCCTGGAAGTACGACAGGTACCGACGCGCGACGCGGGTCGCCTCCTCCTCGTCGGCGACGAGGACGTCGACGACCCCGTTGGCGACCTGCACGTCCATCGGGCCGACGTCGTCGGGCGCGACGACGCCGAGCCCGCCGCCCTCGATCATCGCGGGGCCGCCCATGCCGAGGCTGGCGCCCTCCACCGCGATGATCACGTCGCAGAGCCCGGCGAGCGCGGCGTTGCCCGCGAAGCAGCGCCCCGCCACGATCGAGACGAGCGGCACCCGCGCCGAGAGCCGCGAGAAGATCTCGAAGGTCGGGACGTCGAGCATCGAGGCCCAGCTGCCGTCGGTGTCACCGGGCCGCCCGCCGCCGCCCTCGGCGAACACGACGAGCGGCCAGCGGCGCTCCGCGGCCATCGCGACCGCGCGGTCCTTCTTGCGGTGGTTGATGAACCCCTGGGTGCCCGCGAGGACGGTGTAGTCGTAGGCGAGCACGACGGCGTTCGCGTTCTCGGCGCCGACGAGGTCCGCGTTGATCGTGGCGGTGCCCGCGAGCATGCCATCGGCGGGCGTGCGCTCGACGAGGTCGTCGAGCGAGCGGCGGGCCCGCTGCGCGGCGATCGCGAGCGCGCCGTACTCGACGAAGCTGTCGGCGTCGCAGAGCTGGGCGAGGTTCTCCCGGGCGGTGCGCAGACCGGCGCGACGGCGCTTCTCGACGGCGTCCGGACGCCGGTGGTCCAGGCCGATCGCGTGGCGCTCGATCACCTCGGCGAGATCCGGGCGGACGTGGTCGGGGTCGACGGCGACCGCGTCCTGTGCGTCGTCGGCGGCGGTCGGGTCGGGGGCCAGGACGAGCAGCGCGTCCCCGGTCGCCACCGTGTCGCCGGCCGCGACCGCGATCGTCCCGACCGTGCCGGACACGGCGGCGGCGACGACGTGCTCCATCTTCATCGCCTCGAGCACGAGCAGCGTCTGCCCGGCCCGGACGACGTCACCCGCGGCGACCTCGACGGAGCGCACGGTGCCCGGGGCGACGGCGTGCACGGCGTCCGCGCCGAGGGCGGCCCGCGGGATCCTCGCCGGCTCGTCGGTCGGAGGCCCGGCGGCGGTGAACCGGTGCGGGCGGGTCGCGGCGAGGATCGCGTCGCGGTGGTCGTCGAGGAAGCCGGTGGTCAGCTCGCCGGCGGCGAAGGCGGGGGTGGCGACGATGCCGGCGAGCACGTCGACGTTCGTGCCGACGCCGGCGATGTTGACCTCGGAAAGCGCGCGGGCCGACTTCGCGGCGACGACGGCGAGGTCGGCGTCGGGATCCCAGACGATCAGCTTCGCGAGCAGCGGGTCGTAGCGCAGGCTCGTCCGGTGGCCGACATAGCCGGCGCCGTCGACACGGACCCCGCGCCCCGAGGGGAGCTCGTAGGCGGTGAGGGTGCCGGCGGTCGGCGTGGTGGTGCCGTCGGGCTCGGTGTGCTCGAGGGTGATGCGCACCTGGATCGCCGTGCCGCGAGGGCTCGGCGGGGCCTCCAGCCCGAGGTCGGCGAGCGTCGCCCCGGCCGCGAGCCGGAACTGGGCGCGCACGAGGTCGACGCCGGTGACCTCCTCGGTGATCGTGTGCTCCACCTGCAGGCGCGGGTTGACCTCGATGAACGCGAAGCGGTCACCGCTGACGAGGAACTCGACCGTGCCGAGGCCCCGGTAGCGCACCGATTCCCCCAGCCGCACCGCGGCCGCGTGCAGCCCCTCCCGCACCGCCGGGTCGAGACCGGGCGCGGGTGCCACCTCGACGACCTTCTGGTGCCGCCGCTGCACCGAGCAGTCGCGCTCGCCGAGCTGGACGACCGCGCCGGTGCCGTCGCCGACGATCTGCACCTCGACGTGGCGGGCCGGGCGCAGCAGCTCCTCGGCGTACACCCGGTCGTCGCCGAACGCCGCGCCCGCCTCGGACGCGCAGCGCGCCAGGGCGTCCGGCAGCGCGTCGAGGTCGGTGACCGGGCGCATCCCGCGGCCGCCGCCGCCCGCGACCGCCTTGATCATCACCGCACCGGTCTTCTCCACCAGCGCCGCCGCCCCGTCACGGTCCGCTGCGGCGAGCACCGGCAGCCCGGCGGCCTCCGCGAGCTCGCGGGCACGGGTCTTGTCGCCGAGGTCGGCCAGCACCTCCGGCGACGGCCCGACGAAGGTGATGCCGTGCTCGGCGCACGCCCGTGCGAACGCCGGACTCTCGGACAGGAAGCCGTAGCCGGGGTGGATCGCTTGCGCGCCGGCCTCCGCGGCGGCGCGCAGGACGTCGTCGACGTCGAGGTAGGCCGGGACGCCGGACCCGGCGAGCGCCACCGCGGCGTCGGCCTTCGCGACGTGCGGGGCGTCCGGCTCGTCGGTGGCGTGGACGGCGATCGACGCGATCCCGAGGTCGGCGGCCGCCCGGGCGATCCGGACGGCGATCTCGCCCCGGTTGGCGATGAGCACACGCGAGAACACGTGATCAGAATCCCAGCACGCCGGGGTTCGGCGCAGGGTCCGCGGATCAGTCCGGGCGGCCGGGGCGGCGGGCGTCGACCTCGTCGATCACGGCGAGCAACCGCGGACGGGCCGTGTACCAGCCGCGGCTGACCCACCACCCCGCGCCGACGGTGCGCCAGACGAGCCCGGCCGGCAGGACGGCGGGCAGGACGGCAAGGCGACGAATCCTCATGCTGACCCCCGAGTATGCAGGTACCGGCGCACTGCCTACCGCTCGGGGACCCGCGACCCGGCGACGGACACTCGCACGGTCGGTGACCGGCGGGTGACGGTTCTCCTCAGAGCCCGGAGGTCTCCAGCAGGCGCAGCCAGACCTCGCTCATCGTCGGGAACGACGGGACCGCGTGCCAGAGCCGCTCGAGCGGGACCTCGCCGACGATCGCGATCGTCGCCGCGTGGACCATCTCCGCGACGTCCTGGCCGACGAAGGTCGCGCCGACGATGACGTTCCGGTCGGTGTCGACGACGATCGAGGCGAACCCGTCGTACCCGTCGGCCTGCAGCGACGCCCCCGCCACGCTCCCGAGCTCGTAGGACACCGCCCGGACGGTCAGCCCGGCGTCGCGGGCCGCGGCCTCGGTGGGCCCGACGGCGCCGACCTGAGGGTCGGTGAAGATCACCTGCGGGACGGCGGTGTGCTCCGCGGTCGCGGCGTGGTGGGAGTACCGGCCGCCCAGCTCGGTGCCCTTCGACCGTGCGACGATCACGTCGCCGCAGATGCGGGCCTGGTACTTGCCCATGTGGGTCAGCTGGGCGCCGGTGCTCGCGTCGCCGACGGCGTAGAGCCAGTCGCCGAGCACGGTCGTCGTGTCGTCCGCGGCGAGGTGCGTGCCCGGCTCGAGCCCGACGGTGTCGACGCCGAGGTCGGACGTGGCGGGCCGGCGTCCGGCGGCGACGAGCAGCTCGGCGCCGCGCACCTCGGTGCCGTCGTCGAGCGTGGCGACGACCTCCCCCCGGGTCGAGCTCCGCTGCGCTGCGTCTCCCGGGTCGCCGTCACGGCGCACCGCCGTCATCGACGTGCCGAGCCGGACGTCGACGCCCTTCGCGACGAGGGCGTCGCGCAGGCGCCGGCCGGCCTCGGGCTCGGTGGCCGGGATCAGCCGCTCGGAGTGCTGGACGAGCGTGACCCGGGCGCCGAGGCCCCGGAACGCCGTCGCCATCTCGACGCCGACCACGCCGCCGCCGAGGATCACCAGCGAGGCGGGGACCTCCTTGGCCTGCGTCGCCTCCTGGTTGGTCCAGGCGTTGACGGTGTCCAGGCCCTCGACCGGCGGGAACACCGGCACCGAGCCCGTCGCGACGACCACCGATCGGGCGGTCACCGAGGTCGTGGTGCCGTCGGCGTGGGCCACCGCGACCGCGCGCTCGCCGGTGAGCCGCCCGTGCCCGCGCAGCAGCGTGATGCCGGCGCCGGAGAGCCAGTCGGCCTGGCCGGAGTCGTCCTCGCCGGCGAACTGGTCGCGCCGCGCGAGCACCTGCTCGGCGTCCACCGTGCCGGTGATCGCCCCTGCCACGCCGGGCATGCGCTGCGTCGCCGCGTACAGGTCGACGGGACGCAGCAGCGCCTTCGACGGGATGCACGCGTAGTACGAGCACTCACCCCCGACGAGGCGGGACTCGACGATCGCGGCCGAGAGGCCCTGCTGGTGGGCACGGTCTGCCACGTTCTCGCCGACCGGACCGGCGCCGATCACCACGACGTCGACCTCGAGGTCGCTCATCCGTCCGTCTCCTCCTCGCACGTGGTCGCGTCGGCTGCATCCTCCGGCCCCCGGGACCGTCGGCGCCAACGGTGCGCGGGCGGGTTCCCCCGAGCGCAGGGGGGCACGCCCCCTGTCGGCCACGGGTCTGCGCCCGGACGCCGATCCTCATGCCGCTCGCCGACCTCGTCACCTCGGAGCCGGCTGACACGCGCTGTCATGATCAGCGCTGTCATGATCAGCGCCGGCGGGCCCCGTCCAGGAACTCCGTGACGCCCGTCGCCACCGCCTCCCCCAGCGCGTCCGTGCCGGCCGGGTCGGCGAGCGCCGCGATGTCGCCGGGGTTGGTCAGGAACAGCGGCTCGACCAGCGCGCCCGGCATGGCGCTGGGCTCGTCGATGTAGCCGGGGATGCGCGGTCCGAGCAGCACGAGGTGCCCGCCGCCGGACTCCGCGCCCGAGGAGTCGTCCGCGATCCCGCGGTCGAGCGGCGTGTGCCCGCCCGCCGTCAGGCGGGTGCGGATCGCCGTCTGCAGCGACTGCGCCAGCGCCCGGTTCTCCGGTGCGAACGAGCGCTCCGGTTCGTAGAGGGTCTCGGTGCCGCCGACCTGGGCGTCGTCGAAGGAGTTGAAGTGCACCGACACCAGGGCGTCGGCCCGGGCCTCGTTGGCGCAGCGCACGCGACCGAGCAGATCGCGCTGGCTCGCGTCGGTCGTCAGCGCCCCGTCCTGCACCGCGCCCCGGGCGAGCGGGGTGCCGAGCGCCTCGGTGCTGCGGGTCAGCACGACGGTCGTCCCCCGCGTGCGCAGGCGCTCGGCGGCCGCCCGGGCGACGGCCAGCGTGAGATCGGCTTCCCGGCGCACCGTCCCGTCGCCGGCCATCCCCTCGCTGCCCGGGTCGGGGCCGCCGTGCCCCGCGTCGAGGACGACGGTCGACGCGGGGCCGGGGCCGCTCGCGGGCAGCGCGACGCAGCCGCCGGGCGGGAACGTCGCCGGGTCGACGGCGACAGGACCAGGGGCAGGGGCGGCCGTGGCACCACCGCCCGGCCCGCTCGGGGTGGACGTCTCCTGCGACGCGAGCCCGAGCACGAGCGAGGCGACCGCCAGCAGCAGCACGATGGCGGCCTCGAGCGCTCGGCGCGGGCCCTTGCGGCTCGGCCGTGCGGCGGCGTGTTGTCCCACCGGATCACACCCCGCCGGGCCGTGGGGCGACGAGGAGGTCAGAGGGCACGGGGGAACTCCGTCCGTCGGGGAGCGGGGGCGCGCCGGAGGCGGGGCCGTCGGACGGTGCGCGCCGGGGTGAGGGTGCGGGCGTGACGGGTGCGGGCGTGACGGGTGCGGGCGTGACGGGTGCGGCGGCGTCAGACCGCGAGCGGGGGGCCGCGCCGCCGCGCGTACTGGTGCCCGGGACCGGGCTTGGGCCGCGCCGGGGCGACCGGCGGCGCCGTGACCCCGGGCTCCCGGGGCGGGAGCCCGGGCACGGGGGTGAGGACAGCGCAGCCGGCGCTCGCGGCCGCCGCGACGGCCGCGAGCAGCGACTCCGCGACACCGACCAGGGCGACGAGCGCCATCGCGACCACGACGTGGCCGAGCGAGGTGGCGCTGTCGGCGTCGAGGTGGTGCAGGCTGCCCTCGTCGGCGCCCGGTCGGCCGACCACCCCGGCGGCATGGGCGACGGGCTGGGCCACGACCGACGCGCTGAGCAGCGCGAACAGCACGCGGTGCCGACCGGCGAGGCGCACGCGCGCGAGCCCGAGGGCGACCGTGACGGCGCCGAGCGCCGCGACGTGAGCGGCGTGGTTGCCGGCGAGGAGATCGGCGGCCACGGCGACCACGGTGGTGAGCGCGGCCGCGAGGCAGAGCGCCACGGACAGGCGGGCCGGTACGCCGGGCCGTGTCCGATCGCTCACGGGCGGTGAGGTTAGGGCCACCCCGTCGCCGTCCCGAGCCGGCCTGAGAGCACCCGGCCGTCGGGTGCGACCGGCGGTGCGCCGCGCACGGCGAACGACCGGCGGGACCGGCTGGATACACCGCGACGGCCCAGCGGACTGCTCCGAGAAGCGCAGCGGGTTCTCAGGGTCAGGCCCCGACGAACGCTTCCACCGCCAGCCAAGCGCCGAAGACGAAGAACAGTACGGCCGCGCCGATCCGGATCGCCTTCTCGGGCAGGTTCCGCCCGAGCCAGCGGCCCACGACGATCGCGAGGGCGTCCGCGGCGACCATGCCGATCGTCGAGCCGAGCCAGACGCCCGTGACGCCGCCGGTGCCCGGGTACTGCGTGGCCAGGGTGATCGTCGCGAGCATGGTCTTGTCGCCGAGCTCGGCGAGGAAGAAGGCGACGCCGACGGCGATGAACGCCGAGCGCGTGGTGGCGCTGCTCTTGTTCTTCTCGTCGTCGGTGAGCGTGTCCCCGCGCAGCGTCCAGAGCCCGAACACGACGAAGGCGACGGCGGCGGCCAGCGCGATCCAGAACGTCGGCAGCGTCGCCCCGAGCAGGTACCCGACGCCCACCGAGATCGCGTGCGTCACGGCCGTCGCAGCGGTGATACCGAGCAACACGGGGAGCGCACGGAATCGCGTGGCGAACGTCAGCGCCATCAGCTGGGACTTGTCACCCAGTTCCGCGACGAAGATGACGGCGAAACTGACGGCGGTAGCGGCGAGGAATCCGGTCACGGGGTTCGTGCTCCTCTCGGTCGGCCGGACCGAGGGCGCACGCTCCGGCCCGACCCGCTTCAGAACGGGTCGTCGCCGAAGGTCTCGCCCGCCGCCGGGACCGGCGGCCGCCGCGGCCGGACGCCGGGGCGTCAGTGTGTCGACCGCGATGTTGGGAGCTACTCCCCTTCGCTGCCGACGAATATAGCGAATACACCGCAGCATTTCCAACGCGGGGTGATCGCACTCACGGGATCCTCGAATCCTCGGCCGGCCTTACGAATTGTTTCGGCGTGCCGAACTCTTATTCGGGGAGTGCCGGAAATCGGGGTTCGCCGCGCCTTGCCCGCGGGCGTCCGTCCACCCGGCGCGGTCGCGTCGCGTCGCGGTGTGCCGTTTCGTGGTGCCCGTCCGTGTCGACGTCACCGAAGTGCCGGCGTCGGCGCAGCGCGCGGCCGAGATCCTTCCCGTCCGGGGTCGTCGCAGGTCATCCGGTTCCTGTGCACTCGTCCCCTCCGGGGACGAGGGGTGACCCCGATGCACGAAGTGTGACGCAAGTCAACCCGTTGCTTGCCTGGGTGATCACCCTCACCATCTCCTGCGACGCGATCTCTGACCGACATCGGCGTAGCCCAGGGAGTGGTGTGCCGTGATCCCCATCATCGAGTTCGTCCTGGGCATCGCGGTGCTCGTGTACAGCGCGGAGAAGCTGATCGGCTACCTGGTCGGGGTGGCCAGCCGGTGGGCGGTGTCGCTGTTCCTCATCGCGGTGGTGTTCACCGGGATCGAGTTCGACGACCTGGCGTTCGGGATCGCACTGAACCTCGAGGACCTCAGTGAGGTCGCCCTCGGCACGGTCGTCGGCACGACGATCGCGATGACCGGCATCGTCCTCGCGCTGATGGCGATCGTGGCACCGTGCCCGGTCGACGTGCCGAAGAGCTACCTGGCCCTGTTCGTCGCCGCCCCGGTGATCATGTACCTGCTGGCGCTGACCGGGACGCTGGGCACCGGCATCGGGATCCTGCTCGTCCTGCTGTTCGTGGCGTTCGTCGGCTGGATCGGCTACCGCGAGTACTCCGCACGTCGCCCGGTGTTCCGCAACGCCGAGCTCTACGAGCAGCTCGAGAAGGCCGGCGTCGGCGCCGGCGGCGGGACGGCCACCGCCACGCTGACCCGCGAGGGTGACGACGGCGGCGACACGGGCACGCGTGACGACGGCAAGCGCCCCCACGGCTTCGACCTGCCGCCCGACCTGCGCGTCGACCAGGGCTTCCTGAAGGCTCGCGCGACCTCCCCGACCGGCACCATCATCCTGGCGATCATCTCCCTGATCGGCCTCGTGGTCGGTGCCCTGATCGCCGGGCAGGGCACCGAGGGCATCCTCGAGAACTTCGAGATCGAGGGCACGGTCTTCGGTGTCACCATCGCGACCCTGGCGCTGACCCTCGAGGACATCTTCCTGAGCGTCGAGCCCTCCCGGCGCGGGGCCCCGGAGATCGGCATCGCCAACGTCATCGGCAGCGTCGTGTTCTCGGTGACCGGCAAGCTCGGCATCATCCTGCTGGTCGGCGGCGCCATCCTCGTCGACGACGACACCCTGGCCTGGCACATGCCGGTCCTGCTGGCCTTCACGATCCTGTCGGCGATCTTCCTGGCCACCGGGAAGCTGCGCCGCTGGCACGGCATCGTCCTGCTCGTGGCGTACGTCGCCTACTTCGTCACCAGCCTCGTCGTGTTCGGCGAGGTCCCGGTGGACGACTGACCCGCTCCGACCCCGCGCAGCCAGAGAGGACGACGACAGTGACGAAGGATCGAATCGGAGCGGGCCTCGCGGTTCTCGCCGCGATCATCGGACTGGTGCTGGTGTTCCAGTTCCCCCAGGCCGAGGGCGGCGACGACGATGACGACGGCCCCGAGACCAGCCAGGTGGTCCCGGCCGCGCCGGCCCCCGGACAGCCCGCCCCCGCACCCGGACAGGTCGAGCAGCCGGCGCCGCAGCAGCCGGCCCCCGCGGACACCGACGGCGATGACGGTGATGGCGGTGATGACGACGACGGCTGAGGTCTAGCCGAGGCTCGGTCGTTCCGACCGAAGGGCACCTTCGGTCGGATGGACGGGCGAGGGGTGCCCTTCGCCGGAACGTCGGCGGCTTCGGCACCACCGGCAGCGCCCTCGCCACCGGCACCGGCACCGGCACCTCGAACGTGGCCCATCACCATGGCACGCTGAGCGCCGTGCCCGACCTGAGCCTCGACGCCACGTCGGACACCCCCGCGTACCGGCAGATCGTCGAGCAGATCCGCTCGCTGGCCGAGGGCGGCGGGCTGCCCGCCGGCGAGCGGCTCCCCACCGTGCGCCGTCTCGCCGACAGCCTCGGGATCAACCGCAACACCGTGTCCCGCGCCTACGCGACGCTGCGCGAGCTCGGCGTGATCGAGACCCGGGCCGGCGGCGGAACGGCGGTCGCGACGCCACCGCCGGCCCGGGAGCCCGACACCACCGGCAGCGCCCTCGCCGCCGCCGTCCGCGACGCCGTGCGCTCCGGCCTGTCCCCCGACGAGATCCGCGACCTCGCCTTCGACCTCGCCCGGCGCGCCGCCACCGACGTCCGCGCGGTGTTCGTCGAGTGCAACCCCGAGCGCGCGCAGGCCTTCGCCGCCGAGCTGAGCGAACGCCTGCACACCGAGGTCAGCCCGAGCCTGCTCGACGAGCTCGACACGACGGCCGCCGACGCCGACCTCGTCGTCACCACGTTCTTCCACCTCGCCGAGGTCCGGCGCTGGGCCCTCCGCGCGCACCGCGAGGTCGAGACGGTCGCGGTCGTGGTCGCACCGCACATCCGGACCCTGACGCGGGTCGCCGACCTGGCCGAGGGCGCGCGGGTCGGCGTGCGGTACTCGACGGCGCACCAGGCCGAGCAGGTGCGGGACTGGTTCGTCGCGGCGGGGATCGCCGACGTCGTCGTCGTGCCCCGCGACGGGGACGTCCCGCGCGATCTCGCCGTGCTCGTCGTCCCGAGCGAGGAACCCGCGCTCGGGACCGGCGCGGGGCCGGACACGACGGTCGTCGAGTTCGGCAACGTCCTCGACGAGGGCTCGATCCGGATGGTCGTCGAGGTCGTGGGGGAGATGGGCGACCGGACGCGCGCTTGACCTAGGACAAGTTCGGCTCCACTCTCGACACCGTGTCGGACTTCAGCGAGCACCTCGTCCGCTACGGCGTCCCGTTCGCGCCGGACCTGATCGAGCGGGCCACCGGGTCGCGGGTGATCACGCGCGACGGCGCCGAGGTCCTCGACTTCACCTCCGGCCAGATGAGCTCGGTGCTGGGTCACTCGCACCCCGAGGTCGTCGAGACCGTCCGCGCGGCCGCCGCGACGCTCGACCACCTGCACAGCGGCATGCTCAGCCCGCCGGTGCTGGACTTCGCGGCCGCGCTGGCCGGCACGCTGCCCGCCTCGCTGTCCAAGGTCATGCTCGTCAGCACCGGGGCCGAGTCCAACGAGGCCGCGCTGAAGATGGCCAAGCTGGCCACCGGCCGCTGGGAGATCGTCTCGTTCGACCGCTCCTGGCACGGGATGACCTCGGGCGCCGCGGCGGCGACGTTCTCGGCCGGCCGCCGCGGGTACGGCCCGCCGATCCCCGGCACCCTCGCGCTGCCGACGCCCGACGCCTACCGCTCCCCCTTCCGGCGCGCCGACGGCAGCCACGACTGGGAGACCGAGCTCGACTTCGGCTTCGAGCTGATCGACCGTCAGTCCGCCGGCAGCCTCGCGGCCTGCCTCGTCGAACCGATCGTGTCCTCGGGCGGGATCATCGAGCTCCCGCCCGGCTACCTGGCGGGGCTGCGCGAGAAGTGCGACGAGCGCGGCATGCTGCTGATCCTCGACGAGGCCCAGACCGGGGTCGGGCGCACCGGCACGATGTACGCGTTCGAGCGCGACGGGGTCGCCCCGGATCTGGTCACGCTGTCGAAGACCCTCGGCGCGGGCCTGCCGGTCGCCGCCGTCGTGACCTCCCCCGAGATCGAGCAGACCTGCCACGAGCGGGGCTTCCTCTTCTACACGACCCACGTCTCCGACCCGCTCGCCGCGTCGGTCGCGCACACGGTGCTGCGGGTGGTCACGCGCGACGGGCTGGCTGCGCGCGCGAAGAGGCTGGGCGAGGACATGAACCGGCGCCTCGGGGAGCTCCGCGACCGCCACGAGCAGGTCGGCGACGTGCGCGGCCGGGGTCTGCTCCAGGGCGTCGAGCTCGTCACCGACAAGGCCGACCGGACACCGAACCTCGCCCTCAACCACGAGCTCACCGCCGAGTGCCTGCGCCGCGGCCTGCACGTCAACATCGTCCAGCTGCCCGGACTGGGAGGCGTGATCCGGATGGCGCCGCCGCTGACGATCACCGAGGACGACCTGCGCCTCGGGCTCGACATCCTGGGCGAGGCCCTGGCGTCGACGACACGCTCGTCGGCAGCGGACGATGCGCCGAGCCGGGGATTCTGAACCTCGGAGCTCTCCGGGGAGGATCACGTCCGTGGACGCGACCGCCGCCGCCCGCCGGGCCGTGGCCGCCGCACGGGCCGTCGCCGCCGAGCACGGCGTTCGCGGCGACGACCCGGTCGTGCTCGCCGACGGCTACAGCACGGTCGTGCACCTGCGGCCGAGCCCGGTCGTCGCGCGCGTCCCGACGCTCTACCGCGTGCTGCGCCCCGGGACGGCGTGGCGGGCGCGGGAGGTCGAGGTCGTGCGGCACCTGCAGTCGGTGGAGGCCGCCGTCGTTCCGCTGAGTGACGAGCTGCCGCCGGGTCCGCACGTGCGCGACGGGCTGACGATCACCTTCTGGCGATACGTGTCCGCGCTCCCGGACGTCGCGGTCACCGAGCGGGACCTCGCGCCCGCGCTCGCCGAGCTGCACGCCGCGCTCGCGACCTTCCCCGGCGAGCTCCCGGTCCTCGCCGGGCCCGCTCACGACATCCCACGCTGCCTCGAGGTGCTCGACCGCGACTCCGGGCCCCTGGGCGCCGCGCAGGTCGCGACGCTCCACGAGGTCCACGCACGCCTGCGGCCCGTGCTCGAGCACCCGCCCGAGCCCTGGCAGCCGCTGCACGGCGACGTCTTCGCAGGCAACGTCATCCCGACCCACGACGGCCTGCTCTGGGCGGATCTCGAGGACGCCTGCCTCGGACCGCGCGCGTGGGATGTCGCCAACCTACGCCCCGAGCCGGGCGACCGGCGCGCGCTCGACGCCTACCCCGACGCCCCCGCGGACGACGAGATCGCGCTCATGGCGGAGCTGCGGACGCTGCAGGTCGCGACGTGGGTGGCCGCGGCCCCCCGCCCGGCGGACTTCTCCCTCGCCGACCGGGCCTCGTTCCTCGCGATGCTCATGACGCGCTGGTGAGGCGCGCGAAGCCGATGATCGCCGGGAAGTCGGGGCCGCGCAGGGTGCCGTAACCCGGTCCCCAGCCGGTGCCGAGGCGCGAGCCGATGAACGCCTCCGCCACGACCGTCGGCGCGTCCTTCACCAGCAGCGCCGCCTGCGTCGCGAGGGCGAGCTTGGTGACCAGGTAGCGCGCGGTGTCCTCCGGGGTCGTGACCAGCTCCTCGATGTAGGCGTTGCCGCCGATGGACTGGATGACCTCCTCGGTCACGCCCGGTAGGCGGGGTGGAAGTCGACCTCGAAGACCTCGCGGCCGAGCCGGTCGAGTGTGCGCAGCTCCGGGGTGTGGCGCTGCGCATCGCGGGAGGCCGGCAGCACGCACGGATCCCACACCTTCGCCCCGAGCGCCGCCGCCCGCTCCTGCGCCCACGGCGCCCACCGCGCGAGGACCCCGGAGGCCACCGCGTCGCCGGCGAACGCGTTCACTCCGGTGAGGTCCTCGACGAGGTTGTCGGGAACGGGACGCGGCACGGCGAAGTCCTCGGCGACAGTCATGGGATCACCTTCCACGATCGGGCAGGGTGACCTCCATGGACCAGGGAGACGGAGCGCGGCGGACCTCGACCATCGATCCGGGCAGCACCACGAGCTCGCCCGAACCCCAGGCCGTCCTCACGCCGCTCACCGAGGCGTCGATCTTCCTCACGCTGGTGATCGAGCCGGACGGCGAGGACGCCGTCCGCGACGTGCTCGCCGACGTGTCCGGTCTCAAGCGATCGGTCGGCTTCCGGCTCCCGGAGGGCGAGCTGACCTGTGTCGTCGGCATCGGCTCGACGGCCTGGGACCGCCTCTTCCCCGGCCCGCGGCCCCGCGGGCTGCACCCGTTCCGCGAGCTGCACGGCGCCCACCACGCGCCGTCGACACCCGGCGACCTGCTCGTCCACCTGCGCGCCCACCGCCTCGACATGTGCTTCGAGCTGGCGCACCTGCTGACCACGCGGCTGCGCCCGCACGCACGGGTGGTCGACGAGGTGCACGGCTTCCGGTTCTTCGACGAGCGCGACCTGCTGGGATTCGTCGACGGCACCGAGAACCCCGAGGGCAACGCCGCACGGGCCGCCGTGCTGATCGGCGACGAGGACCCGGAGTTCGAGAACGGCAGCTACGTCGTCACCCAGAAGTACCTCCACGACATGGACGCCTGGAACGCGCTGTCCACCGAGGAGCAGGAGAACGCCATCGGGCGCACCAAGCTCCAGGACGTCGAGATGCCGGACGACCGCAAGCCACCGAACTCGCACATCGCGCTCAACGTGATCGAGGACGAGCACGGCGAGGAGCAGGAGATCCTGCGGTTCAACATGCCCTTCGGGCACGTCGGCGCCGACGAGTTCGGCACCTACTTCGTCGGCTACACCCGCGACCCGGCGGTGCTCGAGCAGATGCTGCAGAACATGTTCGTGGGCAGCGCCGAGGGCCACCACGACCGGATCCTCGACTTCTCCACGGCGATCACCGGCAACCTCTACTTCGTGCCGACCGCCGACTTCCTGGACGACCCGCCCGGCACCTGACGTCCTGCTCTTGACCTCCTGCTCTTGACCTCGACCTTCCTCGAGGCCCGAGCCTGCGGGCCATGAACTCACGCACCGTTCTCGTCACCGGCGCCACCGGCAACGTCGGCCGCCACCTCGTGCCCGCCCTGCTCGACGCCGGGGTGCGCGTCCGCGCCCTGGTCCGGTCCCCCGCCACGGCCGGGCTGCCCGACGCCGTCGACGTGGTCACCGGCGACCTGACCTCACCCGACGACGTCGCGCGGGCCGCGGCGGGAGACGGCGCGGAGCGGAGCTCGACCTCCGGAGGGGAGGCCGACGCCGCGTTCCTGCTCTGGCCCGGGTTCGACGGCACCGGCGCGGACGCGACCGCGGGGGCGCTCGCCGCGCACGTCCGCCACGTCGTGTACCTCTCCGCCGCCGAGCTGCAGGGCGAGCGCGCCGGGCCGATGGAGGGCGCCTGGGCCGACGTCGAGGCCGCGCTGCGCGCCACCGGGGTCGGCTGGAGCTTCCTGCGCGCCGGCGGTTTCGCCGCCAACGCCCTGGAGTGGGCGCCGGCGATCCGCGCCGGCCGGACCGTGGCGCTGCCCTACCCGGAGGCGGTGCGGTCGCCGGTCCACGAGCGCGACATCGCCGACGTCGCCGTGGCGTGCCTGCTCGACCCGCGGCACGAGGGGCACGCGTACGAGATCACCGGCCCGGAGCAGCTCACCATGCGCCGGCAGGTGGAGGTCCTCGGCGGGTCCGTGCACCACCAGAGCGCCGCGGACGCCGAGGCGGAGACCGCGGCGGCGCTGGGACCGGAGTACGCCGCGGCCGCGCTCGCCTACTGGGCCACGCTCGAGACGTCGCCGGAGCGGGTCAGCGCCGACGTCGAGCGCGTCACCGGGCACCCTGCGCGCACGTTCGCCGACTGGGCCCGCGACCACGCCGACGACTTCCGGGCCCTCGACTCCGCCACCGTCGCCCACCGCGACGACCGACCCCGACGACGTCTCAGGCCGTGACAGACCCTCCCCGGAGCTTGGTCGTGCCGGGCGGCCGGCGGCGCTGCGCCGCGCGCCGCCTCAGGTGGCGATGTAGAGCGCGATCAGCCCGAGCGGCGCGATCACGTCGAACCAGAAGATGAAGCCGGTGTTCCCGGGCGAGGTGTCGTGCGCGCGGACCAGCTGCACCACGTGCCCGACGGCGGCGCCGAGGTAGAAGATCGAGAACGCGATGACGGCGGCGAGCTGGAAGTCGCGGTCGAACATCGGCGCCGTCACGCCGAGCACGCCGATGAGCAGCCCGGCGAGCCCGACCTCCCACTGGAACGGGCTGCCGCGCGGCCAGCCGATGGAGTCGGCGACCGGGTCGGGCATCACGAGGTGGCCGGAGCCGACGATGATCGCGTTGACGCCGACGATCCAGGCCAGCGCGTTGAGGAAGGACGCCGCGAGCAGGCCGTCGGTGCCGTACTGCGCGATCTGGACGATCTCCGCCACGACGAACCCGGCGATGCCGACGTAGGTCGTCAGGCTCAGCAGCCGCAGGACCCACGGGGGCGGCCCGTCGGTGGTCGCGACCTGCGGTTCCTTGGTCGTCATCGGCTCATGGTCACCGCGCCCGGCGCCCGGGTCCAGATCCGTCACCGGTCCAGGGGCGCCCCGTCACGGACCGCCGCCGCCCAGCGCGCGGTGGGCACGACGGCCCCGAACGGGAAGAAGTGCACCGCCGAGATCAGGCTCTCGGGGTCGGCCGCGACCGCCCGGGCGAGCCCGCGCAGGGTGTCGGTCGGCCGGTAGGTGGCGGTGGCGAGCTTGAGCACGCTGCCGGTCTGCTTGCGCAGCACCGCGAGCGACGGCCCGACACCGCAGGACAGCCCGAACTTCACGAGACGGGCCGGCGACGTGAGGCCGGGGAGCCCGACGCGCACGGGCAGGCGGATGCCCGCCGCGCGCACGCGTCGCTCCCAGCCGAGGACCGGGTCGGCGGCGAAGCCGAACTGGGTGACGACCTCCAGCGGCAACCCGTCCTCGCGCGCGATCTTGTCCTTGCGCGCGAGGGCGTGGTCGACGGCGCTCTCGTCGACGCCCGGGTTGCCCTCGGGGTGACCGGCCACGCCGACGCTCACGAACGTGCGCCGCGCGAACGCCTCGGACTCCAGCACCTGCAGCGTGTTCTCGACCTCGCCCGCCGGCGGGCGCGATCCGGCGATCAGCAGCAGGTCCTCGACCCCGGCGTCGACCAGGCACCCGAGTGTCCGATCGAGCGCCACGAGGTCCGGGATCGCGCGGACGGCGAGGTGCACCACCGGGCGCAGGCCGTGCTCCCGGATGCGCGCCGCCGCGTCGAGGCCGCGCTGCAGGTCGACGCCCGCGAGGTCGGTGACGTAGACGCGGGTCCCCGCCGGAAGCACCGCGGCCGCCTCGTCGAGCGTGGCCGTCTCGCGCGGGGTCACCTCGATGCTGACGTCGGTGAGCAACCGGCGCACGGCGTCGTCGTCCATCGGACCTCCGGGCTCGCCGGTGTGAAGGGGTACGTCCGCGAGTGTCGCGGGCGGAGGCGTCCGACGCTTCGTGCGCCACCACAAGGCTGCGCGGCCGTTTCCTGTCGTCGGCGACGATGACGCACGTCACTGCCGGGCAGCAGGCTGCGAGCAGAGGTCGCCGACGAGGGAGATGCGCATGCTCGTGGACTTCCGCCCGCACGCGCGGCTGTGCAGTCGCACGAGCCCGGTGACCATCGACGAATCGCTCGGTCCGGTGGTGGGCGCGCTCGGGGAGAGCGGAACGGACCTGTCGCGGGTCCGCGTCGTCTGCGACTGGGTGCAGTACAAGCAGAACTTCCGCGACGTCGTGGAGGTCCGGCCGATCCGGCGGGAGACGCAGCGAGAAGGGGAGCACGCCGAGAGGGGAGCTCGACCCTTCGAGGCAGCGGAAGCGGACGCCCCGGTCCCCGAGGGCGTGCGCGACGACGACCTCGAGGTCGCCGTCGACGTGCGCCGCGCGTCAGGGGTCGACCTACGGGAGCGCACGCGCGACGTCCTCGGGGCGCGGACCACCCGGGACGTCCTGCTCGAGGACTGGGGACCGACGCGGCAGAGCTGCATCTGGGGCTTCAACGCCCTGTACTGGTCGGCGCTCGAGCTCTGGGAGAAGGCCACGGGGCAGACGTACGAACAGGCCCTGCCCGGCGGGGAGACCGACGCCCGCAACCGCGGCGCCGCCCGCGACGTCATCGGCGAGCTGTTCGCGGTGTGGGACGGGCTCGCCGACCGCGGCGCGCTGCCGCCCGAGCTCTACGTCGTCGAGATCGGTGTCGGCAACGGCGCGCAGGCCCGGGTGTTCCTCGACGAGCTCCGCGACATGGACGTCGCCCACGGGCGCGGGTACTACCGGCGGCTGCACTACCTCATGTGCGACTACTCGCAGCACGTCCTCGACCTGGCCCGCGAGACCGTCGCCGACCACGCCGAGCACGTCAGCGCGTTCGTGGTGGACGCGACGAAGCCGCGGACGGTGCTGGCGTTCCTGCAGTTCCGGGTGTTCCTGATCTACATCTCGAACGTCTACGACAACCTGCCGACCGACGAGGTCGCGCAGCTCGGTGGGCGCACCTACCTCGTCGAGTCGCGGGCGTACCTGCCCGCCGACGACGCCGCCGAGATCGCCGCCTCGGTGAACGCGCGCCCCGACCAGCTCCCCGGCCTGGTGCAGACGCTGCTGCGCCTCGGCCCGACGCTGCTGGCCGAGGCGCGCCCGGACCACGTCGCCGACCCGGAGGCGGCCGTGGCGTTCTGGCGGAGGGTCTGGTCGGCGGTACGGCTCGCCGAGCGCTACACGGGCCTCGCCGGCCTGGATCTCTACGAGCTCTCCCCCACCGTCAACGGCGAGGCGCTGCGCCCGCTGCTGGAGTCCGGCGCGGACGTGCGCATGCACGTCAGCAACGGCGCGGTCGCGAGCTTCACCGAGACGATCGGGCTGCTCCACCCCTTCGGCAAGCTCGTCTGCCACGACCTGTTCGCCCGCGACGTGAGTGCCTACCGCAGCGGGTTCCGCGGCCCCGGCAAGTACGACGGGTCGGTCGTGAACTGGGTGAACGGCCCACTGCTCGCCCACATCGGCCGGCGGCGCGGCTTCGACGTCTCCTACGCCCCGTTCGCCCACCGGACGGGCACGAACATCGTCACGATGACCGCGCAGGTGAGGGACTGATGGCCGATTCGCCCGTGCTGCTACCCACCGCCGTCGTCGGCTCCTGGCCCGTCCCGGAGTGGCTCGAGCGCCTCAAGACCGACTGGTTCCGCAGCCGCATGAGCCGCACCCAGCTCGACGAGATCCACGACTGCGCGGTGACCGCCGCGATCAAGGAGCAGGAGCTCGCCGGGATCGACATCGTCTCCGACGGCGAGCTGCGCCGGGACAACGACGTCGACTACCTGCTCGCGCGCATCCCCGGCATCGACATCCCGCAGACCGGCAAGGACTTCTACTACGACTACTACGACGCTCGCGTGCGCACGACGCCGCGCCCGCCGTCGAGCGCCCCGGGCCTGGGTCTCGACGCCGACTTCGCGTTCACGCGCGCCCGCACCGACCGTCCGGTGAAGTTCTCGTTCACGGGCCCGTTCTCGCTCGCGCGGCGCGTCACCGACACCGTGCACGCCGACCACGCCGACCTCGTGCGGGCGATCGCCCACGTGCTCGCGGACGCGGCCGGCGCGCTGCGCGACGCGGGCGCGACGCTGCTGCAGATCGACGAGCCGTTCCTCGCCGGCCACCCCGAGCAGATCGGGCTCGCGGTCGAGGCGATCAACATCGTGACCCGCGACGTCGACGTGACCTGGGCGCTGCACGTCTGCTACGGCAACCGCTACGCCCGTCCGCTGTGGGAGGGGCACTACGACTTCCTGTTCCCCGCGGTCCTCGACGTCGACGTCGACCAGCTCGTCCTCGAGTTCGCGCGCAAGGGCGACGAGGACCTCCCGGTGATCGAGCGCTCCGGGTGGGACCGCGCGATCGGTGTCGGGGTCGTCGACGTGAAGTCACGGACGGTCGAGACGCCCGAGACCGTCGAGGCGCGCATCCGGCGCGCGCTGGAGTTCGTGCCCGCCGAGCGGCTCGTCGTCAATCCCGACTGCGGGCTGCGGAACCTGCCGACCGCGGTCGCGACGGCGAAGCTGCGCGCGATGGTCGACGGGGCCGCGAAGGTGCGGGCGACGCTTCCCTGACCGGCTATCGCTGCCCGTAGCCCCCGAACGCGACGCGCGCCGCCTCGAGCTGGTCGGCGTCGAGCAGGTGGGGTTCGCCGAGCGTGCGCGCCTGCGCGTAGAGCCGGCAGAGCCACTCCAGGTAGACGCTGCGCGTGTAGGCCTGCTCGAGGTGCTCGCCGTAGGTGGTGGCGCCGTGGTTGGCCAGGATCACCGCGGTGCGGTCGACCAGGCCCTCGACGCCGAGGCGGGCGAGCTCCTCGGTGCCGTACGGCGCATAGGGCACGACGCGCACCGGTCCCCCGAGCAGCGCGATCAGGTAGTGCACGGCCGGCAGCTCGTCGACCAGCGTGGAGAGCGCGGTCGCGTGCAGCGGGTGGGTGTGGACGACGGCGCCGGCGTCGGTCGCGCGGTACACCGCGGTGTGCATCGGGACCTCGGACGAGGGCCGCAGCCGCGAGTCCACCGGCTCGCCGTCGAGGTCGACGAGGCAGACGTCGGCCGCGCTGAGGTCGTCGTAGGCGACACCGGTCGGCGTGATCGCGACGAGGTCGCCGGTGCGGACCGAGACGTTGCCCGAGGTGCCGACCGCGAGCCCGTCGCCCGCCATCCGGCGCGAGTAGTCGATCACGGCCTCGCGCTCGTCGCGGAGCTTCATTCCCACATCATCATCTCAGCACCGTCGCGTACTCCCACGCCCCGGCGCGGAACGTCGCCTGCTCGGTGACCACGGCGGCGAGCAGGTCGGCGGGCGTCACGTCGAAGGCGGGGTTGTAGACGGGCGTGCCCGCCGGCGCGGTCGGCACGCCCGCGAACGCCAGCACCTCGTCGCCGTCCCGCTCCTCGATGACGATGTCGGCGCCGGAGGCGGTGTCGTGGTCGACGGTGGACTCGGGCGCCACCACGACCATCGGCCGCCCGTGGCGCGCCGCGGCACAGGCCAGCGCGTAGGTGCCGATCTTGTTGGCGGCGTCGCCGTTGGCCGCGACCCGGTCGGCGCCGACGACCACGCCGTCGACGAGGCCGCGGGCCATCGCGGACGCGGCGGCGGAGTCGACGAGCAGGCGGTGGGCGACGCCCATCTCCCGCAGCTCCCAGGCGGTCAGCCGCGCGCCCTGCAGCAGCGGGCGGGTCTCGCACGCGAGGACCTCGGCGATCCGGCCGCGCTCGGCGAGCTCGCGGATCGCACCCAGCCCGGTGCCCCACGCGACCGTGGCGAGGGCGCCCGAGTTGCAGTGGGTGAGCAGGCGCAGGGGCCGGTCCGGACCCAGGGCCGTCAGGACGTCGGCGGCGCGGCTGCTCAGCAGGCGGTTGGTGGCCTCGTCCTCGTCGAGCACGGCGCACGCCTCGGCGACCACCGCGTCGGCACCGTCGTCGAGCCGGGTCAGCGCCCGCTCGACGCCCCGGCGCAGGTTCACCGCGGTCGGCCGGACCGCCGCGACCCGCTCGGCCTCGGCGCGCACGCGCTCGGGGTCGTCGGGGTGGCGGCGCACGGCCAGCGCGACGCCGAGGGCGCCCGCGGCGCCCAGCGCGGGTGCGCCCCGGATCGTCAGGTCCGCGATCGCGGCGACCAGCGAGTCGATCGAGGCGAGACGCTGGACCCGGTACTCCGCGGGCAGCGCCCGCTGGTCGATGGCCGTGATTGCACCACCGTCACCGTCGTCCCAGTCCACCGTGCGCGCCATGGGACCCAGTCTGCCGCGTTCAGGCTGCTCCGCGGGTCGCGACGAGGTCGAGCGCGATGTCGGTGAGCATGTCCTCCTGCCCGCCGACGAGCCCGCGGCGCCCGGCCTCCATGAGCAGGGTGCGCGTGTCGACCCCGTGGTGGGCGGCGGCGTTCTCGGCGTGGCGCAGGAAGCTGCCGTAGACCCCGGCGTAGCCGAGGGTGAGCGTCTCGCGGTCGACGCGCACGGGGCGGTCCTGCAGCGGGCGCACGAGGTCGTCGGCCGCGTCCTGCAGCGCGAACAGGTCGCAGCGGTGGGTCCAGCCGTGGATGTCCGCGACGGCGACGAAGGCCTCGATCGGGCAGTTGCCGGCACCGGCGCCCTGACCCGCCAGCGACGCGTCGACGCGGGTGACGCCGTTCTCGACGGCGACCACGGAGTTGGCCACCGACAGCGAGAGGTTCTCGTGGGCGTGGATGCCGATCTGGGTGCCCTCGTCGAGCACGTCGCGGTAGGCGCGGATGCGCGCTTCGACGTCAGGCATGGTCAGGCGCCCGCCCGAGTCGGTGACGTAGACGCAGTGCGCGCCGTACGACTCCATCAGCTCGGCCTGCCGCGCGAGCTCGTCGGGCGGGGCCATGTGGCTCATCATGAGGAAGCCGGAGACGTCCATGCCCAGCTCGCGGGCCCCGGCGATGTGCTGGGCGGCGATGTCGGCCTCGGTGCAGTGGGTGGCGACGCGGACCGACCGGACGCCGAGCTCGTGGGCGCGGCGCAGCTCGTGCATGGTGCCGATCCCCGGCAGCAGCAGGGTGGTCAGCACCGGGCTGTTGTCCGACGCCGCGATCGCCTCGGCCGCGGCGCCGATCCACTCCCAGTCGGTGTGCGACCCGGGTCCGTAGGTGAGGCTGGCGCCGGCGAGACCGTCGCCGTGGGAGACCTCGATGGCGTCGACACCCGCGTCGGCCAGCGCGCGGGTGATCGTGCCGACCGCCTCCGGGGCGAGGCGGTGGCGGATGGCGTGCATGCCGTCCCGGAGGGTCACGTCCTGGATGTAGAGAGTGCTCATCGGGCGCTCCGGGTGGCCAGTTCCTCGCCGACGCGCAGGGCCGCCGAGGTCATGATGTCGAGGTTGCCGGCGTAGGCCGGGAGGTAGTGCGCGGCGCCCTCGACCTCGAGGAACACCGTGACCTGGTGGGTGGGCCTCCGGTCCGTCGCCTCGCCGATCAGCGTGTGCAGCGGCTCGTCGGCCGGGACCGCTCGGACCTGGACGGCCTGCTTGAGGCGGTAGCCGGGGACGTACTCGGCGACGGTCTTGACCATGGCCTCGACCGCGGTGGTGATCTCCGCGGCGAGGAGCTCCGGGTCCTGCGGGGTGGTGGCGTCCCCGACGAGGCAGAGCACCGTGTCGCGCATGATCAGCGGCGGGTCGGCCGGGTTCAGCACGATGATCGCCTTGCCGCGCCCGGCCCCGCCGACCTGCTCGATCGCGGCGGCCGTCGTCTCGGTGAACTCGTCGATGTTCGCCCGCGTCCCGGGGCCCGCCGACCTCGACGCGATCGAGGCGACGATCTCGGCCCAGGGCACGGGGGCGACCGAGGAGATCGCCGCGACGATCGGGATCGTGGCCTGGCCGCCGCAGGTGACCATGTTGACGCATCCGGCGTCGGCGAGGCTGTCGAGGTTCACCGGGGGCACCACGGACGGGCCGATGGCCGCGGGCGTGAGGTCGATCAGGCGCTTGCCGTACGGGCGGAGCAGCGCGGCGTTCGCGACGTGCGCTCTCGCCGACGTCGCGTCGAACACGAGGTCGATGTCGTCGAAGCCGTCGAGCGCGGTCAGCCCCTGCGCGCCGGTGTCGACCGCGGCGATCCCGAGCCGGCGCGCGCGGGCGAGGCCGTCGGAGTCGGGGTCGATGCCGACCATCGCGGCGACCTCGAGCGTGTCCGACAGCCGGACGATCTTGAGCATGAGGTCGGAGCCGATGTTGCCGGACCCGATGATCGCGACCTTCGTGGTCATTCCTCGCCTCCGAAGCGGACGGTGACCTCGCCCAGGCCGGTGATGTGGGCGGAGTACGCGTCCCCCGGCGTCACCGGGACCATGGGTCCGAGCGCGCCGGAGAGGATCACCTCGCCTGCGCGCAGCGGGTCGCCGAGGTCGCGCGCGGTGCGGGCGAGCCAGGCCAGGGCGGCGAGCGGGTCGCCGAGGCAGGCTGCTCCGGTGCCCGCGGAGACCTGCTCGTCGCCGCGGCGCAGGGTCATGGCGACGTCGACCGGGCGCAGCTGGTCGAGCCGGACCCGATCCGGGCCGAGGACATAGAGGCCGCTGGAGCCGTTGTCGGCGACGGTGTCGCCGAAGGTGATGTCCCAGCCCGCGATCCGGCTGTCGACGATCTCGAGCGCGGCGCGCTGGTGGCCGACGGCGGCGCGCACCTGCGCGTCGGTGAGGTCGGCGTCGGCCAGGTCGGCGCCGAGCACGAACGCCACCTCGGCCTCGATCCGGGGCTGCAGGAGCCGGCCGACGGGCACGCTCGCCCCGTCGGCGACGGCCATGTCGTCGAAGAGCACACCGAAGTCGGGGGTGTCGACGCCGAGCTGGGCCTGCACCGCCGGGTTCGTCAGACCGATCTTGCGACCGACGACCCGCGCGCCGGCCTCGGTGCGCCGGGCGGCGAGCCTGCGCTGCACGGCGTAGGCGGCGTCGACGTCGTCGGGGCCGATGAGGTCGCGGACCGGGGCGCAGGGCGTCCCGGTCGCGGCGGCGCCGGCGAGCCGGTCGGCGGCCTGCTCCACGGCCGTTTCGGAGAGCTGTGTGGGCACGGGGACGACGATGCTCGTCCGCGACCCGGGGTGACCAGCGCGGAGTTCCGCTCAGCTGAACTCGGTGCCGGATCCGCGGGGACCACGACGCGCTCGTGATCTCCACCACCGCGCGCGGGCGCGGGTCCGCCCCGGAGCGAACGGGGACTTCGCGCGCAAAGAAGCAGCGAACAGCGCGTTCGCTGCCGACCACGCCGCCCTACTAGACGAGTAAGTCCGAACCCGATCAGTGGTCGTAGGCGATCAGTGATCGGGTCAGGGGCTGGCCGGTGGCTCGGTTGTGCCAGATGGCGGCGGTCATGGCCAGGAGGCGTTGGGCGACGCGTGCG
>NZ_JBXUHE010000060.1:0-29917 GCF_057180585.1 Actinomycetospora sp. 2LY8.5
AACAAGCCGTGATTGCGCTCGCTCGCCGGCGGGTCAACGTCCTGCACGCCATGTTGCGCACCCGCCAGCCTTACCGTCTCGACCATCGGCCGGTCCAAGCCGCTTGACAGAAGCATTAGGCAGCGGCATCTCCGTCAAGCGGCTAGATGAGCCCCATCTTCGAGGCGGCGTAGACGGCCTCGGCGCGGCGGGTGACGTCGAGCTTGCGCATGAGGTTGCCGACGTGGAACTTCACCGTGGTCTCGGAGATGAAGAGCTCGCGGCCGATGGTGCGGTTCGACATCCCGCGGGCGAGCAGGCGCAGGACGTCGAGCTCGCGGCCGGTGAGCGGGTCGCCGTGGGGCTGCTGACCGTTGAGCGAGCGCACGACGGCCGCCGCGGAGCGCGAGTCGAACGCCGACTCGCCGCGGGAGACCGCGCGGATCGCCGAGGTCAGCTCGGTGGTGTCGACGTCCTTGACGACGTAGCCGCGCGCACCCGCGTGCACGGCCTCGACCACCAGGCGGTCGTCGAGGAACGTCGTCAGCACGAGCACGCCCACGCCCGGGTGCGCCTGGGTGAGCTGGCGGCACAGCTGCAGGCCCTCGGAGTCGGAGCTGGTCGAGAGCTTGAGGTCGAGCAGCACGATCGTCGGCCGCTGGTGGGCGACGACCGCGAGCGCCTCGGCCGCGCTGGACGCCTCGCCGACGATGGCGAACTGCGGTTCGCGCTCGAGGACCGAGCGCAGCCCCTGCCGGACGATGGCGTGGTCGTCGACCAGGACGATGCGCACCTCCCCGCGCTTGGCGGTGGAGCGTGCGGGCACGCGGATCTCGGTCATGACCTGCTCCTGGCTTCCTCGGTACTCGGTGAGGAGTTCTCGGCGGGCGCTCCCGAGGCGACGGCCGGACAGGTGCCCAGTGGCACCCCGACCTCGACCCGGATGCCGCCCTGGGGGGCGCGGCGGATACGCAGTGTGCCGCCGATCTCGCGCGCCCGCTCGGCCATGTTCGCCAGGCCGCGGTGGGAGCCGTCGAGATCGCCGGCGGCGGCGACGCGCAGGGAGCGTCGCACGTGCTCGGGGTCGCCGGAGCCGTCGTCGGACACCGACAGCACCAGGCGGTCCTTGCGGTAGGCCAGGCGGACGACGGCGACACTCGCCTCGGCGTGCACGGCCGCGTTGAACAGCGCCTCGCCCGCCACCCGGAACAGCGAACGCTCGGCGGCCGACGACAGCGCCACCGGCCGGCCCTCGAGGCGCACCTGCACGCGCAGGTCCGAGGGCATGTGGACCGTCGAGAGCTCCTCGAGCATCGCGGGCAGGCTCTGCGGGCCGCGGTCGCCGGAGTGGTTCAGGGCGTAGATGGCCGAGCGCAGCTGCTCCACCGCGCGTCGGGTGAGCGCCTTGGCCGTCTCGAGGCGCTCGCGCTGGCGCTCGTCACGGATCTCCGAGCGCACGACCTCGATCTGCATGCCGGCCGAGAGCGCGTACTGGGTCACCGAGTCGTGCAGCTCGCGCGCGATGCGGTGGCGCTCGGAGTCGAGCACCTCGCGCTGGCGGGCGACGGTGAGCGCGTCCCGGGTGCGCTGGAGCTGGTCGTTGCGCGCCGCGAGGTCCTCGGCGTGCCGGCTGGCCTCGCCGTAGAGCCGCATCGTGCGCTGGTGCAGCGCCGAGTTCTGCAGCGCGGCCGCCGTCTGCCCGGCGAGGACGCGCAGCACCGAGGCGTCGGTGGCGTCGATCGCCCGCTCGGCGCCGGTCCAGGCCACGATCTCGCCGACGACGTCGCCGTCGAGGTGCACCGGCACGTGCAGATGGTGGGGGTCGTGCCGGACGTCCGCCCCCTGATCGGCGGGCGCCCCTGACGCGGCCTCGCCGTCCTCGTGGCGGTGACCCTCCCCGGAGCGCACGGCGTGCAGGTGGGTGACGACCCAGGGCGGCAGCTCCGGGTCGTCGGCGTCGACCTCGTCGCCGGCCGGGCCGAGCACCAGGTGGCGCGGCGCGGCCTCGGGCAGCGCACCGTCGGCGAGGGCGAACACGACCCAGTGGGCGGTGAGGTGGTCGGCGGCCGCCTCGGCCACCGAGCGCACGAGCGTGCCCGGCCCCTCGGTGGTGCGGACCAGCGCCCGCGAGATCCGGTCGAGGGCGTGGATGACCCGCCGCAGCCGCTCGGCCGAGGCCAGGTACTCGATGTAGAAGGACGGCTTGCCCGACCGGATACCGGTGAGCTGGTCCAGATCGTGGTGGTCGGTCTCCGTACGGCTGCTCACGGAGCGCTCCGGCAGTGCACTACAGCGCCGCCCGGAACAGCGCCTCGATGTCGGTCTGGTCGGCCTCGCGCGGGTTGGTCGACAGGCACGCGTCGGCGAGCGTCATCGTCGACAGGATCGGGACGTCGTTCTCGGTGACGCCGATCTCGCCGAGGCCCTTGGGTACGCCGAGCTCGTCGGCGATCCGGCGCACCTCCGCGGCGGCCCACTCCGCGGCCTCGGCGGCGCCCGCGGTCGAGTCGGGCGCGACCCGGCCGGGCAGCCCCAGTGCCTGGGCGATCGGCACGAACCGGTGCGGGTCCGGCTCGGCGTTGAAGCGGATGACGTGCGGCAGCAGCACCCCGTTGATGACGCCGTGCGGCAGGTCGAGCAGCCCGCCGACCTGGTGGCTCATCGCGTGGGCCGCCCCGAGGATCGCGTTGGTGAACGCCAGCCCGGCCTCCAGCGCGGCCTGGGCCATGCAGGTGCGCGCGGACTCCTCGGCCGGGTGGTCCATCGTGCGCTCGAGGTGCTCGCCGACCAGGGCGATCGCCTGCAGCGCGTGGTGGTCGGTGAGCGGGTTGTGGGCGCGCGAGACGTAGGCCTCGATGCCGTGGGTGAGCGCGTCGAGTCCCGTGGCGGCGTTGAGCCAGTCCGGCATCGTGGTGAGCAGGTGCGGGTCGACGATCGACATGTCGGGCACCAGCGCCCGGCCCAGGATCGTGATCTTGGTGTTGCGCGCCGTGTCGGTGACGATGCAGAACTGCGAGACGTCCGCGCCCGTGCCCGAGGTCGACGGCACCATGACCATCGGCGGGATGGGCAGCGCCATCCGGTCGACGCCTTCGTAGTCGGTGATGAGGCCGCCGTTGCCGGCGAGCAGCGCGATGCCCTTGGCCGCGTCGATCACCGAGCCGCCACCGAGCGCGACGATGACGTCGCACCCCTGCTCGCGGTAGACGACGTGTCCGGCCGCGATCTCGTGGTCCTTGGGGTTGGGCGTGACGCCGTCCCACACGGTCGGCCGCAGGCCGGCCTCCGCCAGGTGGGCGCCCAGCTGGGTGGGCCAGCCGGCGGCGCACAGCCCGGGGTCGGTGACCAGCAGGGGCCGGCGCGCGCCGAGGCGTACCGCGGCGTGGGCCGCCTCGGACAGGGACCCGGGACCGAAGAGGATCTCCGGGACGTGGAACTTCGCGAGGCGGGGGGTCCCCGTGCCCGAACGCGTGCCCGTGCGTCCAGCGGCCCGTTCGGCCGGGCTCCGCGGTGGCGCGGCCGGCGCGCCGGCCGCGCCGCCCACCGGCTCGTGGGAGCGTCGATGGGCGATGACCGACTCCCCGGCGCGGGTCACGCTGTCGACGAGGACCACGCTGCCCCCTCTCTGCCGACCGGCCGAAGGGCCGACCCGCACGACGATGTAGCCCACGTTACAGAGAGACAGCGGGCGACGGCAGGGTACGGACAGGTCCCGTCGTGCCCGATCGGTGCAGGTCGCGACACCGGTCACACCGGTCGACCGCCCTCGCGGGCACCGGGCGCTCGACGAGGAAGGCCTCCTCGGCCCACCGGCGCCGGAACCTCGCCAGGCCCATCCCGTCGACCAGATGCCGGATCCGGCTGTCCTGCGCCAGCATCTCCTCGATCTTCCCGTCCAGACGGTCGCCGGAGAGCCGCAGGTGCAGGCCGGGGTCGGCGCGTCCAGCAGGCATGTCGGCTGTTCGATCACGCGCAGCGTGCCGGTCGCACGCGGCGCACCTCCCGGGAGAGGCCGAGGAGGGCTGAGCGACCCGGCGACCGCGGCGACGGGTCGGGAGTACCCGCTCCTGACGGCGCGGGTGGTCTAGCTCTGGCTCAACGAGGCCGCGGGGATCGCGGGCTCGACGTTGGACTCGGAGTGGATGGGGCCGTCGCGGCCCGACAGCGGCGTGCCTCGTCCGCCCCACTGCTGGGCGATCATCTCCGCGGCGATCGACACCGCGGTCTCCTCCGGGGTGCGGGCGCCGAGGTCGAGGCCGATCGGGCTCGACATCCGGGCCAGCTCGGCCGGCGTCACCCCGGCCTCGATGAGCCGCTGCTTGCGGTCGTCGTGCGTGCGCCGCGACCCCATCGCCCCGATGTAGCCGATCTCGGGCAGCCGCAGGGCGACCTCGAGCAGCGGCACGTCGAACTTCGGGTCGTGGGTGAGCACGGCCAGCGAGGTGCGCGAGTCGATGCGCCCCGCCTCCGCCTCCTCGGCGAGGTAGCGGTGCGGCCACTCGACGACGACCTCGTGGGCCTCCGGGAAGCGGTTCGACGTCGCGAACACCGGGCGGGCGTCGCAGACGGTGACCCGCATGCCGAGGAAGGTGCCCATCCGCGCGACGGCGGCGGCGAAGTCGATGGCGCCGAAGACGATGAGCCGGGGCGGCGGGGCGAAGGACTCGACGAAGACCTGCAGGCCCTCGCCGCGGCGCTCGCCGTCGGTGCCGTAGGACACGAGCGCCGAGCGCCCGGCCGCGAGCAGGCCGCGGACGTCGTCGCGCAGCGCGTCGTCGAGGCGGGCCGAGCCCGTGCTGCCCTCGACCTCCTCGGGCCACACGACCAGCCGGCGCCCGACCCGGTCCGCGGGCCCCGAGACGACGGTGGCGACGGCGACCGACCGGTGCTCGCGCACGGCGGCGGCGATGGCCCCGAGCTGCGGGAACGACTGGCGGTCGACCTGCTCGACGTAGACGTCGAGGATGCCGCCGCAGGTCAGGCCGACCGCGAACGCGTCATCGTCGGAGACGCCGTAACGTTGCAGGGTCGCCTCGTCGGTGCCGGAGAGGATGCCCGAGCCGAGCTCGTAGACCGCGCCCTCGACGCAGCCGCCGGACACGCTCCCGACGGCCTGCCCGTCGTTGCCGACGAGCATCGAGGCCCCGGGCTGGCGCGGGGCGGACCGGAAGGTCCCGACCACGGTGGCGAGTGCGGTCGGGCGACCCTCCGCCCACCAGGACTCCAACGTGGGCAGTACGTCACGCATCCCGCAGCACCTCCAGCAGCTCGGCCAATGTGGTGAGGGAGTGGCCCGCCAGCAACCGGTCAACGTGCGGGAGGGCCGCCGCGATTCCCCCCTGCACCGGCGCGTAACCGCTCTTGCCGGCGTGCGGGTTCACCCAGACCACCCGATGGGCCAGGCGGGCGAGCCGGGCGGACTGCTCGCCGAGCAGGTCGGCGCCCCCGCGCTCCCAGCCGTCGGAGAACACGACGACGACCGCGCGCCGCGCGACCCCGCGCTGACCCCAGCGGTCGAGGAACGCGCGCAGGACCTCGCCGAGCCGAGTCCCGCCCGACCAGTCCGGGATCGCGCGCCCGGCGTCGGCGAGCGCGCGCTCCGGGTCGCGCTGACGCAGCTCGCGGGTCACGCGGGTCAGGCGCGTCCCGAGCGTGAACGTCTCCACGGCTCGCGGCGTGCGCCGGGTGACGACGTGCGCGAAACGCAGCAGCGTGTCCGCGTACGGGCTCATGGAGCCGGACACGTCGATGAGCAGGACCACCCGGCGCGGGCGCTCGCGGCGGGCGCGGCGGCGCAGGTCGCCGATCTCGCCGCCGCCCGCCAGCGCCGCACGCAGCGTGCGCCGCGGGTCGGGCTCACCACGGCGGGCGGGCCGCCGGCGCCGGGCGCGGCGCTTCGGCGGGGCGGGGCGCAGCAGGGCGAGCAGCTGTTTGAGGTGCTCGCGCTCGCCGATGGAGAGCTCGGCGATGTCGCGGTCGCGCAGGACCTCCTCGCCGGAGGCGGCGACGCGCAGCTCGGGGGTCTCCTCGTCGTCGCCCTCCCCGGAGCCGGGCGGCGGGTCGGTGAGCGCGGCCATCGTCGAGATCCGCGGCGTGGGCGGCGCGGGACGGCCCATCCGCTGGTCGCGCGGGTCGGAGGAGAACCAGGCGGCGAACGCGTGGTCGTAGCGCACGACGTCATCGGGGTCGGCGCACAGCGTCAGGCGCCCCGCCCAGTAGGTGGCGACCTCGCTGGACAGGTCTGACAGCCGCAGCGCCTGCAGGTAGGCGGCCACACGGTCGGTAGTCACGGGGACGCCGGCGTTGCGGACGAGGCGGGTGAAGGCGACGAAGTCCTCGAGGACCGTGTCACCGTCCGGGGCGGTGTCGCCGCGGAGGTCCTCGACGACCCCGGAGGCCAGCACCGCGCCCGCGTGGGGGCGGGGTGCAGGCCCGTCGCTGCTCCCGCCCGTGTCACCGGCGGTCATTCCCCGTCGCTCCGCTCGCCCGAGGTGGTCATGAGGCGAGTAGGGCGTCCAGCTTGTCGCGCGCCCGGTCCGCGTCCTCGCGGTACTTCAGCACCGCGCCCAGCGTGGCCGTGGCCGACGTCAGGTCGAGGTGGCGGGCCCCGATGAGCTGCAGCGCCTGCGCCCAGTCGATCGACTCGGCGACGCCGGGCGGCTTGAGCAGGTCGAGCCCGCGCAGCCCGTGCACGGCCTGGGCGACCTGCCCGGCGAGCTCCTCGGGCAGGTCGGGCAGGCGCCGGCGCAGGATGGCGGTCTCGCGGGCGAGGTCGGGGTGCTCGAGCCAGAGGTAGAGGCAACGGCGCTTGAGCGCGTCGTGCACCTCGCGGGTGCGGTTGGAGGTCAGCACCACGAGCGGCGGCGTCCCGGCCTTCACGACCCCGATCTCGGGGATCGTCACCGAGTTCTCGGCGAGCACCTCGAGCAGGAACGCCTCGAACTCGTCGTCGGCGCGGTCGACCTCGTCGACGAGCAGCACGCAGGGCGCGTCCTGCAGCGCCTGCAGCACCGGGCGCGCCAGGAGGAACCGGCGGTCGTAGAGGGAGGACTCGACGGCGTCGACGTCGAGCTCGGTGTGCGAGGCGCTCGCCGACGCCTCGAGCGCGCGCAGGTGCAGCAGCTGGCGCGGGAAGTCCCAGTCGTAGAGGGCCTGGGACGCGTCGATGCCCTCGTGGCACTGCAGGCGCACGAGGGGCAGGCCCAGGGATTCGGACAGCGCCTGGGCCAGCGCCGTCTTGCCCGTGCCGGGCTCGCCCTCGCAGAAGAGCGGGCGACCCATGCGCAGCGCCAGGAACGCCGCGGACGCGAGGCCCTCGTCGGCGAGGTAGCCGGTGGTGTCGAGGGCCCGCGCCAGGTCGTCCGGGCTGCTGGGTTCGGTGGTCACGCTCACTGCTCCAGCATGTCCCACTGCCCGATGGGTAGCCACTGGATGGTCCTGTGACCGCGGGCGCCTGAGATTCGTTGGGCCGAACGGCCGTGCGCGGGCCGTGAGGCCACGCACAGATACGGATCTGCGACGCGCCCGGCGGAAGCGGTTGCGCGCGAGATCGACTCCGTACATGAGCAGGAGATCCGGCCCCTCGTCCAGCACGGCGGTGTCACGAACCGTCACGAGCGGGTGACGGCGGTCGCATGAGCACGGCTTGAAAGACGCCGAGTGCTCCGTACCGTCCCTGGCGGCCCTCTGCGAGCACCCGACCGGTGCCGAGGGCCCGACACCCCCGGGACCGCCGCGCCGACGCTCGTCCAGCGTTCCCGGGTGACCTGCCCCGAAACGAAAGTGGCGGACCGGACGAGCGCGAGGACAGCAGGGCCCCGGGTGCCCCCTGCGCACCCACGGGCGGTGAGGCCGCGTGGAACCGGCCGTCGACCCGCTCGCGAGGCTCCGCCCGCGCGGCGCGGTACGGAGAGAGGTCATGGCTCGGAATACCGATGAGTCGCTGGCGCGCGCCCTCGGACGGCGCGCGGCCCAGATCGCCCTGGTGGGCGCGGTCGCCGCGGCCCCGATGGCCCTGACCACGGGTCTCGCTTCCGCCGACACCGACTGGGACGAGCTCGCCCAGTGCGAGAGCGGCGGCGACTGGAGCATCAACACCGGCAACGGCTTCGGGGGCGGTCTGCAGTTCACCGACTCGACCTGGCGCGCCTTCGGCGGCTCGGGCCAGCCGGAGGACGCCAGCCGCGCGGAGCAGATCCAGGTCGCCGAGCGCGTCAAGGCCGAGCAGGGCATGAACGCCTGGCCGACGTGCTCCAAGAAGACCGGCAACACCGACCGCTCGGCCAACACGGAGTCCGACTCCGGTGCGTCGAGCTCCTCGAGCTCCTCGGGCTCCTCCTCGAGCTCCGGCTCCGAGGACTCGGACTCCGACGACTCGGACTCCGAGGGCATCCGGTCCCCCGCCCGCACCGACAAGCCGGCCCAGCCGGCGACCGCGCCGGCCGCCCCCGGGGCCGCGCACACCGTCGCGGCGGGCGACACCCTGAGCTCGATCGCCGCCGCCAACGGCGTCTCCTGGCAGTCCGTCGCCCAGCGCAACGCCCTGGCGAACCCGGACTCCCTCAACGTCGGGCAGCAGCTCGCCCTGCGCTGATCCGCATCACGCGCCCGACGGCCCCGGCTCCCGCGTGGAGCCGGGGTCGTCGGGGTCCTCGGGATCCTCTGGCTCGTCGTCGAGCGGCTCCGACGACGACGGAGGACGAGGACTCCGGCTCGAGCAGCCGCTCCGAGACCCGTCAGGTCCGCGACTCCGGGTCCTCGTCCTCGTCGGGCTCCTACACCGTCCGCGACGGCGACACGCTCAGCACGATCGCCGTCTCCCACGGCAGGTCCTGGCGCTCGATCGCCGCGGCCAACACCGGCGTGCTGACCGACCCGAACATGATCTTCCCCGGTCAGACGCTGTCGATGAGCTGACCGCCCGAGGCGAGCCATCGGGGAGGTGGGTCAGGGGCAGTTGACCCATTCTTCGGTGCCGTCGGTGAACTCCTGACGCTTCCACACCGGCAGCTCGCGCTTCACGGCGTCCACGAGCTCGCTGCAGGCGTCGAACGCCTCGCGGCGGTGCTCGGCGGCGACGGCGCAGGCCAGCGCCACGTCGCCGATCCCCAGGGCGCCGACGCGGTGGGTGACGGCGAGCGCCCGCACGCCGGGGAACTGCCCGGCGACCTCGGCGGCGACCTTCTCCACGACGCTCGCGGCGCTCGGGTGGCCCTCGTAGTCCAGGGCGGTCACCGAGCGGCCGTGGTCGTGGTCGCGAACGACGCCCGCGAACGTGACGACCGCGCCCGCGGCGGCATCGTCGACCAGCGCGGCGTGCTCGGAGACGTCGAGCGGCTCCTCGGTGACGGTCGCGCGCAGGACGCGCGCGGGCACGCTGGTGGTCACGGGTGGTCCCCTCCCAGGATCTGGTCGACGGCGTGGGCCAGCACCGGTTCGAGCACGGCCAGCCCGTCGCGCACCCCGCCCGGGGAGCCGGGCAGGTTCACCACCAGGGTGCGCTTGGCGACCCCGGCCACGCCACGTGAGAGCACCGACGTCGGCACCTGATCGGCCCCGGCCCGGCGGACGGCGTCGGCGAGGCCCGGGATCTCGTAGTCGAGGACCGCGCGGGTCGCCTCGGGGGTGGCGTCGGTGGGCGAGATGCCCGTGCCGCCGGTGGTGACGACGACGTGGGCGCCGTCGGCGACGGCCTCGCGCAGCGCCGCGGCCACCGGCTCCCCGTCGGGGACGACCACGGGGTCGGGCGTGGTGAAACCCTGGCCGCGCAGCCACTCGACGACGATCGGCCCGCCGCGGTCGGTGTAGACGCCGGACGCGGCGCGGTTGGACGCGGTCACCACCCGCGCGCGGCGGGTCGGGTCAGCGGCCGTCGGGTCGGGTCCAGACACCGGACCGCCCCCCTTCCTTGTGCTCCAGGCGCACCGCGTCCAGCGTCGCGGCCGGATCGAGCGCCTTGATCATGTCGTGCAGCGTCAGGCCGGCGACCGCCACCGCGGTGAGCGCCTCCATCTCGACGCCCGTGCGGTCGGCGCTGCGGGCGGTGGCGGTGATCGCGACGTGGTCGTCGCCCACCTCGAGGTCGACGGTGACCCCCGCCAGCGGGATCGGGTGGCACAGCGGGACGAGGTCCGGCGTGCGCTTGGCGCCCATGATCCCCGCGACCCGCGCGACACCGAGCGCGTCGCCCTTGGGGACGGTGTCGTCGCGCAGCGCGGCGGTGACCTCGGAGGTCGTCCGCACGACGCCGGTCGCGGTCGCGGTGCGGCGCGTGACCTCCTTGTCGCCGACGTCGACCATCCGCGCGGCGCCGGTGGCGTCCACGTGGGTCAGCCCCGAGCCCTCACTCAACGGTCCAGCTCCCCTGTCGGCATGCTCCCCTGGTCGCCGCGCGTCCTACTCATCGGTGGTGTCCTCCACCGCACGGGCGGTCTCCCGGCCGACGGACAGCGCCTCGCCGACCGGGACGCGGTCGGAGTCGGCGACCTTGCGCACCGCCGACGCCACCGCCGTCGCGACCGTGCTGTCGAAGACGCTGGGCACGATGAACAGCGGGTTCGGCTCGGAGACGACGTCGGCGATCGCGGCCGCGGCGGCGAGCAGCATGACGTCGGAGATGCCGCGCGCGTGCGCGTCGAGCAGCCCGCGGAAGATGCCCGGGAAGGCGAGCACGTTGTTGATCTGGTTCGGGTAGTCCGACCGGCCGGTGGCCACCACCGACGCGTGCCGCTGGGCGATCGCCGGGTCGATCTCCGGGTCGGGGTTCGCCAGTGCGAACACCACGGCGCCCTCGGCCATCCCGGCGACGTCGGCCTCGGAGAGGAGGTTCGGTGCCGACACCCCGATGAACACGTCGGCGCCGGGCATCGCGTCGGTGAGCGTTCCGGAGCGCCGGCCGCGGTTGGTCTGCTCGGCGACCCACCCCAGGCTCGGGTGCAGGCCCGGCCGGTCGGGATGGATGATCCCCTCGACGTCGACGGCCAGCAGGTCGGCCGGCGCCAGGGGCAACAGCAGCCGGATGATCGCCGACCCCGCGGCGCCGACGCCGCAGACGACGATCCGGCAGTCGTTCATCTCCTTGCCGACGACGCGCAGCGCGTTGCGCAAGGCTCCGAGCACGACGACGGCGGTGCCGTGCTGGTCGTCGTGGAAGACGGGGATGTCGAGCATGTCGCGCAGCCGCTCCTCGATCTCGAAGCAGCGCGGCGCGGCGATGTCCTCGAGGTTGATCCCGCCGTACACGGGAGCGAGCGCGCGGACGATCGAGATGATCTCCTCGGTGTCCTGGGTGTCGAGACAGACCGGCCAGGCGTCGACGCCGGCGAAACGCTTGAACAACGCCGCCTTGCCCTCCATCACCGGCATCGACGCGGCGGCGCCGAGGTTGCCGAGCCCGAGCACCGCGGACCCGTCGGTGACCACGGCGACCGTGTTGCGCTTGATCGTCAGGCTGCGCGCGTCGTCCGGCCGCTTCGCGATCGCCTGACAGACCCGGGCGACGCCGGGCGTGTAGGCGCGCGAGAGATCCTCGCGGGTCCGCAGGCCGACCTTGGCGTTGACCTCGATCTTCCCGCCGAGATGGACCAGGAACGTGCGGTCGGAGACATTGCGCACCCGCACGCCGTCGAGCGCGTCGAGGGCGTCGGTGATCTGGACCGTGTGCTCCTCGGACAGCGCGTTGCAGCTGATGTCGACGATGATCGAGTCCGCGCGCGACTCGACGACGTCGAACGCGGTCATGACGCCGCCCACGCGCCCGACGGCGACGGCGAGGTCGCCCGCCGCGGTGGCGCTCGCCGGCGCCTCGACGCGGGCCGTGATCGCGTAACCGGGTCCCGGGACGGTCACCGTGTCTCCTCTCGTCGAGCCCACCAGCGCTGCAGATCGTCGGGGGTGTCGAGGTCGTCGTCGACGGCGACGTCCCCGATCTCCACCGCCGCCACGTCGTCCCGCCCGCGCAGGAACCCCCGCGCGCCGGTGTCGCCGGTGGCCGCCGCGTGCACAGCCTTCCAGTGCGCCCGGCCGAGCAGCACGGGGTGGCCCGCCCGTCCCCCGACGGCGCCGCGCGCGAGCACGTCGGGACCGCCTGGGCCGTCCGCGCGGGCCGCGACCCGCGCGAGGGCGTCGGGGCCGATGCCCGGGGTGTCGACGAGCGTGACGAGCGCCGCGACGGCGTCGGTCTCCTCGAGGGCGTCCAGCCCCGCGCGCAGGGAGGCGGCCTGGCCCTCGGTGTCCCAGCCGGGCGCGGGCACCCAGCGGGTACCGGGGTCGAGCAGCGCGGCGGTACCGGGCAGGCCCGCACCGAGCACGACCACGACGGGCGCGAGCCCCGCGGCGGTGAGGGCCCGGGCGGCGCGGCGCACGAGCGGCTCGCCGTCGAGCTCGACGGCGGCCTTCGGGCGGCCCATGCGCCGGCCTCCGCCCGCGGCGAGCAGGAGGCCGGCGACGGTCGCTGTCGTGGTCAGCGGTTGATCTCGGTGACCGGGTGCTCGTAGCCGAGCTGGTCGGCCGGCAGGGGGAACTGCGTCTCGCCGAAGGGGGACGGCGAGCCCTGGGTGGGCGCCATCAGCTCCGTGATCGGGTGGCCGCCCTCGACCTCCGGCCACCACGGATCCTGGCGCGGCGCGGTCTCGTCCTGGGCTCCGGTCGCGTGGTCCTCGGCCATCTCTCCCTGTCCTCCCGGTCGGCGGAGCTCCAGTCTGCCGCACCTCGGGGGTGGGCGCGCCCGACCCCGACTACCGTGGGACGTGATGTCCGGCCGGACCCTCCTCGAGCACCTGCGTGCCCAGGACGACGACACCCTGGGCGCGCTGCTGCGCGCCCGCCCGGATCTCGCCCTGCCCGCCCCCGCCGACACCGGCGTGGTGGCCACCCGCGCGAGCGTGCGGATGTCGGTCGGGCGCGCGTGCGAGGACCTCGACGCGTTCACCCTCCAGGTGGTCGACGCGCTGCTCGTGCTGCGTGCCGACGAGGCCGCCGTGGCCGCGGGCGACGTCCTCGCGCTCCTCGGTCCCGACCGCGCGCAGGCCGGCGGGGCCGCGCTCGCGGACCTCGAGAGCCGCGCGCTGTGCTGGCCCGACGGCTCCACGCTGGACCCGGAGCTCGCGGCGGCCGACCCCTCTGCGCGCACGGGTCTGCGGGCGGTGCCGGCGCTGCGCGACGTCTCGGTGCGCTACCCGGGCGGGCTGGGTCGCCCGGCGCCGGAGTTCTGCGCGATCGCCACCGCCGACGACCCCGCCGCCGTCGTCGACGCGCTGCCCGCCGACGAGCGCGCGGTCGTCGAGGCCCTCTCCGCCGACGGCCCGATCGGCCGCAGCCGCGCCCAGGGTCCCGACGACGGCCCGGTGGGGCGGCTGCTCGCCGCGGGCCTGCTGCTGCGCGTCGACCAGGAGACCGTCGAGCTCACCCGCGAGGCCGCCCTCGGGGTCCGGGGCGACCGCCCGCTCGGCGACGTCGCCCTCACCGACCCCATGCCGGCGCCGCGCGTGCGGGCCCCCGCCGACGTCGACGCCACCGCCGCCGGAGAGATCCTCGAGCTGGTGCGCCGCGCGGAGGTCGTGCTGGCGTCGTGGTCGGACGCGCCGCCCGCGGTGCTGCGCTCCGGCGGGCTCGGGGTGCGCGACCTGCGCCGCGTCGCCCGCGAGCTCGGGCAGAGCGAGGCGGACGCGGCGCTGCTGGTGGAGGTGCTCGCCGGGGCGGGGCTCGTCGCCGTGTCCGAGGGCCCGGAGAACGGGCGTGGGGCCCCGGCGTGGACGCCGACCGTCACCGTCGACCGCTGGTTCGCCGCGGGCCCCGACGTGCGCTGGGTGATGCTCGCCCGCGGCTGGCTCGACACGCCCCGCGCGCCGTCGCTGGTCGGGGCGCGCGACGTCGGCGACAAGCTCATCGGCCCGCTCTCCGACGAGGCCCGACGGCCCTGGGCGCCGGCGCTGCGCCGCCGTGTGCTCGACCGCCTGCGCGAGTTCGCCGACGGCGAGGGCCCGCCGAGCACCGACGACCTCGTCGCGTCCCTGGCCTGGCGCGCACCGCGCAAGGGCGGGCGCCAGCGCGACGAGATGGTCCGCACGGTGCTGCGCGAGGCGACGACGATGGGGCTGGTCGCCCACGACGCGATCACCTCGGCGACCCGCGAGCTGCTCGTCCCGGCGCGCGGCCCGGGCGACGACCCGGACGCGGCCGCCGCCGCGGCGCTGCGCCGCGCGCTGCCCGAGCCCGTCGACCACGTGCTCCTGCAGGCCGACCTCACCGCGGTCGCGCCCGGCCGGCTCGAGCCGGAGCTGGCCGCCGCGCTCGACCGCGTCGCCGACGTCGAGTCCTCCGGCAGCGCCACCGTCTACCGGATCAGCGAGGCCTCGGTGCGCCGCGCGCTCGACCTCGGGCAGACCGCGGCCGACCTGCACGACCTGTTCTCGACGCGCTCGGCCACCCCGGTGCCCCAGGGCCTGACGTACCTCGTCGACGACGTCGCCCGCCGCCACGGACGCCTGCGCGGCGGAGCGGCGGCGTCCTTCCTGCGCTCGGAGGACGAGGCGCTGGTCGCCGAGGTCATGGTGCACCCCGAGGCCGAGCGCCTCCAGCTGCGCCGGATCGCGCCGACCGTGCTCGTCAGCCCGCAGCCGCTGGTCGAGGTCCTCGAGGCGCTGCGGGCCGCCGGGCTGTCGCCGGTCGCCGAGGACGAGGTCGGCGGCGTGCTCGACATGCGCCCCCGGGGACGCCGGACGCCCGCGAAGCGTCCCGAGCGCGCCGTCGGCACCACGCCGTCGCTCTCCGAGGACCAGGTCACCGCGCTCGTCGCTCAGCTCCGCGCCGGCGACCGCGCCGCCACCGCCTCCCGGGGTCGCGCGACCGGTGCGGGTGCGGGGCGCGCGGCGACCTCGGCCACCGTCGCCGTCCTCGCCGAGGCCGCGCGCACCGGACGCAGCGTGTGGATCGGGTACGTCGACGCGCACGGCACCGCGTCCCAGCGCGTCGTGCGCCCGCTGCGCGTCGGCGGCGGCGTGCTCGAGGGCTTCGAGGACGACGGGGAGGACCGCGGCGAGACCACCGGCCCCACGGTCGGCGCGACCCCGCTGTCCTTCGCGCTGCACCGGATCACCTCGGTGAGCGTGCTCGCGGACCGCTGAGCGGCGAGCGGTTTCGCAGCGAACGTGCTGTTCGCTGCTTCTAGGCGCCCGAACTCCCCGTTGATCGCTGCGGGCGCGCCTGCGGGCGGTGATCAGGAGAGCGTGGTGCAGCCGGTGGCGCCCACGGAGGTGCACGAGGCGCTCGTGATCTCCCCGGACGCTCGCGATCGCTCGGACGCCCGCGCCGCACGGTCCGCATGCCCGCCGCCCGCCGACGTGTCGCAGCGAACGTGCTGTTCGCTGCTTCTAGGCGTTCGAAGTCCCCGTTGATCACCGGGTGATCCGCGTCGGCGACCAGCGGCAGCGCGCACGAACGCGGAGTTCGCGCGCATAGAAGCAGCGAACAGCACGTTCGCTGCGACAACCCCGCTAGGCCCGGGCGCCGACCGCCCAGACCTGCATCGCGTGCTCCACGAGCGCGATGAGCGCCTGCTTCGTCGACTCCCGGTCGCGGGCGTCGACGGTCAGGATCGGCACCGCCGGGTCGATCGCGAGCGCCTCGCGGACATCCTCGAGCTCGTGGCGCAGGACGCCGTCGAAGCAGTTCACGCCGAGCACGTAGGGCAGGCGACGGTCCTCGAAGAAGTCGACCGCGGCGAAGCAGTCGGCGAGCCGCCGGGTGTCCGCGAGCACGACCGCGCCGATCGCGCCGCGCACGAGGTCGTCCCACATGAACCAGAACCGGTCCTGCCCGGGCGTGCCGAACAGATAGAGGATCAGGTCGGAGTCGAGCGAGACGCGGCCGAAGTCCATGGCCACCGTGGTGGTGCGCTTGTTCGGCACCGCCGAGAGGTCGTCGACGCCGGAGCTGGCGTCGGTCATCACGGCCTCGGTGGTCAACGGGTCGATCTCCGAGACCGAGCCCACGAACGTGGTCTTGCCGACCCCGAACCCCCCGGCCACGACGATCTTGGCTGAGGTGGTGGTCGGGACCGGCTCGGCGCCCCCTGCGTCAGAGCCGTCGTAGTCCACTCAACACCCTTTCCATCAACGCCAGGTCCGGGACGTCGCCCGAGGTCGAGGCGGTCTGGTGCACCACGACGGTGCCCTGCGACGCCATGTCGCCGATGACCACCCGGGCCACGCCGAGCGGCAGCGTCAGCAACGCCGCCACCTCCGCGACGGACCGGGGCTCGCGACACAGCTCCGCCACGGCGCGGTGCTCGTACTTGGGGATCCGCGACAGCTCGCGGCCCGCGGAGCCGACCGAGACCAGGGTCTCGACGGCCAGGTCGTAGACCGGGCGGGTCCGGCCGCCGGTCCAGGCGTAGGGGCGCACGATCGCGACCTCGTCGGCGCGCTCGGCCGGTGGCTCGGGTTCGGGGAGCTCGTGCCGCGGGGGTCCGGCCTGCGGGACACCGTAGGGCGCGGTCTGCTGCTCCCCGGATGCCATGGCGTGCGCGCCGTCGGGCACGTCCTGCCCGTACAGGTAGCCGTGGGGGGCGACGGTGCCGTCGCTCGGCGGGCCCACCTCGTCACCCGTCGGAGCGGCGGGTTCCGACGGGACCGGGTGCTCCTCGGCGCTGCGGCGTCGCCGGAAGAGCCCGCGGCGTTCGCCGCGCGGCGTCTTCGGTCCCCCGCTGATGCCGTTGAGGACGTCGGCGAAGGACTCGCCGGGGTCATCGCTCACCGGTCGTCACCCCCTTGTGACGTCATCGCACCGCCGACCCCTGAAGCTCGGCGCGGAGCTCGGGGGTCAGCAGCTGCCCGACCCGATCGACCAACAAGGTCATCTCGTAGCCGACCAGGCCGATGTCGCAGTTCGGGGCGGCGAGCGTCGCGAGGCACGACCCGTCACTGATCGACATGAGCAGGACGATGCCCCGCTCCATCTCCACCACGGTCTGCACGACCTCGCCGGCCTCGAAGCAGCGCGCTGCGCCCTGCGTGAGGCTGATGAGGCCGGACGCCACCGCGGCCAGCTGGTCGGCGCGGTCGCGCGGCAGGCGGTTCGACGCGGTGAGCAGCAGCCCGTCGGCCGACACCACGACCGCGTGCGCCACCCCCGGCACCCGCTCGGCGAAGTTCGAGACCAACCAGCCGAAGCGGCTCGGCTGCGACTGGGCTCCGGTCACTGCTCCTCCTCATCCCCGGGGCGAGCGTCCTGCTGCTCGCCCGCGGTGTCCCCCGGCCGGTCACGTCGGGTGGACCGCCCGTCGGCCACACCCTGCTGATAGCTCGCGAGACGGCCCCGGATCGCGTCGGCACTGCGCCGCGGGATCGCGGGCCCCGCCGGCCGGTCGCCCGGCGCGCCGGCCGCGCCGGAGCGCGCGGCCCCGGGCACGAGCTGGGCGCGGGGCCGGCGCTTCGGCAGACCCGACTCCGTCGTGCCGCCCGCACTGACACCGGCGTCGAGGGCGTCGGCGCTGGCCGCGGCGGCGCGCCAGCCCTCGTCGCCCGACGTCGACGCCCACTCGGCCTCGTCCGGCCCGGCGGCCGGCGGGGCCTCGCGGAACCACGCGGACGCGACCTCGTCGTAGATCGGCGTGCGCTCCCGCTGCGGGCGCCCGGCTCGGCCGGGCAGCCGCTCCGGCACCGCCCGCGCGGGGGCGCCGTGGCCGCCGTTGCGGGTGTGCCCGTTGCCCTCGGACGGCGGCGTCGGGTCGAAGAGACGGTCCGGCGCGCTGCCCCCGGGCACCGGCGGACCGGGCGGGGTCTGCGCCGCGCCGCGCCGCGGGAGGCCACCGGGGGCCTGCGGGCCTGCGGCGGGGCGGGGCGGCTCGTCCGCGGCCGGCGGCTCGGGAGGAGCCACCGGCTCGGCGGGCGCCACAGCCTCCTGCTCGACGGGCGCGGGGGCCTCGGGTGCCTGCGCGTCCGCCTGGCCGGTCGTGCGGCGCGGACGCAGACGCGGTGCCATCCCCGGGGAGAACGTCGTGTCAGGTGGTGGGAGACGCCGGCTCGACGGCCGCATCCCGCGCGGCTCGCCCTGCTCCGTCGCCGACCCCGGCGCCGACACCTGCTCCGGGGCCTCGACAGCCTCGGGAGCCGATTCGGGGGACGGCGGCGGGGCGCTCGCGACGGGTTGGTCGACGGCGGGGACCTCCGAGACGGCGGGCACCACCTCGTCCGGCGCCGCACCGGCCGGCGCCACCGGCGACCCCGAAGCCCCCGCGGACTCCGCGGACTCCGCCGCCTCCGGCGAGCCCTCCTGCCACGCCGGGCGCGCCTGCGGGCGCACCACGCGCGGACGCAGCGGGAGCATGCCCCGCCGGGTCGGCGGCGTCTCCGCGGCCGGGGTCTCCGCGGCCGGGGTCTCCGCGGCCGGGGTCTCCGGCTCGGCGGGGACCTCCTCAGCGGCGCCGTCGTCGACCTGCTCGGCGCGCGCCAGAGCCTCGTCGTGCGCCTCCTGGCCCTCGACGACGTCCTCGGGGACCTCGGCGCCCTCGAGCTCCTGCGCCGGCTCCTCGCCGGACGCGGGCAGCGGCGGCGGCACGACGGGCGCGCCGTTCCACATGGGCGGGCCATCGGCGGGCCGGCGCGGCGGGGCACCGGGAGGCGGCGGACCGTACGGGCCGCCCGGACCGGCCGGACCGCGCCCGGGCGGAGCACCCCGCCACCCGGGGGGCGGCGCCTGACCGGGACCACCGGGCGGCGGCGGACCCCACACCGGGCCGCTCGGCCGGCCGGGCGCGCCGGGAGCCGGCGCACCGCCGCCACCGCCGAAGCCACCGGCACCCGTGGGCGCACCGGGTCCGCCGGGACCGCCCGGCTGACCGGGACGGCCCGGCAGCGGACCGTGCGGCGGGCCCTGCTGGTGGCCCTGCCGCTGCCCCTGGGGCTGACCGTGCGGCTGACCCTGCGGCTGGTCCTGGGGTTGACCGTGCGGCTGACCGTCGGCGGGCTCCTCGGCGCCCTCGGGCTCCTGCGGCGCGGCCTGCTCGGCCTGCTCGTTCGCAGCGTCGCCCGCGGGCACGTCCTCGCCGGGCTCCTCGGGGCGGCGGCTGCGCCGGCGCGCGGCGGCCGCACCGATCAGCGCCGCGGCACTGCCCGCGGCGGCCGCACCGCCCACGAAGCCGTGACGGCCCTGCTCCGCCTCCTGCTCGGGCTCCTCGTCGACGACCTCGTCGCCGACCTTGGCCACGCGGTCGTCGGTGTCGTCCTGCTCGTCGTCGGAGGCGTCGTAGGCGTCGTAGGCGTCCTCGACCTCGTCGGCAGGCTCGCGCTCGGGGGCGCGCTCCGGCGGCGGCCCGGGAGGAGGCCCACCAGGACCACCGGGACCGGCCGGACGCCCGGATCCACCCCGATCACCGGCGACGCCGTGCCCACCAGGACCCGCGTGCCCGTTCGTCCCGTGCCCGTTGGTGCCCGGTGCGCCGTTCGACGGCCCGCGGCGCGGCAGCAGCGGCCGCCGTTCCGAGCCGTTGTCGGGCGCCGGACGACCCTGCTCCCGCTCCGGATCCACGCCGGGCGCGAAGAACGACCCAGGCGCGCCCACGGCCCGCCGCTCCCGCTGCGGGAGGCCGGGCGCGCCGCCGCGCGCCTGCTCGGGCACGCCGTTCGTGGCGCCGTCGACAGGACCGTTCGGGCCGTCGGGGCGGCGAGCACCGGCGGCACCGACCGCGGGCCGGCCGTCGGTCGTGCCCGCCAGTACCGCGGTCGCCGGGACGAGCGCCGTCGCGGCGACGCCGCCGTCGTCGCGGTTGCGCAGCTCGACGGTGATGCCGTGGCGGGTCGCGAGGCGCCCGACCACGAACAGGCCCATGCGCCGGGACGCCGACACGTCGACGGTCGGCGGCGAGTCGAGCCGCACGTTGGCCTCGTGCAGGTCCTCCTCGCTCATGCCGACGCCGGAGTCGAGGATCTCGACGAGCACCGAGCCGTCGCCGTTCTGCGTCGCCTGCACCCGCACGCGGGTGTCGGGGGCGGAGAACGTGGTGGCGTTCTCGAGCAGCTCGGCCACGAGGTGCACGACGTCGCTCGCCGTGCGGCCCAGCAGCTGGGCCTGGGGCGGCGGGGCGAGGTCGATGCGCTGGTACTGCTCGACCTCCGACGCGGCGGCGCGCAGCACGTCGACCAGCGGCACCGGCCGGCTGCCACGCCGCGACAGGTCGGTGCCCGAGAGCACCAGCAGGTTCTCGGAGTTGCGGCGCATGCGCGTCGCGAGGTGGTCGAGCTGGAAGAGGTTGGAGAGCGCCTCCGGGTCCTCCTCGGAGTTCTCCAGCTGCTCGATGAGCCGCAGCTGGCGCTCGACCAGCGCCTGGGAGCGGCGCGACAGGTTGACGAAGATCGAGTTGAACGCCGACCGCAGGCCGGCCTGCTCGGCGGCCAGCCGGACCGCCTGCTCGTGCACCTGGTCGAACGCGCGGGCGACCTGCCCGATCTCCTCGCGCGTGTTGATCGGCGTCGGGACGATCGTGGTGTCGGGCGTCTCGCCCTCGCGCAGGCTCTTCACCGCCTGCGGCAGGCGCCGCTCGGCGACGTCGAGCGCGGTGCGCCGCAGCAGGCGCAGCGGGCGCAGCAGCGAGCGGGTGACGAAGAAGACCACCGCCGCGCCGGCCATCAGGGCCAGCAGCAGGATCACCGACGAGATGCCGGCGTCGTTGCGCGCGGCGGCCTGCAGCGAGCCCGCCTGCCCCTGGAGCTGGCCGCGCAGCTGCTCGGAGGTCGCGGCGACACGGTCCTCGACCGCGGTGGACGCGCGCTCCCAGTCCGGGCCCGCGACCTGCAGCGGGAGGCCCGCCGCACCCCGTCCGAGCACGACCTGCGCCAGCAGGTCGCGGTTGTCGACGTCGGGGCCGACGACGGCGTCGGCGAGCGCGGCGTTGTCGGTGCCGACCGCCGAGCGGAAGTCGTCCACGGCGATGGAACGGCGCAGCGTCGCGTTGCGCGCCTGGTCGATCGACGGCGCGTCGATACGGCCCGCGGCGATGCCGGCGGCGACGACGGCCTGGACGTAGGCGTCCTCCTCGCGCACCACCGAGAGCGAGTAGAGCCCGGAGGAGAGCCCGGCGACGCTCGGGTCGGCGGCCTCGCGCGAGAGCGAGCGGTCGAACACCTCGAGGGTGTCGATCGTCTCGGTGTAGCGGGCGATCGCGCCGGCGGCGTCGACGCGGCCGTCGATGACGTCGTCGCGCAGCCGGTCGAGCTGGTCGATCTCGTCGTCGGCCTGGTCGAACGCCGTGATCGTCTGCTGGTCGAGCGAGTCGGCCGCGCCGGCGGAGCGGCGCAGCTCGGAGGTCGCGTCGCGGGTGGCCTCGATGCGCTGCTCGACGGGCCCGGAGCCGCCGGCGCGGTTCGCGGCGACGTAGACCGCCGCCGCCGACCGCTCGTCGGCGAGGTCGCCGAGCACACGCGACGTGCCGTCCTCCAGGGCCACGGCCTGCTGGACGCTGTCGTAGGACGCCGCCTCCTGCGTCTGCTCGACGATGCGCAGCACACCGAGGGTCAGCACGAAGATCGTCGGCACCAGCAGGACCGCGGTCAGCTTGACCGGCAGGCTCCAGTTGCGCAGGGCCAGCCGCTCGGTCCAGTCGCCGCCGGAGCGGTCGTCCGGACCCGGGCGGCCGTCGTGCGGATCGTGGTACCGCACGGGCGTTCGCTCGGGTGCTCGCTCAGGGGTGGTCACGGACGGGTCCTCCCGGTTCCGCCGGTCGATCGGACTTCGCCGGGCGCCGCCCCGCGCCGAGGGCGTCCCTGGTCGACGCTCGGTGACCAGGGATGGGCTATGGTCGCGGCCGTCCGGTTCGCGGGGTGGCACGTGGGTGACACCGTGCGGCCTCGCGGAGACACGTCGGTCCGACGATCGGGGAGCAGGGCGAGCGGGCGCATCAGTGTGGTCAGGCGTCCAGTGCGGTCGGCGCGGCGTCCGGTGGGACATCGCAGCGGGCGAGCTCGGGCGAGAACGCGTGTGAGCTCGGGCGGGTCGGTGGTCACTCCTCCAGGACGGGGTCGAGCGGGCCCACTGTAGCCGTCCGGTGACCGGGAATGTCCGGCCCGCCTGCAGCGCTCCCCGAGCGGCGTCCCTGCTCCGCCCGACGGTGTGTCGGCCCCCAGGAGGAGAATGGGACGGACCACCCGCCGACGTGCCCGGAGGTCGAGAGGTTGAGTCAGCCCGGCAACGGACCGCTCATCGTCCAGTCCGACAAGACCCTGCTGCTCGAGGTCGACCACGAGGCGGCCCCGGCCGCTCGTCAGGCCATCGCGCCGTTCGCCGAGCTCGAGCGCGCCCCCGAGCACGTCCACACCTACCGGGTGACGCCGCTCGCGCTGTGGAACGCGCGCGCCGCGGGCCACGACGCCGAGCAGGTCGTCGACGCGCTCGTCCAGTACTCCCGCTACGCGGTCCCGCAGGCCCTGCTCGTCGACGTCGTCGACACCATGGGCCGCTACGGGCGCCTGCAGCTGACGAACTCCCCCGTGCACGGCCTGGTCATGCTGTCGAACGACCGTGCCGTGCTCGAGGAGGTCCTGCGCAACAAGAAGATCACCCCGATGCTCGGCGAGCGCATCGACGACGACACCGTCGCGGTGCACCCGTCGGAGCGCGGGCGCCTCAAGCAGGCGCTGCTCAAGGTCGGCTGGCCCGCCGAGGACCTCGCGGGCTACGTCGACGGCGAGGCGCACCCGATCGAGCTCGACCAGTCCGACTGGCAGCTGCGCGACTACCAGGCCGAGGCCGTCGAAGGCTTCTGGCACGGCGGGTCCGGGGTCGTCGTGCTGCCCTGCGGGGCGGGCAAGACGCTCGTCGGCGCCGCGGCGATGGCCAAGGCCGGCGCGACGACGCTGATCCTCGTCACCAACACCGTCGCCGGGCGCCAGTGGAAGCGCGAGCTCGTGGCGCGCACCTCGCTGACCGAGGACGAGGTCGGCGAGTACTCCGGCGAGCGCAAGGAGATCCGCCCGGTCACCATCGCGACCTACCAGGTGATGACCCGCAAGACGAAGGGCGAGTTCCGGGCGCTCGAGCTGTTCGACACCCGCGACTGGGGTCTGATCATCTACGACGAGGTCCACCTGCTACCCGCGCCGGTGTTCCGCATGACCTCCGACCTGCAGTCGCGACGGCGCCTCGGCCTGACCGCGACGCTCGTGCGCGAGGACGGTCGCGAGGGCGACGTCTTCTCGCTCATCGGCCCGAAGCGCTACGACGCCCCGTGGCGCGACATCGAGGCCCAGGGCTGGGTGGCGCCGGCCGACTGCGTCGAGGTCCGCGTCACGATGACCGACAACGAGCGGATCATCTACGCCACCGCCGAGGCCGAGGAGCGCTACCGGCTCTGCGCCTGCGCGAAGACGAAGATCCCGGTCGTCCGCAGCATCCTCGCGCGCCACGAGGGCGAGCCGGCGCTGGTCATCGGCGCCTACCTCGACCAGCTCGACGAGCTCGGCGTCGCGCTCGACGCCCCGGTGATCCAGGGCTCGACGAGGAACAAGGAGCGCGAGGTCCTCTTCGACCGGTTCCGGCGCGGGGAGATCCCGGTGCTGGTGGTCTCCAAGGTCGCGAACTTCTCGATCGACCTGCCCGAGGCCTCGGTCGCGATCCAGGTGTCGGGCACGTTCGGCTCGCGTCAGGAGGAAGCCCAGCGCCTCGGTCGTCTCCTGCGCCCCAAGGGCGACGGGCGCCAGGCGCACTTCTACTCGGTGGTCGCGCGCGACTCGGTGGACGCGGAGTACGCCGCCCACCGCCAGCGCTTCCTCGCCGAGCAGGGCTACGCCTACCGGATCGTCGACGCCGACGACCTGCTCGGCCCGGCGATCCCGGGCACCGAGGCCGAGGACGAGCCGGAGTCCGAGCGACCCGACCCCTCGACCTAGCCGGCACGCAGTCCGTCGAGGAACACGCCGACCATGCGACGCGCGTCGTAGCGGTCGTCGGACGGGCCGCTCCAGCGCCTGCTCACCGGCCACCGCGCACGCCTCGACCTGGCGTGTGGCGCGAGGCCGATGCGATCACCGAGATCGACCACGTGTGGCTGCTCGATCACCTCAAGCCGATCGGGGACGCCGACCCCGAGGACCCGATCCTCGAGGGCTGGACGCTGCTGTCGGCGATGGCCGCGCAGACCCGGCGGCTGCGCCTCGGGCTGCTCGTGACGAGTAACCGGTTCCGGCCCCCGGCCGTGCTCGCGAAGATCGCGACGACGGTCGACCTCGTGTCCGGCGGGCGGCTCGACCTCGGCATCGGCGCCGGTTCGCGCCCGAGCATCCCGTGGGCGCGCCGCGAGTACGACGCGCGCGGCCTGCCCTACCACGACTTCGGGGACTCGGTGGTGGCGCTCGACGAGGCCTGCACGGTGATCACGCGACTCTGGACCGAGGACGCACCCTTCGGCTTCCACGGCGAGCACGTGCAGCTCACCGGCGCCTTCGGCAACCCGAAGCCGGTCCAGCGCCCGCACCCACCGATCCTCATCGGCGGGCCGCGCCGCGATCACCCGCTCCATCCACCTGCCGGTCTCCTACGACGACCCCGCCGCCACCCGCGCGGCGATCCGCGAGGCGCTCGACGCCGGCTTCACCCACGTCGTCCTCGGGCTGCCGGCGCCGTGGCCCGCGGGCGTGGCTCGGTGGGTCGCCGACGAGCTGGTCGTGCCGTCCCTGCCGTCCCAGCCGTCCCTGCCGTCCGCGCCCGTCGGCTGAGGACGTTCGCTCAGGCCGACAGCGGCGACACCGCGGCGACGTCCTCGCCGAACCGACGGTACCGCTCCGCGAGCGTGCTCCCCACGGCCTCAGTCGTACCGCAAAGGCGCCCGCCGGTTCCGCCCGAAGGGCCCCTTCGCTCGAATAGACCGGCGAGGGTCACCTTTCGCCGGAACGCTGACCGGTGAGGCGCTCGCGCGACCGGCCCGGCACGCATGATCGAAAAGCGCGTCCGCCGACGGGAGGTGCCGCTCGCCGGCCTCTTCCGCGAGCGGCACGTTCGGCATGGTCATCGGCGGATCGAGCTGCGGAAGGTGCTGATCGTGTCCTTGCCCGGGCAGGCCTCGGCGTCACGGCTCGACCGGGACAGGGTCGCCGAGCTCTCGGGTGACCTTTCTCCGACCACCGCCTTCCTGTGGCGCCGGTCGAACGCCGCGGATCGGCGACCTGCGCCGGGCTCGGACGGCGCCCGTCGCCGGCGCTCAACCTGCTCGACAGCACGCGCACGATCGCCGCAGGACCACAGGAGGCGAGATGACCGGAGAAGGACGCGTGCGGGAGGCCCGCGTCGACGAGGTTCCCGCGCTGGAGGACCTCATACGCGAGGCGTCGCTGATCTGGCCCGACCACCGCGACGACCTGCTCGCCCACCCCGACGCGATCGAGGTGCCGCTGCGCGACGTGCGGGGCGGGCGCGTCAGGGTGCACGAGGTCGACGACGTCGTCACCGGCTTCGCCACCGTGCTGGCGCTGCCCGACGGCGACGCCGAGCTCGACGCGCTGTTCGTCCGCCCCGCCCTCATGCGCCGCGGCATCGGCGCCCGGCTCGTCGAGGACGCCGCGCGGCGTGCCCGTGACGGGGGCGCCGCGCGGCTGGTCGTCACGGCCAACCCGCGCGCCGAGGCGTTCTACGCCCGCTGCGGGTTCCACACGGTCGGCGAGGCGCCGACGCGTTTCGGCCCGGCGGTCCGGATGCTGCTCGACCTCGCTCCACGGCCATGACCGCGCGACATCTCCAGGGTTCGTGAGGGGAAGCTGTCGAGAATCCGGTCACCGCTCCGTCCCCGGGGTACGAGCCGCAGTCACGACGGAGGAGAACGACCATGAGGTACCTGATCCTCAAGCACTACCAGGGCGGCCCGGGGCACCCGGGGATGGACTACACGCCGATGGACCGCTGGAGGCCCGACGAGGTCGACGCGCACATGCAGTACATGTCGGACTTCGCCCACCGCCTGCGGGACACCGGCGAGTTCGTCGACAGCCAGGCGCTCTCGGCCGAGGGCGCATTCGTGCGCTTCGACGGCGAGGGCAGGCCGCCGGTCACCGACGGCCCGTTCGCCGAGACCAAGGACCTCATCGCCGGCTGGATGATCATCGACGTGGAGTCCTGGGACCGGGCGCTCGAGCTCGCCGGCGAGCTGTCCGCCGCGCCCGGAGCCGGCGGCGAGCCGATCGCCGAGTGGCTCGAGGTCCGGCCGTTCCTCACCGCGGCGCCGGGGAAGTTCGTTGACCCCAGCTGAGCTGCGCGACCTCGTCCCCGCGGTCATCGCGGTCCTCGGCCGGCGCGGCGCGGACTTCGCGTCGGCCGAGGACGCCGTGCAGGAGGCCCTGATCCGGGCCCTCGAGACGTGGCCCGACGACCCGCCCCGCGACCCCAAGGGGTGGCTGGTCCAGGCCGCGTGGCGCAAGTTCCTCGACGCCACCCGCGCCGAGACGTCGCGACGGGGGCGCGAGGTCGCCGTCGACGCCGAGCCGCCCGCCGGCCCGGCCGCCGCCACCGACGACACCCTCCGCCTGTATTTCCTGTGCGCCCACCCCACGCTGCCGGCGAGCGCCGCGGCCGCGCTGACCCTGCGCGCCGTGGGCGGCCTGACCACCCGGCAGATCGCCGCCGCCTACCTCGTCCCCGAGGCGACGATGGCTCAGCGCATCAGCCGGGCCAAGAAGCGGATCACGGGGCTGCCGCTCGACCGGCCCGGCGACCTCGCGACCGTGCTCCGGGTGCTCTACCTGGTGTTCAACGAGGGCTACGGCGGCGATCTCGACCTGGCCGCCGAGGCCATCCGCGTCACCCGCCAGCTCGCGGCGCTGACCGACGAGCCCGAGGTCGCGGGGCTGCTCGCGCTCATGCTGCTGCACCACGCTCGCCGCGACTCGCGCACCGGGCCGGGCGGGCGTCTGGTCCCCCTCGCCGAGCAGGACCGGTCACGCTGGGACACCGTGCTGATCGCCGAGGGCGTCGCGATCCTGCAGACCGCGCTGGCCCGCGACCGGCTGGGCCAGTACCAGGCGCAGGCCGCGATCGCCGCCCTGCACGCGGACGCCCCCACCACCGGCGAGACCGACTGGACGCAGATCGTCGGCTGGTACGACGAGCTGCTGGCGATCACCGACAGCCCCGTGGTGCGTCTCAACCGCGCGGTGGCGCTCGGCGAGGCCGACGGCGCCGGGGCCGGTCTCGCGGCCCTCGCTGCCGTGGACGCCGACGTGCCCCGGTACGCGGCGGTGGCCGCGCACCTCCACGAGCACGCCGGCGACCTCGACCGGGCGGCCGACCTCTACGCCGAGGCCGCCCGCGCCGCCGCGAGCGTGCCCGAGCGCGACCACCTCACGCGCGAGGCCGCGCGGGTGCGGGGACGGTGGCGCTCCACCAGCTGATCGGCGAGGTCCTCGGCGTCGGCGGCCGTCCCGGGCCATGACCCCGCCCACCTCCGTGCGGAGGTGATCAGCGCGCGCCGACCGGCGGCGCGGCGCGGTGGCCGTCGACGCCGAAGCCGCGGGGGTCGTCGGTGTCGACGATGCGCCGGCCCAGCGGGGTGAGCGACACCGGGATCATCTTCAGGTTCGCCCACGCGAACGGGATGCCGATGATGCTGACCGCCAGCGGGATCGCGGTGACGACGTGCCCGATCGCGAGCCACCACCCGGCCACGACGAACCAGACGATGTTGCCCAGCGTCGAGCCCACGCCGGCGTCGGCCCGGCGCTCGATGCTGCTGCCGAACGGCCACAACGCGAACAGCGCGATCCGGAACGACGCGATCCCCCACGGGATCGTGACGATGAGGATGCAGCAGATGATCCCGGCGAGGAGATAACCGAGAGCCATCCACACGCCCGCCAGCACCAGCCACACCAGGTTGAGCAGTGTCCGCAGCAGGCCCATGGCTCCAGAGTGCCACCGCGCGCCCGACACGTCCGCCGTGTGAGGGCTAGGTGAGCTGTCGGCCCTTGGTCTCGGGCAGCGTCAGGATGATCAGGAACGCCACGAGCGCGCCTCCCGAGACGTACCAGAAGAAGAGCTGCGGCCGGTCCGCGCTCGACAGCGCCGAGATCAGCAGCGGCGCGGTGCCACCGAACAGCGCGACGGTGAGGTTGTACCAGGCGCCGATGCCCAGGGCGCGCAGCTCGGTCGGGAACAGCTCGCTCATGATCGCCGGAGCGATCGACGACATGAACGTGTAGAGCCCGAGCCCGACCGTGAACACGATGATCAGATTGATCAGCGGCGGCCGCTCGGTGATGAGCAGGCTCAACGGCACGGTGATCACCGTCATCAGCGCCGACCAGATGAGCAGCTGGGGTCGCCGGCCGAAGCGGTCGGCCGCGTGGCCCATGGGGTACTGCAGCGCGATGAAGACGATCGTGCCGATCGAGAGCGCGAGGAACACCTCGCCGCCCGCGGCGTCGCGGAACTGCACCGCGTACGGCGTCAGCGCGCTGAAGAACGTGTAGAAGCACAGCGTCGAGAGCAGCGTGAAGCCGAAGAGCTGCAGCACCGCCTTCGGGTGCTCGCGCAGGGTCAGCAGCAGCGGGTTGCGCACCGCCTTCGCGCGCTCGCGGTTCTCCTCGAACTGCTCGGTCTCGGCCAGCGCCCGGCGCAGCCACATCCCGACCAGGCCGAGCACGCCGCCGATGAGGAACGCGATCCGCCAGCCCCAGGACTCGAGATCGGGACGGGACAGCGTGGTCGTCAGCACCAGACCCAGGACGCTCGCAGCGAGCAGCGCGATGCCGGTGGAGATGTAGAAGAAGCTCGAGTACCGGCCGCGGTGGCTCGCCGGCGCGATCTCGGCGAGGTAGGCGCTGGCGTTGGAGACCTCCCCGCCGAGGCTCAGACCCTGGGCGATCCGGGCGAGCAGCAGCAGGATCGGCGCCAGCCAGCCCACCGCCTGGTAGGTCGGCAGGATCGCGATGACGAACGACCCTCCCGCCATCAGCAGGATCGTCACGAGCATCGCCCAGCGCCGTCCGCGCACGTCGGCGAGGCGCCCGAGCAGGATGCCGCCGAGCGGGCGGAAGAAGAACGCGAGCGCGTAGGTGCTCGTCGTGCCGATCAGCGCGAGCGTCGGCGAGCTCCTGTCGAAGAACTGCGACGAGAAGTAGACCGCGAACGTCGCATAGATCGTCCAGTCGAACCACTCGATCGCGTTGCCGATGCTGGCCGCGACCAGCGTCCGGACGGGCAACCGGTGTCGCTCGGTGCTCGTCGGATCGGACACCTGGCTCATCCGCGCTCCTTCCGCTCGCCCCCGACGCCACGCACGGTAGGCGAGCGAACGCCGTCGGTACAGGCTCCGGCGCGCACGATCCCCACCGTGCCCCGCGCCCCGGCATCCGCGACCTCGTACGCACGCGCCGCGTCGGCGAGCGCGAACCGGTCGGTGACCACACGCTCGGGGTGCAGATCCCACCGCGCGAGGAGCTCGAGCAGCTCGGTCATCGGCCAGGTCGGTGCCACCCAGCAGCCGTGCACGGTGAGCTGGCGGTGGATGAGGACATCGCTGACGTCGACGGTCAGTGTCCCGCCCTCGCCGACGAGCGCGCAGCGGCCGTGGCGGCGCGTGTGGCGCAGGGCCGTCAGCTGCGCGACGCCGGCCCCCGAGCAGTCGACGGTGACCTCGGCGCCGTCGCCGAGCAGGTCGTGCAGCTCGGCGTCCTCGCCCTCGACCGCGACGTCCACGGCGCCCCAGGGCGCGGGCCAGCGCGCGCCCTGGGGGGCCGTCGGGTGACGGGTCGCTGCCGACGACCCACGGCGAGCCCAGGCCGAGGCCGGCATCCCGGCCGCGAGCCCCACCGGACCGAGGCCCGTGATGAGCACCTGCTCGCCCCGTTACCTTCTTGATCAGGCCCGGTGAGGGCTTGCAGGCCGCCGGCCACGGCATGACTGAGTGCCCCTGTCGTTGATGATCTGGGGGGTGTTGTCACCGTGGTCGGAGGGCGCCAACGACCGC
>NZ_JBXUHE010000061.1:0-28868 GCF_057180585.1 Actinomycetospora sp. 2LY8.5
CTGATATGCCTGGCCCGCCGCCGCACCGACGTCATCTACGCCATGCTCCGCGACCACCAGCCCTACCGCGCCCCAGCGCGAGCACCCGAGCCCCTCGCGGCTTGACAACCCCATAGAGACACCCCCCTCGGCAGCGCGGACGAACGCGTAGGTGTGTACCGGCCAGCCCGATGCGTCGTCGCGGAAAGGGACGAGGGCCATCTCCACGGGCATGCCGATCTCGAGGGCATGGGGCTCGGTCTCGACGAGCCGGGATTCGACGATGAGCTGCCCCAGCAGCTCGACGTAACCGACGCCGTACGGCTCGTAGGCCTCGGTACCCGTGTAGGGCGGCTTGGGTCGGAAGCCCTGCACCGTCCACGACCACAGCGTGCCGACCCGGGAGAGAGCGACGTCGGTCATCGACGAACCGGTGCACCGCGGACAGCCGCCCTGGCGAGGGAAGGTGTGCGCACCGCAGTCATCGCACAGGCTGCCCGCCAACGCCACGCCCTGCGCGGTCTCCACGAACAGGGAGTCGTCGACGGTCTTGCGTGCGTCGATCACGGTGCCGCCAGCCGTCCGCCGTCGACCGCGAGCAGTGCCCCGGTCGTGTACGACGCTGCGGGGCCGCAGAGGTACAGGGCCGCGCCTACGATCTCGTGGGGCTCGCCCACGCGCTGCGAGGGCCAGTCCTCGGCCATCTTGCCGACGACGTCCATGTCCCAACCGCGGCTGATGTCGGTGAGGAACGGGCCGGCGACGATCGTGTTGACCCGCACGGTCGGCCCGTACTCCTGCGCGAACCCGGCGGTGAGCGTGTTCAGGGCGGCCTTCGCCGACGCGTAGGGCAGGTCCGAGGCGGTCGGACGTCCCGAGGCCATCGAGGAGATGTTGAGGACGACACCGCCGCCGCGGGCGACCATGCGGCGGCCCGCCTCGGCCATGAGGCGGAACGGGCCCTTGAGGTTGACGCCGACGACCTTGTCGAACAGGTCCTCGGTGACCTCGGCGAGGCTCGGGTAGACCGGTGCGATCCCGGCGTTGTTGACCAGGACGTCGACCGCGCCGAGCTCCTGCTCCACCTCGTCGAGCAGCGTGCCCAGCCGGTCCCAGTCCCCGACGTGGGCGGCGTGCGCGCTGACGCGCCGGCCGGTGGCCGCCGCGAGCTCGTCGGCGAGCTCCTCGCAGGCGTCCTTCTTCCGCGATGCGAGAGCGACGTCCGCCCCGGCTGCGGCGAAGGCGATCGCGATCTCCCGGCCGAGACCGCGCGACCCGCCGGTGACCAGCGCGGTGCGCCCGGCCAGGGGCTCGCCCGTGGTGCGGACCGCCGCGACGGCCTCCTCCACCGTTGTCGTCATCTAGGGATGTCCTTCCAGGCCACGCTGCGGTCCGTCCGCGGCTCCGGCGGCAGACCGAGCAGCCGCTCGGCGATGATCGTTCGCTGTACCTCGTCCGACCCCCCGGCGATCCGGTAGCCCGGTGCCCCCAGCACGTGCTCGGTCCAGCGGTAGCTCCCGTCCCCGAGGTCCGCGACGAGGCGCTCGCCGAGCACCACGGCCGCGGCCTCGGAGACGAGACGGAGCCGCTGTGCCCACGCGAGCTTGCGCAGTGACCCAATCGGCCCGGGCTCTCCGCCGGCCAGCCGTGTCTCCCGGTCCCGCTGCGCGGAGGCGGCGGCGACGTGCTCTGCCACCCAGACATCGGCGAGCATCCGCCGCACCTCGGGATCGCCGGTCCGTCCCAGGTCGCGGGCCGTCCGGACCAGCTCGTCCCAGCCGCCGCCGAGGTCGGCCTGGGCGCCGGAGTGTCCGCGCTCGAAACCGAGGGTCGCGAGCGTGACGGCCCAGCCACCGCCGACCTCCCCCAACCGCTGTGAGTCCGGGATGCGGACCTCGTCGAGGAACACCTCGCAGAACGAGGTGCCCCCGGACATCTGACGCAGCGGGCGGACGTCGACCCCGGCGGAGTCCATCGGCAGCAGGAAGGCAGTGAGTCCCTGGTGCTTGGGCACGGCAGGGTCGGTGCGAGCGATCAACTCGCCCCAGCCGGCGAACTGAGCCCCGGAGCTCCAAACCTTCTGGCCCGTGACCACCCAGTCGTCGCCGTCGCGCACGGCGCGGGTCGCGAGGCCTGCGAGATCGGAGCCGGCCGACGGCTCGGAGAAGAGCTGGCAGGCCAGCGCGTCGCCGCGCAGCAGGGGCCGTACCAGCCGCTCACGCTGATCAGAGGTCCCGAACATCTGCACGGTCGGGGCGATGAGCGCGGTGCTCACCGACGTCAGCTCGTGTTGCCCGGGGTGCTCGAACTCGCGCTCGGCCTCGGCGAACGCCTCCTCGTGCAGAACAGTCAGCCCCGCCCCGCCCTGCTCGACGGGCCAGGACAGCGCGCCGTAGCCGGCGTCGTACTTGGTGCGCAGCCACTGCTGGATGCGTTCGAGGAGGGCACGTTCCTGGTCGAACGCCAGGTCGTGGAATACCGCCAGCGAGCGGCGCTCCTCCTCGTCGCGGGGCGACAAATGCTTCCCGAGCCAGGCCCGGGCCTGGTCGGTGAATCCGGCGAGTTCCTGCGGGTCGACGGCGACCGCGCTGTCGGGCACGGCGTACACCTCCTGTACTGAATTCAATTCAAACTCTAGAGTCCTCGTCCGTCATGGACAAGGACCTCGGAGCGCCGGGCGTAGTGGACGGAGTCGAGCGATGGAGCTGACGGGACGACGGATCGTGGTCACCGGGTGCGCCCGAGGAATGGGGGCAGCAACCCTCGCGGCCTACGCGCGGGCCGGGGCGCAGGTCGTCGGGATGGACCTGGACGCCGAGGCAGGCGCCGCCCGCGTCGAGGACGCGTCGAGCCGCGGTGAAGTGCACTTCGAGCCCATCGACGTCGCCGACCCGGCGTCGGTCACCCAGGCGTTCGCGCGGGCCGCCACCCTGCTCGGCGGCCTCGACGCACTCGCCCACCCCGCGGCCATCCAGGGTCCCGGAGATGCGGCGACCGTCGACCCGGCCACCTGGGACCGCATGATGGCGGTGAACGTGCGCGGCACGGTGCTCACCAACCAGGCCGCCCACCGGGCGATGGCCGGGGCCGGCGGCTCGATCATCAACTTCGGCTCGGTCTCAGGACTGCGGCCCGAACCGGTCGCTCCCGCCTACTCGGCGTCCAAGGGCGCCGTCCACTCGTGGACCCGCACGGCTGCGGCCGCGTGGGGCCGGGATCGTGTGCGGGTCAACGCGATCCTGCCCGCCATCGCGACGCCGATGTACGACGAGGCGATCGCGCAGATGACGCCCGAGCAGCGCGACGCGCACTACTGGCAGAACGAGCGGTCGATCGCCCTCGGCGAGGGTTATGGCGACGCCGAGGCCGACCTGGCCCCTGTGATGGTCTTCCTCGCGTCGGACGCCTCCCGGTTCATCACCGGTCAGCTGATCCCGGTCGACGGCGGGCAGACGTCGGTTCGGTGACGGCACGACGCCGCCCGCGTGCTCGTCGGCACCCCCACGTTTCGAGTGAGCGTGGACCTGGTGCTGGAGACCGTTCGTGTCACGAGACGTGCCACGCGGCCTTCGACGCCCGCAGCCGCACCCACGGTGTGGAGGCAACATCTGGCGCGCACCAGCACGATGCACGGGCGAGGCCCCAAGCTCTGGTCCCGGGGTGTCAGACCTCAGCCAGGGAGGACGCGGTGGGGGTCAGTGACTCGATGATCTCGGCGCGCGGGGTGCCGACCCGTCCGAGGGCCTTGTAGAACGCCTCCGGCTGCGCCCAGTCCTCCGGGGCGAAGACGCCGGGGCGCTCCCGGCCGAGGTCCAGCGCCATGGTCATGAACGCGGCGCACGCGGTGCCCGTGATGGCGGCCATGTCCTTGAACAGGAAGGTGCCCACTCCGCTGGTCGGGGTGCGCTTGATCGAGACCGCGGGTCGCCCGTCGCGGGAGCCGATGGCGCGCACCAGCAGACCGCCGCGGTAGGTCGGCGCGGTCTTGCCGCGCGCGGAGGAGATCAGGAAGTCGAGCACCTCGCCGGTGGTGCACTCGCCGGTGCGGACCTGCTCGACCATGCCGGCGAGGGCATGGCGCCAGCCCGCGAGGGATCCCGGCTTGCCGTCGAGGAGGTCGACGAGGAAGTCGACGGCGGTGTCGAGAGGTAGCGACTGGCGGCGGACGGCCTTGCCGAGGCCGCGGGCTATGCCGTTGAACGGGGCCGGGTCCAGCCCGCCGAGCACGCGGATGCGCGTGGCGTTCGGGTAGAGCCGGGGCACGGTGACGGCCTCGGGGTGGGCGGTCTCGTGGAGCAGGGTCTCGCCCGCGCCTCCGCCCATGGGGGCGTAGGCGGTCTCGACCCAGGTCTCGTTGACGGTCGGCTTGCCGTCGGCCCAGGTCAGGCAAGGTCCGGCGGCGATGTGCATGAGGTGCTCGAGGACGGCCCGGCCGATGCCGGGCCGCTCGTCGCCGACCAGCCAGCAGATGTCGAGGGTGTCGACGCTGTCGAGGTCGGCGGCGGCGTCGAGGACCATCACGTTGCTCATGCCCGGCGAGGCGCCGCAGCCGATGTAGCAGGGCACGCCGGCCTCCTGGGCGCGCTCGTGGAGGCTCAGCGCGGCGTCGGTGCTCTCGACGTCGTCGTCGAAGTCGAGGTACGGAACCCTCGCCTCGAGGCAGGCGTTGATCACCGGCTCAGCGGTGCGCTGGTAGGGCCCGGCGCCCAGCACGACCAGCGACGCCCCCTCGATGGCCCTGCTCAGGCTCGCGGGATCGAACAGGTCGAGCGTCGTGGTGGTGGCGCGGCCGGGCGGCACGGTGCGCATCACCTTCTCGAGGGCCTCACTGCTGATGTCGGCGAGCACCAGGTGCGCATCGCCGGTGGCGGCGAAGCGCTCGACCGCCACGCGGCACATCTCGCCGCCGGCTCCGATGAAGACCACTTTCTCTTCGCTCATGGGCTGCTCCGTCCCTCATATTACGAACTCGAATCGTGTTCGAAACAGTGGGGGACGAGTGGGCAGGATGTCAACGCCACGTCGGGATCGGTGTCAGCCCGTCGGGGCGTAGGACTCGAGGTAGGCGGTGAGCAGCCGTCGCATCTCCTCGATGACCGCGTCGTCGCCGGCCCGGCCCTGACGGAACGCGACGTCGAAGAGCCGGTCGCCGACCTCGAAGCAGAGCTCCAGGGCCAGCGGCGGGGTGTCCTCGGCGATGAGGCCGCGCTCACGGAGGAACCGCCCGAGTCGTTCTGCCTCGGTGACGTCGAAGGCGCGAGCGAGGTCGGAGAGCGTTGCGCTGCGCCCGACGAGCCAGAGCTCGATGAAGCTGGGCGACTCGCGGAAGTACGCCAGGATCGGGTCGATCACGGCGTCGAGGGCCGCGCGGATGGTCGTCGGCTCGGGCCGACCCTGCGCCGGCCCGCCGAGGGCGGGCGCGAGGCGCTCGCCGACCACGGCGATGTGGCGTTGGACGAGCTCGGCCTCGACCTGACCCCGGTCAGCGAAGTAGTGGTACACCGACGCGACGGGGATGCCCGCCCGTTGCCCGATCGCCTTGAGTGACGCGGCGTCGTAGCCCTGCTCCGCGAGCAGCTCCTCGGCCGCGTCGAGCAGAGCCTCCATTCGTCGGGCACTGCGCCGCTGTGCCGGCGAGCGACGAGCCAGGCCGGCCGAGTCCGCCGCAGCCGACCGCAGATCGGAAGAGGACACATCACCAGCTTGACACGCGCCCCGCCGACCACTCTAGACTCGAATACGATTCGAGTTCGTGATTGCTCGGTCGTGACCCTGTGGGGACGGAGAAGACCATGACGACCCCCGACGTGGACGTCCTGATCATCGGAGCGGGCATCTCCGGCATCGGCGCGGCGTGCCACCTCACGACCCAGCGACCAGGAACGACGTTCGCGATCCTCGAGGCGCGCGAGGAGACCGGTGGCACCTGGAGCCCGTTCCGCTACCCGGGCATCCGATCGGACTCCGACATGCCGACCTTCGGCTACGGCTTCCGACCGTGGACCGATCCCACGGTCGTCGCCCACGGCCAGGTGATCAACGACTATCTCCGCCGGGCCGCCACCGAGCACGGGATCGACGAGCACATCCGCCTCGGCCACCGGGTGCACCGCGCCGACTTCTGCTCCGACACCGGGTCCTGGACGGTCACGGTGGAGCGCACCGCCAGCGGCGAACGGCTGCAGCTGAGCTCTCGCTTCCTGTTCCTGGGCACCGGCTACGACGACTACGACGCCGGCTACACCCCCGAGTTCCCCGGGATCGAGACTTTCGCCGGACGCGTGGTCCACCCGCAGCACTGGCCCGACGACCTCGACCACACCGGCCAGCGGGTCGTGGTCATCGGCAGCGGCGCGACCGCGGTCACGCTGATCCCCGCGATGGCCGACCGCACCGCCCACATCACGATGCTGCAGCGCTCCCCGAGCTACGTGCTCTCGGTCCCCACGCGCGACCCGCTTGCCACCGTGGTGGCCCCGCTGCTCGGGGCGGAACGCGCCTCGCAGCTCATACGGCGGAAGAACATCGCGCTGCACCGCGGGCTCTTCCGCGCCTGCCGCCGCTTCCCGCGCCTGATGCGGCGCCTGCTCATCGCGAACGTGCGGCGGCAGCTGCCCCGTCACTTCGACGTCGACACCCACTTCACCCCGAACTACCGGCCCTGGGACCAGCGGCTGTGCATCGTGCCCGACGGCGACCTGTTCACGACCCTCTCCCAGGGCCGGGCCTCGGTGGTCACCGACCAGATCGCGCGCTTCACCCCGCGCGGCATCCTGCTGGCCTCGGGCCAGGAACTCGTCGCCGACATCGTCGTCACCGCCACCGGGCTGTCGATGTCGCCCTTCGGCAAGATCGAGCTGCACGTCGACGGCGAGCCCGTGCACCTGCCCGACACGACCGTGTTCCGGTCGATGATGCTCTCCGGGGTCCCGAACCTCGCCTTCGCGCTCGGCTACACCAACATCTCCTGGACTCTCAAGGTCGACCTCGTCGCCGAACACTTCTGCCGCCTGCTCGACCACATGGACGCCCGCGACCTCGACGTCGTCGTCCCCGTCCTCGACCACCCCGACATGGAGCGCGCGGACCTGCTCGACCTGACCGCCGGCTACGTCCGACGCGGCATCGGGGCCTACCCCCGAGCCGGGACCCGCGGCCCCTGGACCGCCGCGATGGCCTACGAACGCGACGTCGAACGCCTCCGCCACGGCCCGATCGACGACGACGCGCTGACGTTCACCGCGACCCGACAGGCGGTGCGGGCGTGACCACGCCGAGCTCCCCCACCCACGCCATCACCTTCCCCAGCCACGGCACGACGTGCGCCGCCTGGCACGTTCCTGCCACCACCAACGTCCTCGCCGGACCCGGCGGTCGACCCTGTGTGGTCATGGCGCACGGCTTCGGCGCCACCCGCGACTCCGGGCTGCTCAGCTTCGCCCGGCCCTTCGCCGACGCCGGTACCGACGCGCTGGTCTTCGACTACCGAGGCTTCGGCGACTCCGCCGGCACACCACGCCAGCACGTGAGCTTCCGGCGCCAGCGCGAGGACTACCACGCCGCGATCGACACCGCCCGCCACCTGCCCGACGTCGACCGCAGCCGGATCGCGCTGTGGGGCACCTCCTACGCCGGCGGTCACGTCGTCGCCGTCGCCGCCCAGAACCGGCACGTCGCGGCCGTGGTGGCGCTGACCCCCGCCACCGACGGACTCGCCTCCCTGATGCAGATCGGCCGATCAGCAGGCATCAGCCTGCTGCTGCGCGCCACCGGGCACGGGCTGCGCGACGCGGCCCACGCGCTCACCGGACGCCCGCCCCACCACGTCCCGATCGTCGCCCGGCCCGGCGACACGGCCATCATCACCGCGCCGGGCGCCGTCGAGGCCTACACCTCGATGGCCGGCCCGACCTGGCGCAACGAGGTCTGCGCCCGCACCGCCCTCGATGCCGCGTCCAACCGCCCACGACCTCCGCCTCCCGCATCACGTGCCCGACCCTGTTCCAGATCGGGACCGAGGACCGTGTCGCCCCACCCGCGGCCGCCCTGCGCACCGCGCGACGAGCCGGCCCGCACGCGCAGATCCACCGCTATCCCGTCGACCACTTCGACGTCTACCGCGGCCGATGGCACCAGCAGGTGCTGGCCGACCAGATCGAGTTCCTGGCCTCAGCCCTCGCCCCACGGCACGCCTGACCCGAGGTCCCCTCTGCGCACCACCTCAGCGGTGCCGTCGAACGGAGATGCCATGACCGACACCCGCCACGAGGAGGTGCGCGCCGACGTCGTCGTGGTCGGCGCCGGGCTCTCCGGGCTCACCGCCGCCCTTCGACTGGTCGAACGCGGACTTTCCGTACGGGTGCTGGAAGCGGGCACCCGCGTCGGCGGCCGGACCCGCGACCTCGACGTCGGCGACGACGTCGTCGCCGAAGGCGGCGGCCAGTGGATCGGCGCCGAGCACGAGCGGATGTTCGCCCTCCTCGACGACCTCGGGCTCGAGACGTTCCCGACCCACACCGCGGGCAAGACGCTCTACCTGCACCGCGGGCGGCGCCGAACGTTCGGCGGCACGATCCCCCCGATGCGGCCCTGGGCGATGCTGGACTTCGCCCAGGCGCAACTGCGGCTCGAGCGGATGGCCCAGCAGGTACCCGTCGCGACGCCATGGACGGCACCGAAGGCCATCGAGTGGGACGGCACCACCCTCGGGCACTGGCTCGACACCCACTGCCACGCCGACGAGTCCAAGCACATGTTCACCTTCGGCTTCTCCCTGGTGTTCTGCGAGGACCCGCACCGCACCTCGTTGCTCAAGGTCCTGCACCAGATCAGGACGTCCGGCGGGATCGACTTCATGCTCAACACCGAGAACGGCGCCCAGGAGACCCGCATCGTCGGCGGCTCCCAGCAGCCGTCCCTCGTGATCGCCGACCGACTCGGCGACGACCTCGTCCTCGACTCGCCCGTCACCGACGTCGACCAGACCGACGACGAGGTCCTCGTGCGCTCGGCCCGGCTCGACGTGCGCGCGCAGCGGGCCATCATCGCGATGACGCCGGCCGACGCGGACCGCATCCGCTTCACGCCCGACCTCCCGACCCGTCGGGCCGCCCTGCAGCGGGTGTGGCACAACGGCACCGAGAGCAAGATCTTCGCCGTCTACGACCGACCCTTCTGGCGCGACCGAGGGCTCAACGGAGCCGCGGTCACCGACCTGCCGATCGCGCACTACGTCATCGACAACTCGCCCCCCGACGCCAGCATCGGCGTCCTGCTCTCCTTCGTCGGCACCACCGGTCCCGACGACATCCTCGACGACCCGGACGCACGACGCGCGGCGCTCCTGACCGACCTCGAGACCCTGTTCGGCCCCGACGCCGGCCGGCCCATCAGCGTCCACGAACAGAGCTGGGTCCACGAACCGTGGATCGCCGGCTGCGTCTCGACCCGAGCCCCCGGCGTCATGACCACCTACACCGACGCGACGACCAAGGCCGTCCGCCGCGTGCACTGGGCCGGCACCGAAGCGGCCCCGCAGTTCGAGGGCTACTTGGAGGGCGCCGTCCGCTCCGCCGAACGTGCTGTTGGAGAAGTCGTGGCGGCGACTCGACCCACGGTCGCCCTCGCGTCCCACCGGAAGACCGGGATCGCGACGCCCAGTTCGTGACCGGGATGACCGGCACGATCCGAACCGCCGGCGTCGCACCCCAACCTGTTCCGAAGAGGCACAACATCGGCGTTGATCGACACATGAAGCGACCAGCGCCGATGCGAGGTCGCCTGCCCCAGCGGCCCGGTCCATGCCCTCCATAGCCCCTCGACGGCGGCACCGGGCCCCGAGCGGACCGCGTTGACCAGGGCCTCTGCCGGCAAAGGCGTTCTCCGGGTCCGCCACGCCATGCACATCGTCACCACCGGCTGCCGCCGTTTCGTGTCACAGGACGTGTCATGCAGACCGCGAGTGCATGTCGCGGCTGCTCAGCGGTCGAGGCGTGGCAAAACAGCGCGGAGTGTCCGCGGCGTTGGTGCCGTCGATCGCTGAGTTGATCGACGGCCCGGACGCGGTGTGCGTGAGGTACTCGTCGAGCCCGTCGGTGAAGTAGGTGACCACGTTGTCGGGGGCGAAGGGCCAGTCGCTGCCGTAGGGGATGTGGTCGGGGCGAGCGAAGGCGAGCAGTGAGGGCAGTGCCGACGGGCTGCCGGACAGGGCGGTGTCGTAGTAGAACCTGCGGAAGTCCTCGAGGACGTTGCCGATGTCGCGGCCGGCGTCGAGGGCCATGCCGACGGCCATGCGGTGCGCGGCGTAGGGCACGAACCCGCCGGTTCACCAGTTCGGCGTGGGCGTCGTTGAGCCGGACGGTGAGCTCACGAGCCTCGACCGGATCGCCGAGGTGGGTGCCGGGGGTGGACAGCGACAGGATGCCGGTGGCGATGCGGTGCTCGTCCATCATCGACACCGCGGCATCGGGGTTCCAGTCCGGCAGGGCCCGGCCGCCGGCTCCGGCCATGCCATGACGCCGCAGGGCGGCGAGGTAGTCGCGTGGGAGCAGGTGCTGATGGACGTCGATGCGACCGGGGGTCGCGTGGGGAGTGCTCATGGCGTTCTCCTCGTCCTGGGTCCGATCAACCGTCCGCGCGCCGGTACGGCGGGGGCGTGGCGAGCGGCGCGGGCCGGTGTGGTCAGGGGTCGGCTCGGTCGGTGAAGGCGCTGATCGAGGCGTAGTCGTGAACCGAGTCCGGGCTGATCACGTCGGCCACCGGGTGGCCGCGAAGGATCTTCTTGATGGGCGCCTCGAGCTTCTTCCCGGTCAGGGTGCGGGGCACGGCGGGAACGGCGTCGATCACGTCCGGGACGTGGCGGGGAGAGAGCTGTCGGCGCAGCGCGCGACGGACCCGGTCCCGCAGTCCGTCGTCGAGCTCTGCGCCGGGTGTGAGGGCGAGGAACAACAGGAGTCGGCCCGGGCCGCCCTCGGCGTCCTCGAGATGGACGACGAGGCTGTCGGCGATCTCGGGGAGCTCCTCGACCACGGCGTAGAACTCGGCGGTGCCGAGCCGCACGCCACCGCGGTTGAGGGTGGCATCGGAGCGTCCGCTGATCACGAAGCTCCGGTGTGCGGAGACGGTGACCCAGTCGCCGTGGTGCCAGACGCCGGGGTAGGTCTCGAAGTAGGTCGAGCGGTAGCGCCGGTCGTCGGGGTCGTTCCAGAAGCGCACGGGCATCGAGGGCATCGGCTCGCGGATGACCAGTTCGCCGAGGCTGCCCACGACTTCCTGACCGGCCGGGTCGAACGCGGCGGCATCCACCCCGAGGCATGGTCCGGACAGCTCACCGCGGTAGACCGGCAGCCACGGGGAGCCGCCGACGAAACCCGAGCAGACGTCGGTGCCGCCGCTGACGGAGTTGACCAGCAGGTCCGGTCCGAACTGCTCCTGGACCCAGTCGAATCCGGACTCGGGCAGAGGAGCGCCGGTGACGCCCAGGGTGCGCAGGGAGGACAGGTCGAGGTCGCGGGTCGGTTCGACGCCGGACCTGCGGCAGGCCATGAGGTAGCCGGGACTGGTGCCGAGCAGCGTTGCTCGGGCCGCGGCGGCGATCCGCCACTGCTTTAGCAGGTCCGGGTAGGTCGGGTCGCCATCGACGAGCACGACCGCGGCTCGGTGCAGCAGGCCAGAGACGAGGAGACCCCACATCATCCATGCGGTCGTGGTGAACCAGAGGAAGCGGTCGCCGGGCCGGGTGTCCATGCTCAGGGCGTGGCTCTTGAGGTGCTCGAGCAGGATGCCGCCGTGACCGTGCACGATCGCCTTCGGCAGTCCGGTCGTGCCCGAGGAGAACAGCACGTAGAGCGCGTGCTCGAACGGGACGGCGTCGAAGGTGAGCGGCCCGGCGTCGGCGGTGAGCTCGTCCCACGCAGTCGCGTCCGTGACGGCGAAGGGTCCGTACGGCACGCCGACGACGTGCTCGACGGTGGGCAGCCCGGCCCGGATGGCCGCCACGTCGGCGGCCTTGTCGATCATCTTGTCGCCGTAGCGGTAGCCGCCGATGGTCAGCAGGACCGTGGGTTCGAGCTGGGCGAAGCGGTCGATCACGCTGCGGGCGCCGAACTCCGGCGCACAGGTGGCCCAGACCGCGCCGAGGGAGGCGCAGGCGAGGAACGCGACGAGGGTCTCGGGGATGTTGGGCAGGTAGGCGACGACGCGGTCTCCGCGGGTCACCCCGCAGCGTTGCAGCCCGGCGCGGGCGCGAGCGACCTGCTCGGCGAGCTCGCCGAAGGAGAGCTGAACCGGGTCGCGGGTCTGGGAGTGGGCGATCACCGCGATCCGGTCGGTGTCCTCCGGGCCGCCGAGCATGTGTTCGGCGTAGTTCAGTCGAGCGCCGGGGAACCACTGTGCACCGGGCATTCCCCGGGCGGCCAGGACCGTGTCGTAGCGGCCGCGGACACCGAAGTGGTCCCAGATCGAGGACCAGAACCCCTCCAGATCGTCGACCGACCACGCCCACAGCTGCCGGTAGTCGGCGAAGTCCAGGCCGCGCTCGTCGGCCAGCCACCGCACGTAGTGGCCGACACCGGTGGTGTCGAGGACGTCGTCGGCCGGGCGGCGCAGGACCGCGCCCGGATGGTTCTCGGACGGGTCGGGCTCAGGCATCGTCGTGGGCGCCGGTCATGAGGTCGGCCAGGTCGTCGGGCTGCAGGAACGAGGGCGGCGGCGGGGGACCCCAGGAGTAGAGGCTCTTCTCGCCGGCCACGACACCTGGCTCCCAGATCTGGTCGTCGGGGATGCAGTCGATGTCGGAGTAGTACTCGGAGAAGTTCCCGGCCGGGTCGCGCAGGTACCAGAAGAAGTTCGAGCCGATGTAGTGGCGGCCCAGCCCCCAGGTGTGTCGTTCCGGGTGGTTCTCCAGCATCGTCGTGGCGCCGCGTCCGACCTCGTCGACGTCGTCGACCTCCCATGAGCTGTGGTGCAGGAAGCTGACCGGGGCCTGCTGGACAAGGACGTTGTGGTGGTCGGTGGAGCACCGCATGAACGAGGCCAGGCCGGGGGCTTCGTCGCTGACCTTGAACCCCAGTCCCTGCGTGAAGAATCGCTGGGTGGCGTTCTGGTCGATCGACCCGAACACGACGTGCCCGAGCTTGCGGGGACGGACCGGGTCGGGCCGCAGGATGCCCGGGGCGCGCACGCCGGGACGTCGGGCATCGCCGGGCGCGTTGTAGGGCGGGGTCGGGGTGGTGGCCTGTTGGATGCGGGGCGCGACCGAGACGATCACCTGCAGTCCGGTGGCCGGGTCGACCGCGCGCACGCTGTCGCCCTCTCGGTGTGCGGCGATCTCGAGGCCCGCCAGTGACGCGGCGATGCGTTCCAGATCGTCCGGGTCGTCGACCCCGACACCCAGCGACATCAGGCGCCGTCGTGGGCTGTGGCGCACTTCGAGCTGCCGACCGCCGTCGACGGTGGCGAAGCGGTGGACGGCATCCGGGTCAGGGGTCGGGGTCGTCTCGCCGTAGACGGAGGCGACGTGCTCGGGGACGAGTCCGAACTCGGTGTAGTAGCCGGCGGTCTCGGCGACGTTCGGGACGCCGATGACGATGTCGGTGAGGCGGTGCAAGCTCATTGTCGCTGGTCCTCTCAAGCGCTCACGAGCTGATGGCGCATGGTGCCGATGCCCTCGATGGTGGTGACGAGCTCGTCGCCGGCGGCGAGGAAGCGCTTCGGGGTGCGGCCCGCGCCGACCCCGGCGGGGGTGCCGGTGAAGATGACGTCACCGGGCTGGAGTTCGAGCACGGCCGAGAGCTCGGCGATCAGCTGCGGCACGGTGAACACGAGGTCGCTGGTGCGGCCCTTCTGGACGGATTCGCCGTTGACCGCGCATCCCAGGGCGATGTCGTCGCGATCGCCGAACTCGTCGGGGGTGACCAGCCACGGGCCGGTCGGGCCGAAGCCGGGGAACGATTTGCCCAGGCTGAACTGTGGTGCGGGTCCGGCGCCCTGGACGGTGCGCTCGGAGAGGTCCTGTCCGGCGGTGAGCCCGGCGACGTGGTCCCAGCCGCGCTCCACCGGCACCCGCCGAGCCCTCGTGCCGATGACCGCGACGAGCTCGACCTCCCAGTCGACGGTCGGGCCGGCCAGGACGACGTCGTCGTAGGGGCCGGTGAAGCTGCCGACGAACTTGGTGAACACGGTGGGCGTGTCCGGGAGCGCGAGTCCTGCCTCGGCGGCGTGGTCGCGGTAGTTGAGGCCGATCGCGAACACCTGGGCGGGGCGGGGCGTCGGGGCGCCGAGCTCGCCCGGGTCGAAGGCCCGCGCCTGGCTCGTGTCCGCCGAGGGCGCCCAGGCGAGGAACTCCTGCCACCGGGGGTAGATCGCCTGGGGGTCGGCGGAGAAGAGGCCGTTGCTGGCCGACTCCACGTCGACGGCCGTGCCGGCGTTGTCGTCGACGACCAGGACGAGGCGTTCGTTCAGATTGGCGATGCGCATGGTGTCGTTCCCTCAGGCGGTGGAGGTGGAGAGGATCTGGGCCACGGCCGCGGTCAGGACGCCGAGCGGGTCGTCGACGGACCCCGCGGACCGGAACCCGACGTAGCGGTCCGGGCGCACCAGGACCGCGCCGTCGGCGGCGATGCCGCGGTTCTTCAGCCACGCGCAGCGCACGTCCACGAAATCGATGTCGGGGTGCTCGGCGTCGAGCATCCCGACCCGGCCGGCCCGCAGGGCCAGGCCGGTCTCGGCGGCGAGCTTGTCGGCCGCCTCGATCCAGGCCTGGCCGTTCTCCCCGGCCAGCAGCACGAAGTGACCGCCGTCGACCAGCGTGCCGAGCGGGAGTCGCTCACCGCCGCGTTCGACCCAGGCGTGCGGGAGCGGGTGCCCGGGCTTGGTGGAGGGCTCGTAGAGCCGCACCGGGTCGAGCGGGACGTACGGGGCGGAGCCGTCGTCGACGACGGCGGTGGAGGCGGCCGCGTCGTAGGTGTAGCCGAATTCCACGTGGTGGTGGCGGAACTCGATGGTCTGCGACCCGATCGCGCAGTTGAGGGCGTGGCGCTTCTCCTGCGAGCGGGGCAGGTCCTCCCACAGCGGCCGGACCTCGTCCCAGTTCTGCTCGGGGGTCTTGTCCGGCGAGAGCTCGAGCGCCGCGTCGATGGTGTAGTGGTTCATCGCGGCGTTGACCGCGGCCTCGACGTTGGCGCCGTCCACCGGGCGCCGCTCCGACTCGTACGTGTCGAGCAGTGCCTCGCCGGCCTGCCCGCCGAGCACCGCGGCGAGCTTCCAGGCCAGGTTGTAGGCGTCGTGGACCGCGCTGTTGAGGCCCAGGCCCCCGGTCGGGGGGTGGCGGTGTGCGGCGTCACCGAGCAGGAAGACCCGGTCCCGCCGGAACGCGTCCGCGAGCACGCCCTCCATGATCCAGGGGCTGACGTGGTGGATCACGGGGTCGAAGTCGGGGATGCCCAGCGCGGCCCGGATGCGCTCGAGCACCTTCGCCGGGTCGTCGGCGTCCGGGTCGTCGGCAGCGAACTGCAGGTGGAACACCCATTCCTCGGACTCGGTGCCCCAGTGCTCTGGGCCCATGGCCACGAGCACCCCCGAGGCCCACGAACCGCCGAAGTCGGGGTTGACCAGCCAGCGGATCAGCACGTCGGGGTCGGACAGGTGGGCGGACAGGTCAGCCGAGAGATGGGTGGAGACCATGCGCAGGAGGTTGGTCGGCCCGCTCATGCCCACCCCGATCAGCTCGCCGACCGTGCGCCCGCCGTCGGCTCCGATCACGTACGAGCTGCGCACGGTGTACTGCTCGCCGCTGTCGCGGTCGCGCAGGGTGGCGGTCACGCCGTCGGCGTCCTGGGTCAGGTCCAGAAGTTCGTGGTGGAACCGGATCGTCGCCGCGGAGTACGACTCGGCGTGCGCCTTGAGCAGCGGCTCGAGCCGGATCTGGGGCAGGTTCGCCGTGCGGCACGGGCTCGCGGCGATGAAGTCCGGGTCGGTGTAGCCCCCGCCCCACACCTCCAGGCCCCCGAGCCGGCGACCGTATCCGTCGTGGGGGCCGCCGACCCCGGCGTACCAGCCGGTCGCCTTCATGTTCTCCGGCGGCGTGCTCCGAGCCAGGATCTCCGAGGCCACCCCGAGCTCGGTGAAGATCTCCATCGTGCGTTGGTTGAGCACATGCGCCTTCGGCAGGATCGACGTCCCCGCGTGACGCGAGACCAACAGCGACGGAACCCCGAGGTGCGAGAGCAGCATCGAGGCGGTCAGACCGCCCCCGCCGCCACCGACGATCAACACAGGGGTGTGGGTCTCACGCATCACGTCCTCCTCGACGGCCCGACCTCAATCCAGCATGATGAATATGATTGGTGAGTATCGAAACCGTGCTCGCGGTCTGTCAAGGCATGCGGCATAATCATCATGTTTTTTGGGGAGAGGGGTGGACATGGCCAGCGACCTGATGAGCGATGGAGCGACGTCGCGAACCGAACGCGCAGCTCAGCGCATCGCCGAGCTGGTCCATGACAGGGAGCCAGGCGCCCGGCTGGGCACGAAGGGCGAGCTGCGCGAGCTCTGCGGGGTCTCGGTCGGCACCTTCAACGAGGCCCTGCGGGTCGTCCAGGCGCGCGGGCTCGTGGCGGTCCGACCCGGTCCCGGTGGCGGCCTGTTCGCCGCCGAGCAGTCCCCGATGGTCCGGCTCGGCAACTCCGTGCTGGCCATCGACGCCGACGCCTCGTCGGTGGCCGACGCCGTCCGCATCCGCGACGCCCTCGATCCGCTGCTCATCGCCGACGCCGCGTGGCACTCCTCCCCCGCCGACATCGCTCGCTACCGCAAGCAGATCGACGCCATGTCCGACGCCGTCGACGCCGTCGATGCGGACGCCTTCATGCGGGCCAACTGGCGGCTCCACGAACTGTTCGCCGAGGTCAACCCGAGCACAGTGCTGCGATCGATCTACATGGGCCTCATCGAGATGATCAAAGGTCACACCGTCGCCGTCCTACCCGCGAACGACCAACCGATCATCGACGTCATGTCCGATCGCCATCGCATCCATGCGGGGCTCGTCGATGCCATCGCGGACCGCGACAACGAGCTTCTCGACGACCTGATCCGCCAGCACAGCGTCAAGCACGCCTGACGGCCGGCGCCCGGAAACGCGGCTGTACGGCGGTTGACGCCCGTCCTCCCCGCTGAGCTCCGCGGGGCGAGGGGCGATACCGCCGTCGCAGGATGAGGCTGGGGTCGACGCCGAGCACCGCCTCGATCTCGTGTCACGTCCGGCACGGAAGATCGCCCGAGTTGGCGTTATCGCAGGTCACAGCGGTGGAGACGAAGGGAATCGAACCCTCAACTCCCGCCCTGCAAAGATGGACGACCGCGTTGACCAGGGCCTCTACCAGCAACGACGTCCTCGCGGACCGCCACCCGGTGCTCCTCTGCACCGCCGGTAGCCCTGGTTTCGTGCCACGAGGCGTGTCACGGCCTGGTCGTGGTCGCGTGTGTCAGGCCGACCCGCCTGCGCCTGCGATATCTGCGACTATCTTCTCAGCGAGCTTCTCGGAGGAGAACGGGTTCTGGCCGGTGTAGAGGTTGCGGTCGACCACGACATGGGGTCGCAGCGGCAGCAGGGCCTTGGAGTACTCGGCGCCGTTCTCCTTCAGCCGGTCCTCGAGGTACCAGGGCGCCTTCCAGCCGAAGGTGTTGAGCTTCTCCTCGACGTTCGACAACCCCGTCATGCGGAAACCGGCGAACGGCCACGACCCGTCGGCGCCGCGTGCCGCGAGGGTCGCGGCGGGCGAGTGGCACAGCAGCGCGAGCGGCCGACCCGACGCGAGCCGCCGGGTCAGCAGCGCGCCGGAGACGGCGTCGTGGGCGAGGTCCTCCATCGGGCCGTGCCCGCCCGGGTAGAACACGACGTCGTAGTCGGACTCATCGACCTCTTCGAGTGATCGGGGCCTCTCGAGCTCAGGAGAGATCGAGTCGAGGTACTCACGGACCTCCCGGATCGTCGACGGACGACCGGCAGTGCGGCCCATGCTGAGCTGGTCGAGCGTGGGCGCCACGCCGCCCGGAGTGGCGATCGTGATCTCCCAACCGGCCTCCCGGAACGTCCTGTGGGGTACGGCGAGCTCTTCGCCCCAGTATCCGGAGGGGTGGACCGTGCCGTCCCTCAGCGTCCAGCGGTCGGCGGCGGTGACGACGAACAGGACCGAGGTCATCGGGCGTTCTCCTTCTCGGTGACGGCCGCGCCTGTGCGGGCGGAGAGCCAGGTCCGGTAGCGGTGCAATGCGCGGCGCCGTTGGAGCTGCTCGACGGCGAGGCGAAGGCCGGGTGCACGCCGGGGGCGGTCTCGCGCCGGTGAGCGAGCCGGCGAAGCTGTCGGCGGACCTGGGCCATGCTGGCGGCGGAGGCGAGTCGTCGGCGTCGAAGCCGCCACGCTGGCAGTCGGCCGAGTTGAGCTTGACCGCCACCGCGAAGGAGGGCGACACGGCCTTCCGGACGACCCGGACGACGTCGAGCAAGACCCGAGCCCGGTTCTCCAGCGGGCCACCCACGCGTCGTCACGCCGGTTGACCAGCGGAGAGAGGAACTGCGAGAGCAGGCAGCCGTGCGCGGCGTGGATCTCTACTCCGTCGAACCCGGCCTCCTCGGCGCGCGCTGAGGTCACCGCGAAGCGTCGTACCGTGGCCTCGATCTGCTCCTCCGTCATCGCGACGGGATGGGCGAACCGGCTGCTCTGAGGCCCGAGGTCGAGTGCCACCGCCGAGGGTGCCCAGGCCACACCTTCGCGCCGCCCGCCTTCGCCGCGCGCGCCCACGCGGTGAAGGGCTCCAGCGGAGCGTGCTCGTCGAGCACCACGCCGGCCGGACGGGTGAGCGCCTCGGCGTGGACCATGACGTTGCCAGTGATCGGCAGCCCTGCTGCACCGGCGCCCCACCGCCGGTAGAGCTCGACGAGCTCGCCGTCCGGCACCTGCCCCTCACCGGCCAGGTTCTCCTCCATCGCCGCCTTCGCGACCCGGTTGCCGAGCACGGCGCCCGAGCGCAGGGCCACGGGCGAGAACAGCTGCCCGCTCATCGCGATCTCCTCAGCTAGAATGTGTGCACTGCACACTAGCAGCGGATGTTAGCAGTGAACACTCGAGAAGGATGTGCGCCGTGCCCCAGGCCTCGACCGCCCCCTACCACCACGGCGACCTGAGAGCGGCATGTATCCGCGGTGCCCGAGACCTGCTGGAGGAGACCGGTGACTCCGAGCTCTCGATGCGCGCCGTCGCGCGGCGAGCCGGCGTCTCAGCCACGGCGCCCTACCGCCACTTCGCGGACCGGGAGGCCCTGGTCTCTGCGGTCGCCGCCGAGGGTTACCGGGAACTGGCTGCCGACCTCGGGACCGCGCAGCCGTCGCCGTCGACACCCGAGGACCTCGAGCCGATCGGCGTCGCCTACGTCCGCTTCGCCCTCGACCATCCCGCGCTGTTCCGGGTGATGTTCGCCGAACCGTGCGACCCGAACAGCGGCGAGCGGGTCGCGGCGACCCAGGCGATCAACGCCTACCTCCACCACATCATCGAGGCCACGCTGCCTGACGCCGACACCGCGGCGACGGCGACCACGCTGTGGGCCGTGGTCCACGGCCTGGCGTTCCTGCTCCTCGACGGCAAGCTCGACCCGGCGGCACCCGAGAAGCCGGTCCGCGACGCGATGGCGACGATGCTGGGAGCAACTCCTCGCTCGTAATGTTGACAGTGCTCACACAGCCTCCTAGCCTCGTGTGAGCACTGCACACATACGAGGAGGGCCTGATGGCGACGTCATCGACTCGGGCCGAGGCAACCGTCGAGGTCGACCTCGGGGGGCGCAGGGTCCGCGTACCCAGTGGCGGCCTCTACGACCGATACCGCATGGCCACCGACCTCGACGAGGTCGCCCGTGACCCGCGCGTCAGCGGCGTCGAGTTCTTCCGGAACCTGCCCAAGACCGCGGTGGAGTCCCGCATCGGTCCCACGCTGACGCCGAACTACTACTACCGCATGTCGGTGGCCCGCCTCGGCATGCTCGCGCCGTCGCGGGCGATCCGATCACGGCTGCCGCGCGAGCTCGCGCCCCTGGAGCTCGCGCCCGGCCTGGGTCTGATCTCGGTGATCTTCTTCCGCTACGACGTCTGCGACATCGACTACTACACCGAGGCCGCCGTCGGGATCGCCGTCCGTCCCGCACGCCACAGTCGCGTCGGTGCCGTCGACACCCTCGCTGCCCTGGGCACCGACCACCTGCACTCCTACGTGCTCTCGCTGCCGGTGAACACCGAGATCGCGCAGCTCCGCGGCCACGACGGCTACGGCTTCCCCAAGTGGGTCACCGACCTCGACGTCGACATCACCGCCGCCCGCACGAACGCCCGGGTCGCCAACGACGACGGCGGCACCGACCTGGCGCTCGACGCCCCCACACCGGCCCAGCACCGCCACGCCAGCGGGGAGCGTGTCTCCACCCTGACCAGCTACACCCGCATCGACGGCGCCTGGCACACCTCGACCAGCCAGACCAACGCCCTCGCCAGCGGCAGCACCACCCTGCCGCGCTCTCTGAACCTCGAGGTCGGGCAAGGACGGATGGCCGACGACCTGCGCTCCCTGGCCCCGATCCGCACCGTCCAGTTCGCCGTCACCACCGAGGGCCAGCTCGCCCTGCACATGCCGGTACCAACCTCCGTACCGACCGCGCCGTGACCACAACCCGTCCGACGAGCAGGAGAAGCCCATGACACCGATCCCCCCGCCCGTGACCCCCTACCTCGAGCCCGAGGCCCGAGAGCTCGCCGAGGCCACCGACCCCCACCCGCGCATCTACGAAGTGCCCCCGGAACAGGGCCGCCAGATCCTGCTCGACCTTCAGAGCGGCGAGGGCGTCCCGCGACCCGACGTCGACGAGCAGTGGGTCGAGGTCGACGCCGGCCAGTGGGGCACCGTCCGTACCCGCATCATCCGACCGAAGGGCTCGACGGGCCCGCTCCCGGTCGTGTTCTACATCCACGGCGCCGGCTGGGTCTTCGGGGACGACAAGACCCACGACCGCCTGTTCCGCGAGCTCGCCGTCGGTGCCGGCGCCGCCGGGGTCTTCCCCGTCTACGACAACGCCCCGGAGGCCAAGTACCCCACCCAGATCGAGCAGAACTACGCCGTCGGGCAGTGGGTCCTCGCCCACGGCGCCGAGTACGGCCTCGACACCTCACGCATCGTCGTCGCCGGCGAGTCCGTCGGCGGGTGCATGTCCGCGGTGTTCGCGCTGATGAACAAGGAACGCGGCGGGATCGACCTCAAGGGCCAGCTGCTGCTCTACCCCGTCGCCGACGCCGACTTCGACACCCCGTCCTATATCCAGTTCGACGAGGGCTACTACCTGACCCGCGACGCCATGAGGTGGTTCTGGGACCACTACTCCAGCCCCGACCAGCGCACCGAACACCACGCCGCGCCGCTCCGGTCCACCCTCGAGCAGCTCACCGGACTCCCGCCCGCCCTCGTCATCACCGACGAGGCCGACGTTCTTCGCGATGAGGGCGAGAAGTACGCCAACAAGCTCCGCGAGGCCGGCAACGACGTCACCTCCCTGCGCGTACTCGCGATGGTCCACGACTTCCTGCTCCTCGACAGCCTCCGAGACACCAAGGCCGCCAACGTCGCCCGGAAGCTCTCGATCGACTTCCTCCGTGACGCACTCAACGTGGGCTGATCTCACTCACACTCGACGACGGCGCGTGCAGCCGCACCCAGCGGTCGGCGCGCCGTCGCCGAGGACGCGGCCGCATCGCGTTGGCGAGCAACTGTGAAGCGGGTTGACGGGTGAGGACCGAGTCGACAGCGAGCACCGCCGTGATTTCGCGTCACGTCCGGACACGGAGGATCGCGCCTAGTAGGCTTCATCGCAGGTCAGGGTGGGTGGAGACGAAGGGAATCGAACCCTCAACCCCCGCCTTGCAAACCCGAAAGATCTCGCTTGGCGACCTGCTGAGACCCGCCCCGACTCCTGGCTGACCTGCTCCCTCGTGCCGTCCCATGGCGGCGCCTGACAAGCAGTCTCGGGTGGCATGTGCACCGGATGTGAACCAGCACGTCCGGCGATCTTGTGCTGTCCGGGACTTGAACAACACGCCAGCTGGGTCGTCAGCTCCAGCCGCGAGCCACGGCCCAGAGGCTCAGTCCGCGTCCCTGCCGACGAAGAACACGCCAGGTCCTGATGGTTCGCATGGGCAGTCACGCTGCCGCAGGCACGGTCCGCTGTCGATCGAACACGTGTTCAAATCGTTACTCGCCGGGGGTGCCGTTCGGGCTAACGCGGCAGTCCTCCTGGGCGAAGTGCTCGCTGACACCCACGTAGCCCAAGGGGGAGTAAAGAATGAGCATCCTGAGCAAGCTCAACGAGTTCTCGAAGGTGGACGCGGAGCCCGTTCAGCCCGGCGTCGGCCCGACGACCTACTCGGAGCGCCGGCTCCTCGACATCGCTCAGGCTGCCGACTCGATCGCCTTCTGGGTCCGTCTGTGGAGCGCCCTCTCGATCGCGGCCTTCGTGATCATGCTGTTCGTCATGGCCAACGGCTAGTTGCCCCCCGGGTCCCGAGCCCACTCACCGCTCGCCTGACACGGGCCGGCTTCGGGGTCTCTCCCTCGGCGGCGCGTGGCCGTCGTTGCCGGGCCGGTCGTGCGGGTGCAACCCCTCCCCCGGCTCATCGACCGTCGCCGTTCCTGCGTGGTCGAGGGGTTGCAGCTGTGCGGCCGGGCTGGCAGGCCCTCGGAGCGCCGACGTGGGCGAGGCCCCGCCCCGACCACCACCCCACCGTCACCGCCGCCGAGCTCGTCACCGGGATGGCCTCTCCTGAGGCCGGTGCCATGGGTGCAGGGGCGGAGCGCCCTGCCCGCCGGAGGCCACACCCGCTCCCCCGCCACCTCGCTGTCGTCGGCCTGGTGGTCGCCGTCGCCTGTGCTGCCCTGGCCCGGCCCCGGGACGGGCGCGCACCCCGGGTCGAAGACAGGAGGGGAAGCGTGCCCGGCCCGAAGGGGCCGGGCACCGGCGCGCCAGCGCCGGCCCCCACCGGCTCGACCGTGGCGGGTGCGCGGTGAGCGCGGGGTCTCTCGGTAAAGGGGCAACAACTCTTCACCCGGGCCGCCGACGCCGAGAGGGCAGCCGCCCCCGGTCACCGGAGCGCATCGCGGCGGCACGGTCGGGTCGGGATCAGCGGTGGGCCCGTCGTCGCCAGCTCCGCAAGATCAGCGGCCTCAAGCGCTGCCGCGGGTGTGGGCACGCCGCGACGACCTCGGGGTCGGGTCCGACGCTCGGGGTGATCACCAACCCGGACGGCTCCCGGTCGGCGGCCTACGGCGGGCTGACCACGTGCGGATCGGTATGGGTCTGCCCGGTCTGCGCCGGGAAGATCGCCACCCGCCGCGCCGACGACCTGGCGACAGTGATGCGCGCAGTCGACGAGGCCGGCGGGTCGGCGTTCATGCTCACCCTGACCATGCGCCACGACCGCCGCGACCGCCTCGGCATTTCGGTCGATCAGCGCCACGAGGCCGAACGGCTCGCGAACATCACGCGGGACCTCAAGGTCAAGGCCGCGAACAAGTGGGACGGCGTCACCGCCAAGGACGTCCAGGCGGCGAAGAACGCGCACCGCGGCTACCTCGAGGAGCACGGCGGCTGCTGGGACGTCCTCGGCTACGCGTGGTCCGCGGTCACCTCCGGCGCAGCGTGGCAGCACGACACCGACGAGTTCGGCGGCCTGCTCGGGTGGGCCCGCGCGGTCGAGGCGACATGGAGCGAGCGCAACGGCTGGCACGTCCACATCCACGTCCTGCTCTGCTTCGCCGAACAGGTCTCCGCCGACCTCGTCTCCGCCGCCGTCGGGCTACGGATGTTCGGGCGCTGGCGCCGCGCCCTGGAACGACGCGGCTACACCGCCTCCGAGGAGCACGGGTGGGACCTGCGCCGCGCCCAGCTCGGCGACGGCGACCTCGCCGACTACTTCACCAAGATGGCCCACGAAGTCACCTCCGGGCACCGCAAGGAGACCAAGTCCCACGGCGGACGCACACCGATGCAGCTGCTCGGCGAGGCCGTCGACACCTACGAAGCCGGCGCCATGGCCCGCTGGTGGGAATGGGAAGCCGCCTCTGACGGCCGGCGCCAGCTCACCTGGTCCACCGGACGCCGCGATCTCCGCGTCTTCGCCGGCCTCGGTCGCGAGGCCACCGACGAGGAGATCGCGGCGGAGGACCAAGAGGCCGACGTCCGCCTCGGTCTGACCGCAGAGGGCTGGTCCTGGCTCCGTCGCCACGGGCGCGAGACAGAACTCCTCGACGCCGCTGAGCGTGGTGGGATCGGCGGAGCACAAGCTTGGCTGGACCGCTGGGGCCTGCTGTGGCGCACAGGTGAGCAGCCGAGGCCTCAACGCCGTCCTGATCGAAATTCGATGGGCTTCACTGAGGTGTTGGGGTAGGCCTGATCATGTCGAGCGTGGGCCGAGAAGTCGAAGGACGAAGCGAAGGCCCGGGGGTTGGTGTAGTGGGAACGAGGTTGGGAGTCGGGGTCGTCGTCCGGCGGGATGGCCAGGTGTTGTTGGGGAAGCGCGAGAAAGTCGGTGAGCGCCCGTCCTGGTCCCTACCAGGTGGCTGCGTGGAGGCCGGCGAGAGCTTCGAGGCTGCGGCACGGCGAGAGCTTGCCGAGGAGACGGGGCTCGTCGCGGGCGATGTGATGATCTTCGCCCTCGGCCTTACGCCCGTCGGCATCGAGGGCGACGCGATGTGGACGGCCGGAGCTGTCGTCGATGACGTAGAGGGCGAAGCACACATCGTGGCCGTTCACGAGTTCGCCACGCTCCAGTGGTTCGATGATGCATCACTGCCCAATCCACTCTTCGGACCGACGCGCTTCGTGCTGGACTCGCTCGTCGGGGCACCGACGAGTTCGGCACTCGCGGTCTACGGCCTGCGTAATCTCGGAGTACCGCTGTGACGGCGCTACACGTGTTCGACATGGATGGCACGCTCCTCCGTGACACCACCGCCAGCCTTGAGATCGCGCGACGACTCGATCAAGTAAGCGAGCTTGCCGACCTCGAACGACGGTTCGCGACCATGGAGATCACAGCGGCCGAGTTCGCCGTCGAGGTCCGCAAACTATGGGCCGACCTCGACGCGCAGCTCGTCGACGAGATCACCACCTCTGCGCCGTGGATCGAGGGCATCGCGGAGGTGTGTGACGACATCGCTGCGCGTGGCGAGACCTCGATGCTGATCACGATGTCGCCGGACTTCTTTGCACGCCACCTGCACACTCGCGGCATCGAGGTCGTCCGCGGCTCAGCGTTCCCGCCCCTGCCGTTCCGCGACCCGATCGATCCCGCTGCAATCCTGACTCCTACTGACAAGGTCCGCCTCACTGAAGCGGAGCGCGAGGCCCGTGGCCTGCCCGTCTCCGCGTGCGTGGCTTACGGCGACTCGATGTCCGACGAGCCCCTGTTTGCCCATTTAGGCAACACTGTTGCCGTTAACGCCGACCCGGGCGTGGAGGCTCTTGCACGGGTGGCCTACCGAGGCAACGACCTGCGCGAGGCCTACGCGCACGGGCGAATGATGCTCGACCGCGGGGTCCAAGCATGAGCCGCTGGCTGGTCACCGGCAGCAGCGGGCACCTCGGCGAGGCTCTCGTCCGGGTGCTGCGCGAGCGGGGTGAGTCGGTCCGCGGTCTCGACGTGCTCGCGTCCGCGCACACCGACGTCGTCGCCTCGGTCGCGGACCGTGACGCGGTCGCCCGCGCGGTCTCGGGGGTCGACCACGTCCTGCACACGGCGACCCTGCACAAGCCACACGTCGGCTCCCACACCCGTCAGCAGTTCGTGCACGTCAACGTCACCGGCACGCTGTCGGTGCTCGACGCCGCCGCGGCGGCCTCGGTCCGCAGCGTCGTCGTCACCTCGACGACCAGCGCGTTCGGGCGGGCCCTCACCCCACCACGGGGCGCACCCGCGGCATGGATCACCGAGGACGTCGCCCCCCGCGTGCGCAACGTCTACGGCGCCACCAAGACCGCGGCCGAGGACCTCGCCGAGCTCGCCGCCGGCGACGGCTTGCCCGTGGTCGTCCTGCGCACCTCGCGGTTCTTCCCCGAGCCCGACGACCGCGACGACGTCCGCGCCCGGCACGACGACGCCGAGCTGAAGGCGATCGAGTACCTGTACCGGCGCGTCGACCTCGGCGACGTCGTCGACGCGCACCTGCTCGCCGCCGCCCGGGCCCCGCGGCTCGGCTTCGCGCGCTACGTCATCAGCGCCACGACGCCGTTCACCCCCGAGGATCGCGCGGACCTCGGCCGGGACGCGCCCGCCGTCGTCGCCCGGCTCTACCCCGACATCGTCGAGCGGTTCGCCGCGCGCGGCTGGCGCGTCCCGGCGACGATCGACCGCGTCTACGTCAACGACCGCGCTCGTGCTGATCTGGGCTGGACGCCCCGGTGGGACTTCCCGGCCGCCGCCGAACTCGCCCTCAGCGAGGGGAGCACGCTCTCCCCGCTCGCCCGGACGATCGGAGCCAAGGGCTATCACGACCGTCCGACCGGCATCTACACACGGTAGAGACCCAACGAGCGTCGGGCCGCGTTAAGGAGTTTGCGTGGCCGTCGTGTGGGGTCTTGTACCCGTCCTGAGGAGGGCGGGTCCGAGCATGCCGAAGTCATCGAGCACGACGGTCGGAGCGGGCTCGGCTCTCCGCAACATCTCCACCTTCCTCGGACTGCGACTGAACGCTATGGAAGGCACTGATGCGGCATGCGCAGCCGCAAGGTCTGTTGTGCTGTCGCCGATCAGGACGCACCACGCCGGAACGCTGCCGAGCTGACTCATCGCCTGTTCGAGTAGATGAGGATTCGGCTTCAGCAGCGCTGGGTCAGACTCCTCACGAGAGCAGACATCCGCGACGAGCTTGTCGAGTTGGCGATCATCGAGGAAGCGACGAACGGCGGCGGCGGAGTTGTTGCTGACAATGGTCACTGTGCGGCCGGTGTCTTGGAACGCCTGCAGTGCCTCGACGACGCCCGGGGTGATCGGGGCGGTGAGGACCGCTTCCACCTCCAGCTCCCGGAGCCGGACCTCGGCCGCGGTCATGAGGCTGGGGTCTCGCTCGGCGATGACGGACAGCAGGGCGAGGGGGTCAGTCCCTACGTCCTCTGTGGGTAGGTCGGCGTCGATGCTCTCGGCGAGTCGGCGGGCGACCTCAGCGGCGGGAAGCTCACCGAACACGGAGCAGACAGGCCCATCGAAGTCCAGGAGGACGTGACGAACCGGCGCCATCACCTCGGCCAGTCGCTCGGCGTCGGTTAGGTCGCTCATGACTGTGCCTCAAAGGGCTTGGCGACGGTGGCCCACATGGACTCGAACCACAGCGCGGCCTGCTTGACCTGGTGGGATTCCATCGAGTCGGGGTCGGCGGCCATGGAGTGGTTCATCAGGATGGTGTCCTTACCCATCAGGTCCCACATCTTGGTGGGCTCCCCGTCCAGTGGGACCTCGTGCTCGACGACGGGGTAGTAGCCGAAGAAGACTTCGGTGGCGTTCAGCAGATAGACCTTGAACATCGGCACTGTGGGCATGACGCGCACCTCGGCGATCGCGTCCGGGACGAGCCCGAGGTCACGTAGCTCGTTGATCTCGTCGACGACGGCGAGGGTGTGGCGTTGCATGATCCGCGTCGCGCGCTTGCGGAACCCCGGACTGTCGGCCAGGTCCTCGACGCGCGCGGGCAGGGCCCACGGCCGAGTCGGATCGGGGACCAAGAGGCGCACCCGGACGGACTCGGGTCGGAGCCGGCCGGCCCTGATCTGGTCGAGGGGTTCGGAGATCGCGCCGTGCAGGGTCTCCCCCGAGAAGCCGGCGAAGTCGATGGTCACCCGCTGGTGGCCGAAAGCGCGCTCCAGATGCGGGCGCAGGCCGACAGGGCGCTCCGCGCGCTGCTTGACGAACACCCCGCTGCCCTGGCGGGAGACAACCAGCCCTTCGTCGCGCAGGATGCGGATCGCTTGCTGGATCGTCATCCGAGCCACGCCGTAGCGGGCCGCGAGCGCTGAGCCGGACGGCAGCTTCTCTCCTGGCTGCATGACGCGAGTCAGGATTGCGGCCCGCAGTGCGTTCGCCACCTGCTGGTACGGCGGCCGCGGGTCGTTCGGGTCCAGACCCTCCTGATCGGTCACGAGTCCAGCGTATGGCCGTGACCCACTTGTTGCCTAGCCATGTCAGCCAGGACGTGACATGGCTAGCCATGCTGTGCGACTATGTACATGGCTAGCCAAGCTAGGCCGACTAGCAGGGTCACCAACTCGCACAGGAGAGATCACTGATGGCTTCGCAGATGTTCGAGTTCGCCGGAGCGCTGGACGCCGCACAGATGACCGCGATCGCCACGGGCTACGTCGCGGACGTCATGGCCTGGGAGGACACGGCCAACGGTCGACGCCCGAGCAACATCCCTGAGATCGACCCCGTGACCGGGGAGACGTTCCGGGTCGCCGACACGCTCATGAACCTGGGTCGTGACGGACAGCCGGTGCTGGTCGGAGTCCGGTTCGCCTCGAAAGAGCTTCCCGAACTCACCCCCTATGCGCCGGTGGAGCTGGTGGGCCTGCGGGTCAAGGTCCGCGCGTCGCGCCAGGGCAAGGGCGTCGACGTGTCGTTCACCGCTGATGCGGTGCGCCCAGCCGGCCCGCAGCGCCAGACGCGACGTTCAACCGAGGGTGAGGCGGCTGCCTAATGCTTCTGTCAAGCGGCTTGGACCGGCCGATGGTCGAGACGGTAAGGCTGGCGGGTGCGCAACATGGCGTGCAGGACGTTGACCCGCCGGCGAGCGAGCGCAATCACGGCTT
>NZ_JBXUHE010000062.1:0-28124 GCF_057180585.1 Actinomycetospora sp. 2LY8.5
AACGTCCAACCCGATCCAACTACCCTCGCCAGGCACCGGCGCCTCCCTCGTAAATGCGGCACCGCCACCAACGACGGTGACCCGCGCCAACTTACGAGCGGAGGCGCCGGCCTCCATACGGTCTAGACCCCGGCGGCGTGGCCGGGCAAGCGAGCTACTTGACGACGCTCGCGCTGGTGAGTTCCCCGTCGGGCGGGGCCTGGATGACCGGGAGGGTTGCGCCCCGGCGATCGAGCTCGGCGTGCAGCCTGCGAAGGAGCTCGTGCTTCTCGTCCTCTGGGGGGAAGAGGTACCGGTCCTGGCCCTCGGTGTTGAGCGTCTCGAGGGCGTTCTCGGCGGTCGTGCGCTCGACGAGGAAACGCACGGTTCCCGGGCCCGTCGGGTTGACGCGGCCAATGAACCGCGCCGAGAGGCCCATCGGGAGGCCGTTCAGAGGCACGAAGTACAGATTCCCGGGTCCCGAGAGAGCTTGAGGGGAATGGACGGAGAGCTTGAGGTCGAAGCCCTCTTTGACCCGTACTGCCGCAGTGACTCGAAAAGGGATCGGGAACCCGTCTTCGGTACTGAGCGTGAGGCGCGGCGGCGGGAAATCACCGGCTGCGGCGCGGTCGGCCTCGGCTCGCCAGTCCCGCGGGGTGCGCTCGCTTCTGCTCGGCCGTCCAGCCGGCCTGGGGTCGGACGGCCTGGTGACCCGATCGTCCGGCGCTGCCCACACTGTCGGAGACGTGTCTAGATTCCCCTCGGGCCACCACCAGATCCGCAGCGGTGTGACAGCCGTGTAGATCCGTACCCAGTACCAGGCCGCCTCGTACCAAGCGCGCTCACGGGCCCGCAGCGGGACCCAGGGCCACCCCTCACGGATCCACCGGTCGGTGTTGGCTTGCAGATCAGCGTCGTGGACCGAGGCTGCACCGGCGATCGCGACCAGCGGTTCGCCTGCAGCACCTGATCGATCGAACAGGATCCCGACTTTCGGATTGTTTCGGGACCGCTCGGCCTTGAGCGGGTAGGTCACACCGGTCGAGATATCGATCGTGGGATCGTCGCCGACCGTGGGGGCGACGACATCGCAGATCGGTACCTGCTTGTGTGTCAAGGAGGCGAAGTAGGCGACATTTGAGCTGTTCAGAACATCGACGACCTCACTGGGAACCCCCGAGTCGAGCAGACGGTCGAAAGACATCTTGCACCTCGTCGTAGACTGCTGCGCTCAACCGAAGACGGCCCTGCTCACATCTCTTGCCTCGCGTGTGACTCGCAGAGGTCGCACGTAGGAGAGATCGTCGCGGTCCTGGGAATACGGATGGATCAGCGGCGTGAGCTTTTCGATCGTACCTTCGTCACTCCACCACTCGACGAGCGTGACACGATCCACGATGCCCCACCGCCCGTCACGACGCTCGAGTCGGTCGACGTAACGGCCGCCTCCGGTCACGAACGACCAGGAATCGCGAAGGGCTGCCACCAGTGTCACGTAACTCTCGCAATGTGCGACATCGCCATCCACCTCGATCGAGATGTTGGTGAGGATGTGCTGGTGGCTGCGGAAGGACCGGTCGTGGAGACCTTCTGCCCACTGGATCATCTCGTCGGCGGTACCGATGAAGCTGCCGTGGTCGTCCTTCGCCCCGGGGTGGAACGCCGAACGCGCAAGCTCCGCATCGTGCCGGTCCATCCCTCGGGCCACCCGGATGAGACAATCCTCGATCTCGGCGCGGTCTGCCAGTTCGGAAAGACGGTCGGCGGGAACGGCTGTGGTCGTCATTTCTTCTCCTCTCGCCGGGCCCGAGTGGGCCGAGGCGCTCTCGGGAACTAAGACAACTGAACATCATCACCGCTCTTCACGCGGTCTACACTTGCGCAAGCAGTCGGTCGTCCATGCGGTGGCGCGGGACGCGGACGTACGCCGTTCTCTGGCGCCCTTCCGCCTGGTCGATGCCGCGTCGGAGCCCTCACGTCGGTCCGAGGCCATGGGGGCGACGGAGAAACACCCGACCCTCGTTAGGTCAGCACAACGCCTTGGGAGGCACGAGCCCTGCTTCAAGCGCCGCGATCTTCAATGCGAGGTGCTTCGAGTGGATTCGCCCGTGCTGGATGGCGCCCGCCATCAGCCAGAGTTGTTTGTGTCCCGACTCGCCAAACAGCGTCCCGAGTTCCCCGCCTCGGTTGGGGTCGAGCACCCAGACCTCTGGAATGATGTCAGCCACGGCGTCCCCGAGATGCTTGCGGACGGTCTCGCGCATGTTGTGGTATCCGGTGCAGAGAACGACGACGTCGGCGTCGAGTCGGCTACCATCCTCGAAGGTCAGGCCGTCGGTGTCGAAGCCGGCCACTGAACCGCTCTTTAGTTTGATCGAGCCGTCGATAATGAGTTGCGAGCAGCCCTGGTTGATGTAGTAGCCGCTTACGCCCGTTGTGTTGTATGCCAGATAGAGCATTCCTTCGTCGTTGGTCTTGAACCCTGCCTCGGCAAGGCCGTCAAGCAGGTCCTTGTCGAGTTGCTTGAGCATGGGCACGGCGTCGTGCGCGGCTTTCGCAGCGACCTCCGGTGGATAGGACTTGAACAGCAGGTCGCTGTACTCGATGTCGGTGTCGCCGCCGGGGTAGTATGCGGCGTAGGCGGCTGGTACAGCCTTCTCGAAGCTCATCACGTAGGTCGACGACCGCTGGACCATGGTGACGTCTTCGATTCCCTGTTCCCAGAGATCTTGGGCTATGTCGTGCCCGCTGGCTCCGCTGCCGACGACGACAACCTTTCGGCCCGCGAACTCCGCTGCCGTGCGGTACTCGCTGGAGTGGAGGATTCTGCCGGCGAACTGGTCGTGCCCGGCCAGGTCGGGAATTTTGGGGATGCTGAGCAGACCGGTCGCGAACACGATGTGTCGCGGCCGCAACGTGACCGTTTCACCGTCGACGCGGCGAACGTCTACCGACCATTGGCCTAGAGTGTCATCGAAGGAACCGCCGAGGAACTCGGTACTGGACCAGACATCGAGATCGAGCGTCGCTGCGTACGACTCGACCCAGTTGGCGAGCTTATCCTTCGGTGCCGAGAGCGGCCAGCTGTCCGGAAACGGCAGGAAAGCGAACTGGTCGGCGAACGACGCGGTGTGGGTGATCAGGTTGTAGTGTCGGTTCCGCCAGCTATCGCCCAGCCGGGCGCTGCGATCAATCGTGATCGCGTCCACCCCGAGGTTGTCCAGCCAGGCGGCAACCTGAAGGCCGGACTGTCCAGCACCGATGACCAGCACCGAGGGCGCCGCACTGGGGAACGGCCGCGCGGGGTCGCGACTATCAACCCAGTTCGGTCGACCCGCCTCCGCCGTCGTCCAGTCGGGGTCGCTCGAGTCGTCCCACGTCGTGCGCTTCCTCGGCGCGCCTTTGAGCCCGGTCATGTCGGTGACCAGACTCGATGCGACGTACTCCCCGTCGGAATCGGGCACCAGCCGGACGAGGCCTTGCGCATGTGCGACGTCGGTCTCGAAATCGAATACGGCTTGAACCCATCGCGAGCCGAACATCTCCACCTCGGCCGGAGCTGGATCGGCGCGCAGAGCGTGCTGTCGGATCGTGGCCGCGACGACGCCGTCTGGCCAGTCCGCGATCTGCTTGGCACCGCGTGCCGAACGAAGATCCCATGTCAGGGCGAGCGCGTCTCTCCACGAGGCATTCTCCGTGAACAACGCAGCAAGCTTGGCGCCATCGCCAGCATTCACCAAGTCCGCGAAACGCTGGATCCAGCCTGCTGCGGTGGACGTACTCACCGCCACCTCCGCGGTCGGGTCGGTCTGGGCGGTCATGTGTCATCTCCCGTATCGGTCGTCAAAGGAGGAGCGGCGGCTACGTGGCCCGGCCGGTCGGCAACGAACCGTGCCGCGCGGGCACTAACCGACCGGAGCTCTGTCCTGGGTTGGCGGGGAGGCGAGCCCTCGGTAGGCCACCGCGACGCCTGCACCGGGCGCACCCCCACCGGAGAGGCCGGGATGTCGTTAACCCACGCCCAGACGCTTCGTCCCAGCGTGGGACCTACCTTCGACGCTGAAGCGTCTGTGACGCGAGTCTCCATCGATCCGATATACTGACGCAGAGCGGCGCCAAATGCAACGGCCGACCTTGGGGATCGCGTGCCAGATCAGGCGGTGCGCGCCGGCAAGCGCCTTCGGGACACGCAGCGTGTCGGCTCTTGCTGGTCAAGATCTCTTCCGGCTCATACCTACATCGACCAGGTCTATCCGGACGTTCCGCACGGCGCGAACCACGCGCTGCGGCTCTTAAACCAACAGGGGAGGTGTCCGCTCATGGCTCGGGTATTGCTAGACGTCAGACGGCAACTTAGTAGCGTTCTCCCGACCAAGCCCAAGGCAGACAGCCCGGCCTCGCGGTCGAATTCGACGAGTTCCACTCCAAGATCGACGCCTGGTGATTAGATGATCACTAGGCGAGCTGTGCTGTTCCTCGGCGACGACTGGGCCGAAGATCACCGTGACCTGGAGGTGCAGGACGACAACGGCAATCGGCTGGACCGAGCCCGCAGCCCGGAGGGCGCCCACGGGCTGGCCCAGCTCCATGCCCTGATCGGCCGGCACGGCGGCGATGAGCTCGAACCCGAGCAAGTCGCGGTGGGCATCGAGACCGATCGCGGGCCGTGGGTGGCCGCGCTCGTCGCGGCCGGCTACAACGTCTATGCGGTCAACCCTCGCCAGGTGACCCGTTACTGAGACCAGCACTCCACCTCGGGGGCCAAGAGCGACGCCGGCGACGCGCATGTGCTCGCGGACATGGTGCGCACCGATCGCCATCAGCTACGGCCGGTGGCCGAAGACACTGCGGCCGACGAGGGGCTCAAGGTAGTGGCTCGGACCCATCAGAACCTCATCTGGGACCGCCAACGCCAGCTGCTGCGACTGCGCTCGGCGCTGCGGGACTACTTCCCCGCCGCCTTGGAAGCCTTCGACGACCTCACCGCGGCCGACGCGCTCGACCTGCTGGCAGCCGCGCCCGATCCGCACGCGGCGGCTCGGCTGTCGCGCTCACGGGTCACCAAGGCGCTCGCGCGGGCCCGTCGTCGCGACGTCGAGGCGAAGGCCGAGCGGATCCAGACCCTCCTGCGCGCCGAGGCGCTGACCCAGCCGGCCGCCCTCACGGCCGGCTATGCCGCGTCGACACGCGCGATGATCGGAATCATCGCCGCGCTCAACAGCGAGGTCGTCGAACTGCAGAACCAGGTCGAACAGCACTTCGAGCAGCACCCCGACGCCGAGATCTACCGCAGCCAGCCCGGCCTTGGTGACGTCCTCGGCGCCCGAGTGCTCGGCGAGTTCGGCGACGACCCCGACCGATACTCCGGCGCCCGAGCCCGCAAGAACTACGCCGGCAGTTCACCGATCACCCGCGCCTCCGGCAAGAAGAAGATCGCCCTCGCGAGGTGGGTCCGCAACCGACGGTTGGCAGATGCGCTGCACCAGCAAGCGTTCTCCGCGCTCAACGCATCACGTGGCGCGCGGGCCTACTATGACGCGCTGCGTGAACGCAAGATCTGAAGCGCCCCGGGTTCAGTGGAGGCTGGGTTCTCCCGAGATCGGATCTTCTCGGGTGTTCTGTTGACGGTAGTAGCTCTGTTCGTACTCCACCGGTGGCATGTGGCCGATCCCGGTGTGCAGCCGCTGGGTGTTGAACCAGTGCACCCAGGACAGGGTGGCGAGTTCGAGGTCGTCGACGGTGCGCCACGGACCGTCACGGCGCACGCACTCGGTCTTGTAGAGCCCGATCACCGACTCGGCCAGAGCATTGATGCTCCTATAGATCGCAAGTCGTCAGGCAGCCTCAGGAAGCGGGTCGGGGTGACGCTCCGGGACGTCGGCTGGCGGTGGGAGCAGCCGGTAGATCTCGCGGGCGAGGTAACGCTTGAGGCAGCGGATGATCTCTCGCTTCGAGAGGCCTTCGGCGGTGCGCCGGGCCACGTAGTCGATCGTGGGCTGATGCCAGCGCATGCGGACGATGACCGCGCGATAGAGCGCGGCATTGGCCTGCCGGTTACCGCCCCGATTGAGCCGGTGGCGCCCGCTGGTCTTGCCCGAACCCGCCGGGATCGGGCTGGCACCACAGAGTTTCGCGAACGCCGATTCCGAACGGACCCGGTCGCTGTTGTCGCCGGCGGTGACGAGCATTTCCGCGGCGATGTCGAGACCGACACCGACAGCTTCGACCAGCCGAGGCGCCGCCGTCTTGGTCTGAACCTTGAGATGACGACTGTGGCTCTTGATCTCCTCGTGCAGCTCGAGCCAGCGACGGGCCAGCGAGCGCAGCACGTGGCGCATCGCCGCCTCGGGATCGTCGAGCTCACCACCGGGCTCGAGGGCGGCGCAGGCGGTGATGAGCTGGTGATCGGTCAGCGGCTCGAGCTCGACGCGCAGCTCGTCGACCGCGGTGACCAGGGTTGCCTTCAACGTGATCATCGCGCTGGTGCGGGCCTTGACCGCGGTGTCCCTCGCGACCTTGATCAGCCGAAGGGCCTCGACCGCGCCGGCCGCGGTCTTCGGGATCGGGTGGCGACGGCCGGACAGGACCTGGCGGGCGGCGTGTTCGGCATCGATGGTGTCGCTCTTGCCCGAGAGCCGTCGCTCGCCCTTGCGCGGTGGCCGGTGCACCTCGTGGACGGTCAGTCCGTGCCGGCGCAGGAACCAGGCCAGCCCGATGCCGTAGCAGCCGGTGCCCTCCACTCCGAACGCGACCAGGCAGCCCTCGGGTCCGACATGCTCGCGGCACGAGTTCAGCAGCGCGGTGAAGCCGGCGAGTGTGGCCGGGATGAACAATTCCGCGAGGCGGCCGCCGAGTCCGTCGAGCAGAACTGCGACGTGTTCGTCTTTGTGGGTGTCGACGCCGACGATGACATCGTCGCGGCGCAGCTTCATGCTGGGCACGGCCGTGGGTCTCCTTCACAGATCCCGGTGTCCGGTTCCGCTGGTCGGGCGGGCGGACAGGACTGCGATGGGACCTGGTTGCGTCAGGCTCCTATGAGGTCACTGCCCACCCGGCCAGCGGGCATGGCGTCGCCGCCACCGGAGCCGACACGTCAACGCGAAGGCACCCTGCGGGGCCGGTCATAACAAGGGTCAGACCCCGGCGGCGACGACCACGGGATGCTCGCAGTCGTAGCTGTCCCCGACGCTGCCGATCGAGGCGACCGCGCCGGCCTCGGTCAGACGGTTGCCGTAGCGGATGGCGCAGTATTGCGATCCCGCGTCGCTGTGGTGGATCAGCCCGTCCAGGCGACCATCGCGGGTGTGACCTGCGCGTTCGCAAGTCCAGATCGCCATCTCCAGGGCGTCGAGGGGCAGCTCGGTGGGCATCGAGGACGCGGTGCGCCACCCGACGATGCGCCGCGAGTACACATCGGAGACGAACGCGGTGAACACCGTGCCCGACCAGGTCGCCACGTAGGTCAGATCGACCACCCACAGGGCGTTGGGTCGGCTGGCGGTGAACTCCCGGTCGACCAGATCCGGGGCCCGCTCGGACTGTCGGTCCGGCCGGGTGGTGATCACCGGCCGGCCGCGGCGCACCCCGCGCAGCCCCAGCGAGCGCATCAGCCGCTCCACAGTGCAGCGCGCCACCGGTGCCCCGTCGGCGGTGGTGACCCCGTCGCGGCGCAGCTGATGCCACATCTTGCGGGCCCCGTAGACCCCGCGCCCGCGCTCCCGATCCCAGAACGTCGCCTCGATCGTCTCGGCCAGCGCGGCGTCGGACAGCGTCCGCCGCGAAGGCTGACGCGACTTGTGGGCGTAGTAGCCGCTCGGGGCGACCGCGATGCCCTCACCGTTGAGGGCAGCGCAGATCGGCTCGACCCCGAACCGGTGCTTGTACTGATCGATGTAGGCCACGATCAGCGGGTATGGCGGTCGAGCTCCGCCGCCGCGAAAAACGCCGACGCCGTCTTGAGGATCTCGTTCGCGCGGCGCAGCTCGGCGTTCTCCCGGCGCAGCCGCTTGAGCTCCTCGGACTCCGCGCTCGTGGTCCCCGGTCGTCGCCCGTCGTCGATGTCGGCCTGCTTGCACCAGCCGCGCAGGGTGTCCGGAACGATCCCCAACTGGCCACCGATGCGCTTACAGGCCTCGTTGACCGACAACCCGGGCTCCTGCTCGCGGACCTCACGCACCATGCGCTTAGCCCGCTGACGCATCTCCTCGTTGAACTTCCTCGGCGCCGGCACGATCGCCACCTTCCCGTGGGATCAGAGCCTCCACCAGACCCGGGGCGCTTCACCCCGGCGTCCCCCGGATCAGGCTGCCGCCAGCTTCACCCGACCGCTACGACGGACAGGCGACGAAGGACTCTCACCTCTATTCGGACAAACAGCGCCTCGTGGCGCACCACCGCTCGTCGGACAGTCCCCCTAGGCGCCGACGGGCCGACCGGCTGCCCACGGGCGATTCGTCGGTCGGCATGGACGGGGGCGCGCGGTCCGGACTACGACGTGGGCTCCGCGAGGGCGGCGAGCTGGATGGCGACCTGGTCGCGGAAGCGGTGGACACTGCGCAGCTTGATCGCCTCGTAGCCCCGGACGGCGTCGGCCAGTTCCGCGAGCTCGACGATGGCTGCGACGGTGTCGGTGTCGAGGTGGGTCAGGGCGGAACGCACGGCGCCCTGGTACTCGCCGATGAGCTCGCGCTCGGTCGCCCGGATCTCGCCGTGGCCGAACACGTCCAGGGGGGTGTGGCGGAGGTGTCGGGCGGCGCGCAGCACTCGGAAGGCGAGCTCCGCGGTCCGTCCACGCAGCCGGATCTTCCGGCGCATGCCCATCGCGCGCAGGAGCGGCGGGTGGAGCATGAACGACACGTCGGCACCTGCTCCGAACTCGGCCTCGCGGCGGGCCGTCTCGACGGGGTCGAGGTGCAGGCGGGCGACCTCGTACTCGTCTTTGTAGGCCATGAGTCGGTGCAGCCCGCGGGCGTAGGCGCACCCGATCCGTGCAGCGTCGTCGCGGTCGACACGCTCCGCCGCCAGCGCGGTGACGCGACGGACCTCTTCGACGAAGCGGTCGGCGTAGGCCTGGTCCTGATATCCGGCGAGATCGGCGGCCCGCGTGGCCAGCACGTCGGCGAGCTCGTCGTTGACGGCGGCGGCCCGTGCGGTCGTGGCGGATCGGGTGTCGATCTCGACGGCGGGCGGGGGCGGCGGACACAGGGCCGCGATCACCGCGTCGTTGTCGATCGCGGCGGCACGGCCCCAGCGGAACGCGGTCAGGGTGTCCTCGACCGCGGCGCCGTTGAGACGGATGGCCGCTTCCAGGGCGTCGAGGGAGAGCGGGAGGACACCGTGCTGCCACGCGGCGCCGAGCAGCAGCATGTTGGTGGGCATGTGGTCGGAGAAGAGAGCCTCGCTGATGCGTTGCGCGTCGATGCACAGCGCATCCCCGCCACGCGTGAACTGATGGATCCGCTCCATGCCGTCCTCGGTCGAGCCCGGTAGCACGACCTTGTTGGTGACCATCGCTGCGGTCGGGGTGAGCGAGGAGTTGACGACCGCGACGGTGTGGCCGGCGCGCGCCACCGCGAGGTTGGTCTGGTCCGCGGCACCGACGAGGTCCATCCCGATCAGCACGTCGGCGCTGCCGCTAGAGGCCCGCAGCGACCCGGTGATCGGGTGCTTGGCGATGCGGACGTCGGAGACGACCGGCCCGCCCTTCTGGGCGAGTCCGACCTGTTCGAGCCCGGCGGCGAACAGCCCGTCGAGGTGTGCGGCCATCTGCAGGATCTGCGAGGCGGTGACGACCCCGGTGCCGCCGATGCCCGGCATCCGCAGCAGCGTGGCCTCGCCCCCGAGGCGGGACGTGGGTTCGATCAGTTCCACCGGCAGGTCGGGCACGACACGCTCGGGCGCGGTGGCAGGCTTCACGAGCAGGAAGGAGGGGCAGTCGCCCTTCAGACAGCTGTAGTCGGCGTTGCAGCTGGCCTGATGGATGCGGGTCTTCCGGCCGAACTCGGTGTTCACGGGCTGCACGGACAGGCAGGTGGAGACGTCGCCGCAGTCCCCGCAGCCCTCGCACACCCGTTGGTTGATCATGACGCGCTCGGCTGGGGTGGGCAGCGCGCCGCGTTTGCGCAGGCGACGTTCCTCGGCGGCGCACCGGTCGTCGTGGATGAGGACGGTGACGCCCTCGACCGCGGCGAGCTCCCGCTCGGCCGCGGCGAGATCGTCGCGATGGCGCAGTGAGGCGATCGGATCGAGGGTCACGCCGCGGTAGGCGGAGAGGTCGTCGGTGGTGACGACGATCCGCCGGACCCCCTCCAGGGCCAGCTCGTGGGTGATCGACGGGACGTCGAGGCGCCCGGCGGCGCGCTGTCCGCCGGTCATGGCGACGGCGTCGTTGTACAGCAGCTTGTAGGTCATCGAGACCCCGGCCGCCGCGGCCGCCCGGATCGCCAACGAGCCGGAGTGGTGGAACGTGCCGTCGCCGAGGTTCTGGACCAGGTGGCGGTCGTCGGTGAACGGGGCCAGCCCGATCCACTGCGCGCCCTCGCCGCCCATCTGGGTCATCCCGATCTGGTGTCCTCGGTGGGCGCCGTCGAGGGCGACCATGATGTGACATCCGATCCCCACCCCGACGAGGGTGTCGTCGTCCGTGCGCGTCGAGGTGTTATGGGGGCAGCCCGAGCAGAAGTAGGGAATGCGCGACCCGAGCCCGCCGGTGGCGTCCCGACCGGTTCCGGTGGGCAGGGCCATCCGGGCCGGTCGAGGCGGGCTGAGCAGCTCGAGGTACCGGGCCGCGGCCGCGGGCAGTACCGCCGACCCGAGGTGGGCCGTCAGCCGCCCGACAAGGGCGCGAACGACGTCCTCGGCGCCGAGCTGGCCGCGGGCACTGAGCAGCGGGCGGCCCCGCTCGTCATGACGCCCGACGACGAGAGGCCGCCGCGGGACGTCGTAGAGCGCCTGCCGGAGGTGACCTTCGAGGAAGGGGACCTTGTCCTCGACGACGAGGACCTCGTCGAGGTCCGAGGTCATCGCGGCCAGCGCCTCGTGGTCGATGGGAAACGGCATCGCCAAGCGCACCAGGCGGACGCCCAGGGTCTCGAGCTCGGCCTCGCCCAGGCCCAGGTCCTCCATGGCGCGCTGCACCGTGGCGTACCCGGTGCCGGAGGCGACGATCCCGAGCCACGCCTCGCGAGCCGTGAAAGTGACGCGGTTGAGCCCGGTGTCGCGGGCGTACGCCCTGGCCAGGTCGAGGCGCCGGGTGAGCACATCGTGCTCGGCGTCGAGCGCTGCCGGCCCGACCAGCGTCGGAGGAGGTGGACGGAGCCGCGTCGGCGGGTGCGGGACTCCGAGGAGGTCCGGGCGCAGGGCGCCGACGTCGACCGTGGTCGACGCGTCGGCGAGGTCTGCGATGATCTTCAGTCCGCTCCACAGCCCGGTGGCGCGCGACAGGGCGACCGCGTGCAGGCCGAGCTCGACGATCTCGGCCACCGACCCCGGCGCGAGCAGCGGCATCGACAGGCTCGCGGCCATCGGCTCGCACGAGCTGGGCACCGTGGAGGACTTGCTCGCCGGGTCGTCACCGATGATCGCGACGGCACCGCCGAGGCGCGCGGTGCCGGCCGTCGTGCTGTGGCGGATCGCATCGGCGGCGCGGTCGAGGCCGGGGTTCTTGCCGAACCAGAACCCGACGACCCCCTCGTGCCGACGCCCGGGGACCGCGTCGAGCAGCTGCGTCCCCGCGACGGCGGTCGCGGCGAGCTCCTCGTTGACACCCGGAGTGAACACCACGCCGGCCGGGTCCAGGTGACGCCGGGCACGCCCGATCTCGGAGTCGAAACCGCCGAGCGGGGAGCCCTGGTAGCCGGAGACGAACACGCGGGTGTCGAGGCCACGGTCCTTGTCGAGACGGCGCTGCTCGAGCAACAGGCGCACGAGGGCCTGGATGCCAGTCATCAGGGCACGCCCGCTGGTCGCGGTGTACTTGTCGTCCAGGGTCACGGTATCGGCGACCGGCGTGGTCATCTCGGGCCTCCTGGGTCGGGAGCACTCGACGACCATGAGAAAGGATCGCCGCGCCAACGAACAACGAAGAACGCTGAGAATGCCCCGGGAACGCAACGGACAGGCCTACGATGCGGTCAAGCTCTGCTCTACTTTGCGAGAAGGTGGACCATGGCCGTCATCGATGACATCGATCGTCAGCTGCTGACGCTGCTCCAGCTGGACGCGCGACGGACGTTCGCCGACATGGCCGGGCGGGTCGGGCTGTCGGTGGCGGCGACCAAACGGCGAGTTGATCGGCTCCGAGAGGCCGGCATCATCACCGGCTTCACGGTGCAGATCGACCACACCAAGCTGGGGTGGGGTGTGGAGGCCTTCACCGAGGTGCGCTACGCCGGCACGACGCCGGTCGAGCAGATCGTCGCCACGGCGTCGACGGTACCCGAGGTGCAGGCGGTGTACACGATCGCGGGCGACCCCGACGCGCTCGTTCAGGTCCGCGTGCGCGACCTCACCCACCTGCAGGCCGTGATCGACGGGCTGCGGCGGGCAGGAGCGGTCACCGGGACCAAGACGTTGATGGTGCTGGGCCGGTGGACCCGTGAGGGGTGAGAGCCTCGCATCATGGGTCGAGCGGTGGGGCGCCTGCTACTGACCGAGTTCGACGTCGTGAGCGATCGCGGACTGGGCCCCGGGAGCATGCCGCTCGAGGACCAGCATGGTCTCGCTGCGCTCGAAACCGGGGCACTGGCGCACGGTCTCGAGGAGCCCGACTCGTAGCTGCTCCTGGGTGCGGACGCGGGCGAGGAGGACCAGGTCCCACCGTCCGGCGACGACGTAGACGGCGATCACCTCTTTGAGCTGCATCAGGTAGTCGATTACGGCCCGTGGGTCAGCCTCGGCCCGCAGGGCGATGGAGACAATCACCCGCATCCGGTATCCGAGCGCCACCGGATCGACGTCGGCGTGGTAGCCGCGGATCACGCCGGTGTTCTCCATGCGGGAGAGACGTTCGATCACCGTGCCGGCGGACACGCCGATCTCCCGGGACAGGGACCGGGCCGACCGTCGGGCGTCGGCCCGCAGCAGGCGCAGGATGTGGAGGTCGATGTCGTCCAGGGCCACGTCGAGCGGGACACGTGCTTCGCTCATCGTGCCGCCCTCCCCTGCTCGCCGTGATCTGCTGGCCGGGATCTGCTGGCCCCGGAGGGCGGGCGCCGGACCGGCTGACGCTAGCACCCTGCCCGCCGGCACCCGATCGTCCAGAGCCGGCCCCCTCCCGCGCGGCTCACCCGGTAACGCGCACCCGTGCCGGCAGACACTCATCGATCAGTGCCGAGCTCCTGCCGTATCCGCCAGACCCCGCCGTCCGCTTCGCAGGCCACGTGGACGGCACCGTCGCCGGTGACCGCGACCCCGCAGAACGGCGAGAGCGGGCCTTCCAGCATCGCGACGCCAGCGATACCCGGCAGGGTGTTGCGCCGACGAGCGAGACCGGACTCGGTGGCCAGGCCCCGCACGATCGGAGCACCCGCACCGGTCTGCCGGTCGAGGGCGACCACCGAGCCCGCTCCGCGGTCGAAGACGTACAGGGTGTCGCCGTGCGCGGCCAGTCCGTGTGGCTCGTCCAGCCCGGTGAGGAGCGTCGTGGCGCCCGTGCCGTCCACAGCCACGACGCGCCCGGCCCCGCCCTCGGCGACGAGCACCGTCCCGTCGGATGCCACGCTCACGCCGGTGGGCCGGTCGAGGCCGGACGCGACGACGCGCGTGACGCCCTCCCGGACGCCGACGAGCTCGCCGGCACCGTGGGCGCACACGAGGACCTCGCCGTCCTGCGCGACCGCGACCCCCATCGCGCCCGGGATCCCCGCGGCGACCTCCTGCGCGGGCTCCTCCAGACGGAAGCGAGTGAGCGCACCACCCGGGCTGGTGAGCAGCAGCCCGCCGTCCGGGTGCGGGGCGATCCCGCGGAGGTACGGGGGCGGGGTACCGGATTCCACGATCATCATCGGTCGGTCGACCCGGCCGTCCGGATGGATCACGGCGAGGCTGACACCGTCGGCCGCCAGGACCGTTCCGTCCGATGCCGCGGCCAGTCCGAAAGGGCCCAGCATGGAACCCGCGACGATCGGCCGGACCTCGCCGCCCGGTGCCAGGGCGGTCACCGCGCCGTCGGTGAACCAAGACGCGATGATCTCCCCGTCGGGGCCGAACTCGAGATTGTCCATCCCGGGCGTGGTGCGCACGACGACCTCGTGAGCGCCGGTCACCACGTCGTAGCGGTGGACCGTGCCGTCGCCCGCGCTGAGCGCGACGAGCGCCCCATCGGGGGCGAACTTGACCGCCGTGGAGACCGAGAGACCCTCGGCAAACCTCTCCGGTGCACCCCCGTCCGGCGAGACCCGCCAGATCTCGCCGAGCGGGACCAGCGGGAAGTACAGCTTGCCGTCCGGGCCCACCGAGATCGCGTTCGGGCACAGCAGCCGGTGGCGATCTCCCGTGGCGGACGGCCATCGGCGTACAACTCCAGGAGCCGGCCGCCGACGCGATACTCGCCCACGAACACCCGGTCCCGGTCCACGGCCAGACCGTTCGCGCACGGGACCTCGCCGGACAGCACCTCGACCCGGCCGTCGACACCACGGACGCTGACGCGCCCGTTCATCAGCTCGGTGGCGTAGAGGTTGCCCCTCGAGTCGAACGCGACGTCGTCCGGCGAGACGAAGTCCCCGTCGACCGGGCTGATGACGCTCACGGTCCCGTCCGTCTCGACAGCGCTGATCTGGCTGCCGAAGGCCTGGGCGACGTACAGACGGCCATCCGGTCCCCAGCGCAGACCGTTCGCCCCGACGAGAGTGGTCGGGGCGACCAGCGGCTCGACCGTCCAGCCCGGCTCGCCCCTGGGCGGGGACCAGGGAAGGCCGAGGCGACTCGTGCTCATGATCTTGGCTCCTCGCGCTCGATCAGATCCGGGCGTAGACGGTCTTGCTCTCCAGGAACTCGCTGATGCCCTCCGGTCCGCCCTCGCGTCCCCAGCCCGACGCCTTGGGAAGCCGCCGAAGGGCATCGACTTGTCCGCGAAGCCGTAGTGGTTCACCCAGACGGTCCCGGCGCGCAGCGCACGCGCGACGCGATGGGCCGTGCCGACGTCACGGGTGTCGATCCCCGCCCCAGGCCGTACTCCGTGGCGTTGCCCAGCGTCGCGACCTCGTCGGGATCCGTGAACCGGGTGATGCCCAACACCGGACCGAAGAGCTCCCCCTGGACCATCCGCATGTCCGGACGGACCACAGATCTGCCCGCTGTTACGGAAGCTCCCCATCGGAGCGGCCGGGATCCCGGCGTCGAGGTCGGCGTCGGGGAACACGAACACCGGCGACTTGCCACCAGCTCGAGGCTGAGCCGCTTGAGGTTCCCCCCGAGGCCCGCACGAGCTCGCGGCCGACCGCGGTGGACCCGGTAAAGAAGATCTTGTCGACGTCCGGGTGCGCGGCGAGCGCGGCGCCCGCCTGAACGCCGTACCCGGGCACCACGTTGAACACGCCGTCGGGCACCCCGGCCTCCCGGGCATGGGCTGGGCGAGCGAGTACGAGTGCAGGTCCAGCCCGCCGCCGGAGAGCTCGTCGGTGCGGCTGTAGGTCTTGCCGACCCATCCGGCGAAGTAGCGTATGGTCGCTGCGCCGGAGCGGATCGAAGCCCTCGCGTCCCCCAGCGGCATGCCGTTGTCGAGCGTCTCGTCCGCGCGAGGTCCTCGACGTGCGGCAGCACGAGATCGCTCCAGCGCCAGAGGATCTCGGCCCGGTCGGCGTAGCGCAGGCCGGTCCAGGTGCCGGCGTCGACGGTGCGTCGGGCGACGGCGACCGCGGCGTCCACGTCCGCACCGTCCCCGGGCGGGGACGGTGGCGATGATCTCGCCGGTGGCCGGGTTCTCGACGGGAAGGGTGGCGCCGGAGCTCGCGCGACAGGTGTCCCGTCGAGGATCATGAGTGTCTCGGTCATGTTGGTCTCACCAGGTGTAGTCGATGGCGACGCGCGCGGCCTCGCCGCGCTGCATCAGCTCGATGCCGTGCTGGATGTCCTCGAGCGCGACGGTGTGCGAGACGACCCCGTCGAGGCTGATCTCTCCTGCGGCGTACCGGTCGACGAACCCGGCCACGTCCCGCAGGACCGCACCTCCCATCAAGGTGCGCTTCCAGGTGCGGTTGCGCAGGGTGCTGAGCCCGATGCCGAGGGGCGCACCGTCCGGGATCATCCCCACCGACACGATCTCCCCCCACCCGAGGTTGGCCGCCTCGAACGCCCGTCGGGTGAGCTCGACGCTGCCGACGCACTCGAAGCAGTAGTCCGCACCGAGCCCGTCGGTGAGCTCACGGATCGCCGCCACGGCGTCGACGCGTGAGGCGTCGACGAAATCGGTGGCGCCGCGCGCGCGGACGGACGCGTCCCGGGCCGGGTCGATGTCGACGGCGACGATCCGCGAGGCGCCGGCGAGCGCGGCACCCTGGACCACACCGGCACCGACCCCACCCACGCCGAACACCGCGACCGAGGAGCCCTTGCGGACGTTCGCGGTGATCAATGCCGCGCCGAGCCCCGTCGTGACCCCGCAGCCCAGAGCGCACGTGGGCACTGCCCGGACGGTGTCGTCGACTCGGACGAGCTGGTCGGCGGGCACCACGCTGTGCTCGGCGAAGGCCGCGAGCCCGAAGAACGCCGCGACGCGGGTGCCGTTCGCGTCGCTGAACGGTGTGTCCTCGGGAGCACGGAAGCTCCGTTGGAACTCGACGCAGATGTTCGTGCGCCCGGAGACGCAGTAGGGACAGCGCCCGCAGTGCGGCACGGTGAACGGCATGATCCGGTCGCCCGGGACGAGTGCCTCCACCCCGGGCCCGCAGACCTCGACGCGGCCGATGCCCTCGTGCCCGAGGATGACCGGGAAGCGATGCGGGAACTCGCCGGAGAGGAAGTTGAGGTCCGAGTGGCAGATCCCGGCCGCCTCCAGCCGGATCCGTACCTGGCCCGGCCCGGGATCGGCGAGCGTCACCTCGATGACGTCGAGCGGTGCTCCGGGCGCGGACGCGACGGCGGCACGCGAGCGCGTCGGCATCTCAGCGCCGCGCCCGCGCCGGGACGAGGCCATCGGTGACGAGGAGCGAACCTCGTGCGCATCGCTTCCTGATCGGCCGAATCTCCGAGTATTCCGGCGAGGAGTACCAGCGGCGCGCGGCCTCGACGGAGTCGAACTCGATCACCACGACGCGACCGATCGGTGCGTCGCCCTCGAACCGCTCGCTGTCCCCGCCGCGGACGAGGTAGCGGCCGCCGTACTGCTCCACGATCGCCGGCACCCGCGCCGCGTACTCCGCGATCCCCTCGGGATCGTGGACCTCGAGCGTGGCGATGATGTAACCGGGCATGGCTCCTCCTCCCCGCGCCGCTCAGCGGCAGCGCAGGACGATCTTTCCGATGTGCTGGCGGGCCTCCATCCACCGATGCGCGTCGGCGGCGTCGGCCAGGGGGAACTCCGAGTCGATCGGTGGTCGCCAACCGGTGCGCTCGATCTCGGCCAGCAGCCCGGTGAACTCCGCACCGTGACCCAACGTCGTGCCCAGCACGGAGCACTGACTGAAGTAGAAGGCCCGGACGTCGAGCTCCGTCCGGGCGCCGACGGGGGCACCGAACACCACCAGCCGGCCCCCGGGCCGGAGGCATCGCAGGGACGCCGCGGTGTCGCGGCCCACCGCGTCGATCACCACGTCCGCACCTCGATCGGTGAGCCGGCCCAGCTGCTCCACCCAGTCCGGGTCGGTGTAGAGCACCCCGCCCGCCGCTCCGGCCGCCACCGCCGCGTCGATCTTCTCCACCGACGAGGACGTCACGAACACCCGAGCGCCCGCCCCCGTCGCCAGCGCCACCACGAACGTCGAGATACCGCTGCCCGCGCCGAGGACGACGACGGTCTCCCCCGCGCGCAGCCCCGCCCGGGCGAACAGCGCCCGGTAGGCGGTGAGCCCGGCGGTCGGGAGCGCCGCGGCCTCCGCCCAGCTCAGCGTCGCCGGCCTGCCGACCACATTCGCCTGCGGCACCACCACGTACTCGGCATAGGTGCCGTGCCGGACGTCACCCAGGATCGTCCACCCCGGCCCCGGCGCCGTGGGGTCGGGCCCCCAGTCCAGCGACGGCTGGATGAGGACCTCCTCGCCGGTGTCCACGCGGACCCCTGCACCGTCGATGCCGAGGATCCGCGGCAGCGCGGTCCCCAGCCCGTCGCGGCGCACCAGGACGTCGTGATGGTTGACCGACGCGGCCCGCAGCGCCACCACGACCTCCCCGGGGCCCGGCTCGGGATCCGGCCACTCCTGGCTGCGGAGCACCTCGGGGCCGCCGTGCTCGTGCACCACCACCGCGCGCACGGCTCAGCTCACCCGGACCAGGGCGTCCACGGCCACGGCATCGTCCTCGGTGAGGATCACTGGGTTCACGTCGATCTCGACGATCTCGGGTGCCACGGTCGCCACGGCGCCGACCCGCCAGGCCGCGTCCACGAGCGCCTCACGGGCCGTGGCCGACGTGCCGGTCCTGGTCAGCACCCGGGCGAGCCGGGCGCGGTCCACCGCCGCGGCGATCTCCTCGCGCGTCGCGGGCAGCGGGACCAGCGATGCGTCGGCGAACTCCTCGATCCACCGACCACCCAGCCCGACGCTGAGCATCGGACCCCACTCCGGGTCGCGCACCAGCCCGACGTAGGCCTCCACCTCTCCACGGACGAACTCGGCCAGCAGGACCCTCGCGTCCTCAGGCTGTGGCAACGCGTCGATGGCGGAGCGCAGGGTGAGCCAGTGCGCGGCCAGCTCGCCGGTGTCCCGCGCGACGCCGGTCACCAGGCCGGTACCCGCGCGGTGCGTCGCCTCGGGATGCAACGCCTTGGCGAGGACCGGGTAACCGATGTCCGACGCTGCGGCGGCGGCCTCGGTGTGGGAGTCCACGATCCGCTCGCGCGGGACACGGATGCCGTTGCGACGCAGGAGCTCCTTGCCCTCGTCCTCCAACAGGAGGCCCCGGCGCAGGCCTGCCGTGTCCACCTCGTGCGCTGGTGCGCCGGCCGTCGGCCGCGGGTGTGCGCTCTCGGACCGGGCCCGTGCGGTCTCGACGAGCGCGCGCGCCACCACCGCGCCGCCGGTCGCCGAGCGGGCGGGGAACAGCCCTGCCACCTCCAGTTCCTCCAGCTCGGCGCCCCCGCGCGCGGACATCCACACCGGCACGATCGGCGTGGCCGAGTCGGCGGCGACCTCCCGGCAGGCGTCGGCGAACACCTGGCTGACGGCGCCGTACCACGCGTTGAACAGCACGAGCACCACCCCGACGGCCTCGTCCTGCGCGGCGATGCGGAGCGCGTCGCGGAACGTCGTCCCCCGGAAGCTGGCGTCCGCCAGGTCCAGCGGGTTGGTCAGCGACACCGATCCGGGGAGGACCTCGCGCAGGCGGGCACGGGTGCCCTCGCCCAGCGTCGCCAGCGTCAGGCCCTCCCGGTCCAGCGCGTCGGTGACGACCACGGCGGAGCCACCGGACATGCCGAGCACCAGCGTGTCGGGGCCTGTCGCGGCGAGGCCGCGGTCCAGATGCGCCGCCACCTCGACCAGCCGGTCGACGTCGTCCACCAGGACGATCCCCATCCGCCTCGCGCTCGCCTCGGCGGCGGCCCGGGACCCCACGATGGCGCCGGTGTGCGACGCCGCCGCCGCTCGACCGGCCTGCGACGCCCCGGACTTGAGCAGCACGATCGGCTTGCCCGCCGCGCGGGCACGCTCGGCGACGACAGCGAGTCGGCTCGTGGACGGGAAGTGCTCCGCGACCAGCGCGATCACCCGCGTCGCAGGGTCGTCGACGAGGTACCCCGCGAAGTCGGCGATGTCGAGGTCGGTCTGGTTGCCCGGGGAGAAGAACGCCGAGAATCCGGCCCCGCGGTGGCGGGCCTGCAGGACACACCGCGTCAGGCCGCCGCTCTGGGCGACGACGCCGATCGAGCCGGCGCCCAGCTCGTCCGGAAAGCCCGGCTGGATGGTCAGCCCCAGCGGTCGGGCCAGGTCACCGACACCCGGGCAGTTCGGCCCGACCATGCGCAGCGTCCCCGCCGCCAGAACGTCGCGAATCTCGGCGTCGAGCCTGCGGCCCTCCTCGTCCCCGGCCTCGGCGAACCCGGCGGAGATCACCACCGCGAACACGGCTCGCCGTGCTTGCGCCTGGCGCAACACGTGCGGAACCTCCCCCCGGGCCACAGCCACCAGCACGAGGTCCACGTCCTCGTCGACCTCGTCGAGCGACGCGACCGCCGGGTGCCCGAAGACCTCGCCGTGACGGCTCACCAGGTGCACCGTGCCGTCGAAGCGGGAGTGCTCGAGCAGGTTCCGGGTGGCGTTGCCGCCCAGACCCCGCTCCGAGGCGCCCACCACCGCGATCGAGCGTGGCGCGAGCAGTCGGGTCAGGTCGGCGAGCTCCTGCTCCGGTCGTGTGCGCTGCTCCAGGATCGTCATCGGGCCACCGCCGGCACGGCCTCGTCGCGCTCGGAGGCGAGCCTGTCCAGCTGGCGGAGGAACCGGGCGTTGCGCACGAACGGGCCGTCGACCATGCCACCGTCGACCACCGTGACCGCGCTGTCCGCGGCCTGCGCGGTACCCGTGCTGGAGAGGACCTCGTCTGCCCAGGCGACGTCGTCGGCCGAGGGCCGGTAGGCCGCGTTCAGCGTCGGGATCTGCCGTGGACTGATCGCCAACGAACCAGCGAACCCGAACTGGGCGGAGATCTCGGCCTCCTCGCGGGTGCCGTCGAGGTCCCGGTAGGTGGAGAAGCCCGGGCTGACCGGATCGATCCCGCCGGCGCGCGCGGCGGTGACGAAGCGGCCCATCGCGTAGGCGTACTCGTGCCTGATCGGGCCGAGCAGCCGGTTCGCCCCGAGGTTGATGCGGCGCAGGCGCAGGTCGGCGCCGAGATCACCAGCACCGAAGATCATCGCCGTCATGCGGGGACCCTGCGCGATGACCTCCAGCGCCTGCACCGCCTGCACCGTCTCGACGAGCACCCAGACCATCACCGAACCGACGTCGCGGCCCACGGCGTGCTCGGCCTCCGTGATCAACCGGTCCGCCTCGGCGACGTCGTCCGCACTCTCGACCTTCGGAAGCATGATCGAGTCACAGTGGGTGGCCACGGCTGCGGCGAGGTCGTCACGGAACCACTCGGTGTCGGGGCCGTTGACGCGCACCAGACGCTCGAGGCAGCGCCAGTCGCCTGCCAGCGCCTCGGTCGTGACACCGCGGGCGGCGCGCTTGCGGGCGGGCAGGACGCCGTCCTCCCAGTCGAGGATGCACACGTCGGCGGCCGACGCCGCCATCTTGGTCAGCATCGCGGGGTTGTCGCCAGGGGCGATCAGCACCGATCGGCGCAGCCGCAGGGTGCCTCGGCCGACGGCGTTGCTCGGCGAGTCGGACATCGCTTCTCCTACCTGGTCGGTCCGGTGCGCAGCGGCCATCCGAGAGCGGTGCCGCGGCCGGGGGGCCAACATTCGGGATTGACGAGCGAGCTCGGGCGATCGCCGCGCAGCAGCATCAGCAGGTTCGTCGCGGCACCACGGCTGAGGCGCTCGACCGCCTCTTCCGTGATCCCCGCGACGTGGGGCGTCGCCAGCACCGACGGCACACCGAACAACGGGTGGTCGGCCGATGGCGGCTCGTCGGCGAACACGTCGATCGCGGCACCGCCGAGCCTGCCCGCCACGAGCGCGTCGTACAGGGCGTCCTCGTCGACGATGCCGCCGCGGGCGGCGTGCACCAGGACCGCGCGGGGACGCATCAGCCCGAGGGCGCGGGCGTCGATCAGGCCTGCGGTGCTCGGCAGCAGCGGCAGGTGCAGGGTGACCGCGTCCGCGGAGCCCAGCAGATCGTCGAGGTCCATCCGGGTCACCCCGTGCTCGGCGAAGACCTCGTCGCCGAGCACCGGGTCGTAGGCGACGACCGCCATGTCGAGCCCCCACCGGGCTCGCCGGGCGACCTCCCGCCCGATGTGACCGAATCCGACGACACCGAGCGTGCGACCGCTCGCCTCGCGACCGCGCAGCTCGGTGCGTCGGCTCCACGGCTCGCCTGCCCGCAACGCCCTCTCGGCCTCGCCCATCCGCTTGAGCAGCATCAGGACCGCGCCGATCGCGTACTCCGCGACCGGGCCCGGAGCGGCGCCCGCGTTGTTGACCACCGGGATGCCCAGGTCCGTGCACCCGTCCACATCCACGGTGTCGGTGCCCGAACCCGCACAGACCACGCCCCGGACCGTGTCCAGCTGCTCGAGCACCGTCCGCGGCACTGTTCCCGGTCCCCGCAGCAGGAGCGCTGCCGCCCCGGCCCCGGCCGCGAGCACCGATTCCGGGCGGTGGTCGCCGGCCACCACCACGTCGACGTGCGGCTCCAACAGCTCACCGAGCACCGGGTGCAGCGCGGGATGGTTGAGGGCGACACGCGGTCTCGCGGTCGACCGGGACCCGTTCACGGACTCCTCCTGTTCTCGCCGAGCGGTGTCAGGCACCGCCGGAGGCCCCGACCTCGTCGCTCTGCTCCCGCGCCCAGAAGGCGACTCGTCGTTCGATGAGGACCATCACCGTGCGCAGTACGACCCCCACGACCATGAGGACGACAAGCACGGCCCACATGCCCTGGATGTTGAACCGGGCCATCTCCTGCAGCATCACCGCGCCGAGACCGTCCGGGGCTCCGACGAGCTCGGCGGTCACCGCACCGATGACCGCGAAGACCAGACCGATCTGGAAGCCCGCGAACAGGTACGGCGCCGACCCCGGGACCCGCAGCTTGTGGAAGATCTGCCAGCGGGTCGCGCCCAGGGACACCAGGAGCTCGAGGGTGTCGCGCTGGCGGACGCGCAATCCTTGGACGGCGTTGATCAGGATCGGGAAGAAGCTGACCACGGCCACGATCACGACCTTCGTCGTCGCGCCGAAGCCGAAGATCAGGAGAATGATCGGCGCGAGCGCGACCTTGGGCAGGGTCTGGAAAGCGACGATGAAGGGCATCACGATCCGTTCGAACCGGGGTGAGCTCACCACCAGACCCGCCGCGACCAGGGAGAGCACCACCGCCAGCAGGAATCCCACGACCGTTGTCCACAGCGTCGAGGCCAAGGCCACCGGATACCGGCCGGACCCGACACCGTCCACGATCGACTCGGCGATCTGTGACGGCATCGGGAAGATGTCGCTCGACAGCAGGCCCGTCCGCGTCAGTAGCTCCAGGACCGTGATCAGCACCAGCGCGAGCACCAGGGACCACGCGGCGTCCGGCACCATGCGACGCCGTCTCGGCGTCGCCTCGGAGACCGACGCGGTCGCGGTCGTCCCGACCAACGCCGCCTCCCGCGAGCGCTGCGAGGTGCTCACGGGACCAACCTCGCGCTGATGTGCTCCTTGAGTTCCTTGGCCTGCGGGCTCGCGCCGATCTCGGCCAGGCTGCGCGGACGCGGCAGATCGACACGCACGTCGTCGACGACCACGCCTGGCCGATCCGACAGCACCAGAATCCGATCGGACAGCAACACGGCCTCCTCGATGCTGTGCGTGACGAACACGACCGTCGTGCGTCGCTCGCTGTGGATGTACTGCAACCGCAGGTTCAGCTCCTGGCGGGTGATCGCGTCCAGGGCTCCGAAGGGCTCGTCCATGAACAGCACGTCCGGCCGCAGGAACAGCGCCCGGGCGATCGCCACCCGCTGCTGCATCCCGCCGGAGAGCTCCTGGGGATAGCGCCCGCCCTGTCCCTCGAGATTGACCAGGCGCAGCATCTCCCCGGCCAGCTCCCGGCGCTCGACGCCCGGTGCCGGCCGCCCGAGGATCTCGGCGGGCAGCTCGATGTTGCCGTGCACGGTCCGCCACGGGAGCAGGGCCGGGGTCTGCAGCACGATCCCGTAACGCCCCTTCGGTACCGGCCGTCCGGACCCGGCGAAGTCGACGCCACCGGACGTCGCACCGGCCAGCCCGGCACAGATTTTCATCAAGGTCGTCTTCCCGCAGCCGCTGGGCCCGACGACCGAAAGGAACTCCCCCTCCTCGAGGGTCAGCCCGACCGGGCCGAGGGCGTGCGCATCAGCGCCGGCGCGGGTGCGGTAGCTCTTCACGACCCCGGAGAGGGCCAGGGCCGGAACCGGGGTCCGGGCTGGCTGGACGGTCACCTCGTGTTCGGCCACGCTCGTGCCTCCTCCTGGACGGCCGCCACATCGAAATCGTTGATCTCGGCGAGGAGCTGGGGGTCCCAGAACCGGTCGCGGGCCAGCGGGCCCCCTTCGAGATAGCCCCGGCTCGCGAGCTGGTCGACCGCGCCCTGGATCACCGCGGGGTCGACGTCACCCTGGCGCCCCTCGAACGGGACCAGGTGGCCGAGCCGGATCCGCAGTTGCTCGCTGGCCGTGGCCAGGGCCTGGTCGTCCGGCACTCCGACCGGCTTGCTCTGCGGGAACTTCTCCCAGTGGACGCGGACGGCGGCCTCGGTGTTCTCCCTCGCGAACGCGACGCCCTGCGCCCAGGCCCGGACGTAGCGGACCAGGAGGTCGCGGTCCTCGCTGAGCATCGACGCCGGCACGACCGTCGCGGTGATGAACCCCCGCGTCGCCAAGGCCGGCGACGGGACCTCCACGATGTCCACCCGCTGGCGCAGGAGGACCGCGGCGTCGTCGCCGGTGTACAGCGCGTCGATGTTGCCGTTGGCGAGCATCTCGAACGAGTCGACACCGTTGCCGACCGCGACATAGGAGACGTCCTGGGGCCCCAGACCCGCGTCCTGCCCCACCGCCGACTCGAGGATCAGTTGGGTCTCGGACTGCAGGCTCAGGACGCCGACCTTGCGACCTCTCAGATCCGCGGTCGTGCTGATCCCGCTTCCGGGCTTCGTGTAGAGCCGCAGCTGGTTGGTCGTGATGCTGCTCGAGACGGCCCTCAGGTCGCGATTGCGGGAGACCGCCGACATCAGGGTGCCGGTGCCGAGGTTCTGGGCCAGGTCCACCTGTCCGGCGGTCAGCGCTTGCAGCGTCGGGGTGGACCCCTCGAAACCCATGAACTCGACCACGAGCCCCGCTCGCTGGGCGTACGGCAGCCCCATCAGGAGGGAGGTCTCCGTTGCCTGGGCGATGTCCGGGTTCCGCTGAGCGAAACCCAGCGTGATCGTGGTGCTCCCATCGGTCTGCGCCGGCGAGCTGCTGCAGGCGGCGAGGAGCGCAACGAGAACGATTCCTAGCAGGACGTGCACTGAACTTCGGGAAGACATCGATGTTCCCCCTCGGCGACGGGAGTGCGACGGTGGTGGTCGGTTCGAGACGGCGACGTCGGCGAGACCTGGCGAGACCTGGCTAGTCCTCGCCGAACCAGATGGCTCCGGTGGGGCAGGCCCTGCGCGCTTCGATGATCAGATCTGCCGAAGCGGCGATCGTCTGATCGTCGGCATGAACCTCGACGACGGACGCGAGCGGGGGGAGTCGGAACACTTCAGGGGCGATACGGACGCAGTAACCCGCCGCGGCGCAGAGATCGACCTCGATCTCGAGATCGTCGTTCGTCACAGGGACTCCAACCGCACGGGCAAGGTCTCCCAGGTCGGGCGCCCCGGCATGCGCGCGTCCCACGTCGCTTCCTCGCCGGCCACGAGGCGCACCCCGGCGTCCTGCAGCTTGTGGAAGATCCGCAACCCGACGCCGAGCTCGAGGGAGTCGTCGGCGGCCGGCCTCGACCCCATGGCGAAGTCGCGTCCGATGCACATGTGCGCGCCCCCTCCGAACGCCAACCCGTACTGCTGGGCACCCCTCGGGACGGCGCGGCCCGGATCGAACGCATTCGACTCTGAGGCGCCCTCGATCTGCTCGAACAAGGCGGTGTTGGTGGCCGGCCGATCCATCAGGACCACACCGCCTCGCGGCACGACGGTGCCACTGGGCAGCGTGACGTCGGACTGGGCGGTGCGCAGCAAAGTGTTCGTCTGCCCGATACGCAGCGATTCAGAGAAGCAACGACGGAGGAACTCCGGGTCCCGGCGCCACCGTTCGTCCTCAGGGTGCCTTCGGAGCCAACGGTCGAGGTCGTGGACGGCGAAGCCGACAGCGTTGGTGGTGGAGCCGATCGACGCGATCAGGAGCAGGCTCGCCTCACGGTGCGCGGCGTCGACGCCGAACTGCTCCCAGTGCGGTTCGTGCTGGACCATCAGCGTCAGCAGGTCCATGGGGAGCTCGTCGACATCGATGTCGCCGGCGTCGACGGCAGCGATCAATGCCGCTCGACGTGCCCGTGCCGGCTCGAAGTACTTCTGGACGACCTCGAGCTGTGCTTCGAGCGCGTCGCGGACGATCCCTTCCGGGTTCTTGGCGAACTTGCTGCGAGCCCCCAGCTCGAGGGGGATCAGCACTCGGTCGAACTCTCGATAGGCATCTTCCTCGTCGATCCCGTCGAGGCCGACGAGCCGCGCGATGACCTTGACCATCAGCTTGCGCACCGCAGCGATCAGATCGAACTCGTAGCTGGCCCCGCCTCGAGTCCTGATCTCCTCGAGCCACCGGTCCATGTTCGGGACGAGGAACTCCTGCTCGTACTCCTTCAGCAAGGCGGTGCGCTTGAACAGGCCCGCGAGCATCCGCCGTCGCTCGAAATGGGGGTCACCGTGAAGGTCGATGACGCTGTCGCGGATCAGCAGTGTGTGCCACTGCCCACCGTGCCCGGACGACCAGTGGATGGGGGCGAACTCCCGCGACCTCAGGACGAACTGGGCGTCGACGTGGTCACGGACGACGACGGAGGGGGCGTCAGCGACGCTGTTGGCCTGAGCGACAGCGACGGAGACGTCCCGCATCGGCGAGGCGATCGGATCCATGGCCCTCCTCGATGACAAGAGTTGACGCCCCGGTACGACCCGGGACGGTGACCGAAGTCGCGTGGGCGACCTGCAGTGGGAGCAGCGTCACAGTGCCCAGATCGGGAACGTTTGTCAAGCCCTAATAGGGGTCAGCTAGACACGCTTTGATCTGTGTCGGTCGCTGCTCAACGATTGTTCGCACTGGCCGGGGCCGGCGTGGCCTCCCTCGGCGCTTCGGTCAGCGCCCTTACGGAGGCGAGTGAGGCTTCGTGCCCGGCGAGCCGGGCCCAGCAACGACCAGAGCTCCGCAGATGCACCGAGAGGCTCATGAGCCCCTTGCTGCCAGTACTGGGTGAGGTTCCCCCGGTAGCCCGGAGTGCTTCCTACCTGGCCGGGACGGGCTCGGGGTGAGCCCGCCTGGTGTGCCAGGTGTGCTCGTACTCATCGGGGGACTGCCATCCCAGGCGGGCCTGGATGCGCCTCGGGGTCTCGCATCCGCGTGCGCTGCTCCCCGAACTGCTCGACTGGGTCGACCGCCACGACTTCCCCGCGGAGAACGTCCACGGCGACGCCGGCCACTTCGACGAGGCCCCCGACCTCTACGGCAGCCACGACACCAAGGGCGTCCTGGCCCGCGACCGAGTCACCTGAGCGCCTGCGAACAGCGCCACGCAGGTCGGATCACCCGTACTCGCGCCTCCGGGGCCGGCTCGGTCACGCTTCACGGCGACCGTCCTCGAGTCGCCGACCTTCCCGTTCCGCAAGATCATCAGCGATCCCTCAGCCCTGCCTCGCACGACAGCACTACCGCCAGCTCGAACCGACACCGTCACCGGCTCGAGCAACCCCCGGAGCGTCGTGCAGGCCGTCGCACGACAGTTCCGACCTGCTCCTGCAGGCGCGACCAGCCTGCCGTCGGGCCCGACCGCCCCACCTGTCATGACTGCGGCACATGTCCGCGGCCACGCATGACCATCTGCTGCCATCTATCGGTCGATCGCTCGATGTCGATCCAACGAACCATGGCGTCGGCGCGCTCCACGGTGATTCCGCCCCGGTTTGCGACCAGGTGCGCGAACCGACAGCGACGCGGAACTGCCCGCCCCACCACGTCGTCTCTCACCCAGTAGGCCGACGTTTCGCCCCGTTACCTTCTTGATCAGGCCCGGTGAGGGCTTGCAGGCCGCCGGCCACGGCATGACTGAGTGCCCCTGTCGTTGATGATCTGGGGGGTGTTGTCACCGTGGTCGGAGGGCGCCAACGACC
>NZ_JBXUHE010000063.1:0-28082 GCF_057180585.1 Actinomycetospora sp. 2LY8.5
CCCATCGGCACGAACACGTGGAGAGCCGGATGCGCGGGAACGTGCACGTCCGGTTCGGCGGGCGGGGACGGGAAAACCGACAGCCCGAAAGGCTGCACGGCGTCCCGTCCCCGACCCAACACATCCCGTTCGAGGCCGAGGCCGCGAACCTCTTCTTCCAGCTCGTCTCCTCGCGCTACGAACAGGCCTCGCTGATCGTCACCAGCAACAAGCCCTTCGGTCGGTGGGGCGAGGTCTTCGGCGACGACGTCGTCGCCGCCGCGATGATCGACCGACTGGTGCATCACGCCGAGGTCGTCTCCCTCAAGGGCGACAGCTACCGGCTCAAGGACCGCGACCTCGGCCGCGTCCCCGCCGCCGCCAAGACCGACGACTGAACATCAACAACCGTGCAGAGGGGTCCATTTTCGACCGTCGCCAGGGGGTCCAGGTTCAGCCGCCGTCGACACCGCGAACGGCTCGCCGTCGGGTGACGGCTCGCCGGTCACCACCTCGGCTACCTGGCGCACCGACCGGCGGAACGCCTCCGGGTCGGACTGCAGCGCAGCGATCTGACGCCAGCGCTCGACCACCGCCTGCACTCCACTCAGATTGAGCGAGCGCCGTGCCTCGTCCAGGGCGGTCTCGTACTCGGCGACGAAGCGTTCACGGTCCTCGGGCACTAGCCAGCTGCGGACCACCGCCGGCGAGGCACCGCGCAGCAGCGGATGCGGCGCCTGCGGGCTGCCGTCGGCGTCGTGCTCGATCAATGTCACAGCCCCAAGGTAGCCACCGGGGGTTGGCGGCGGGCGGCAGTCAGCATCGCCGGACGTGGGGGAGACGAGCGTGAATCAGATTCGGACGAGGCGAGCTGGACGTGGACTCTGTTCGTCCGGTCGTCAGTGAAGTCCTCCGTGGCACAGCGCTCACGGCCGTCGCTGGTCACCGGCATGCTGTGCGCGTTGCTGTCGCCGCCGTCCAGTCAGGGGTCCTTTACACCTCGGTCGACCCCTGAAACGCTCCCAGCGTCGCGCTGAGCGGCTCGTGGCTCCTACCAGGATCACAAGTGATCGTTCCGGGAGCACATAACTGTGGGCGCCACGCTCACGGGCGACCTGCGAAGACCCTGGTTAGCACAGCGCAGAGGCGATCCGTGCTTACAAGCCGTCGGTCGCAGGTTCGAATCCTGCCGCGCCCACCCTTCTACCACGGTCTGCTGCGCAAGACGAACACGCAGCGGGCTCGGCGGATGTTCTTCACCGGCGACCCCATCGACGCCCACGAGGCTCATCGATGCGGGCTGGTCGACGAGGTCGTCCCGGTCGGCACTCTGCGCGAGTCCGCGCTCGGGCTGGCGAAGCAGATCGCCGAGCACGGCGCGGAGCTCACGTCGGTGCTGAAGGAGGTCGCGCTGCGGGCCTCGAACATGGACCACGTGGGTGCCACCGCCTACGAGCTGCGCGTGACGCGCGACCTCCTCCAGCGCGATCTGTTCGCCCGACGCATCGCCGAAGGGCTCGATCGCCTGAAGTCGGGTTCGAGCAAGGCCACGGAGCGACTGACCCCGCGGTCCTGACTCACCGGCCCTGACTCACCGGTTGACGACCGCGGTCGGTACCGGCGCGAACGGCGACGCCGGAGCGAGGTGGCGGTGCAGGAAATGGATCTGGTGGGCCGCCGCGCGCTCGAACCACTCGGAGCCCGGGTAGACGTCGAAGTGGTCGCACGGGTAGTGCCGCACATCGGCGCGCGCCCGGAAGGCGGCCGTGCGCGCGGGCTGGACCGGGGCGAGCTGGTCCTCGTCCGCGATCTGCACCAGCATCGGGCACCGCACGTCCGCCGCTCGCCTGCCGACCCGGAACCGCGCGGTGTGCAGCGCCGACCGGGCCGGGATCATGTTGACCCAGCTCTCCCCGGCGATCGCCCTGGAGGACTCGAGTCGCGCTGTTCTGCGCGGCCTCGGCCGAGATGTCCGTGACCCCGGCGCCGCAGCTGCAGGTCGAGATCCGTGCCGTGGAAGGCGCCCCAGTGCCGTTTGACGACGTGGATTTCGCCCTCCGCGACCGGGAGCCGTCGGTCGAGTGCTGCGTCGGCGGGAGGCAAGCAGGGCGGCCAGCAGCCGCTGGTCCCCGCTGGGGCAGGGCGGGGACCATCGAGGTCCCGTCGGGGTCGGGTCCCGGGGCGCGGTCGCCCAGGACGGTGGGGCCACCCTGGGCGCCCGCCGGGCACGCCGGCATCCGCCACCGGCCAGTCCGGCCGGCGGGTCAGGCACCTCCCGGCAGCGGCGCGCGCTGGTCGACGACGCCGGCGCGACGCAGGTCTGCCAGAACGCGGCTGGCACGTCCTCCTCCAGCGCCCGACGGTCCTCGGCCACGCGGTCCGGTGGGGTGGTCCCGGGGATGACGGCCCGCGACGACGGGTGGGCGAGCGAGAACCGCAGTGCCGCGGCCTCCACCCCGACGCCGTGCGCCTCGGCGACCGCGGCGATCAGCTGGGCCCGCGCCCGGGGCACGTCCGACGCGGGTGCGTACTCGACGTGGTCCCCGCCGGCGAGGAGCCCGAACTGTAGGGCGCCGACCTCATGGTCAGGTGCTCACCACCCGCATACGAGATCAAGGGGCACGTCATCCCATCGGCGGTCCGCCCTGCTCACGACCAGCGGACGCACGATCTGACTCAAGGGCCCGAAGCCCTGGCCAGGCGAGTGCTGACCCGCCGGCCGCTACCAGCGCCGAGCCTCGCACAACCAGGCCCGGTAGAGCCCATGAGGCCACGCACCCGCCCCGTCCCGGGACGGCCTCGACTCAGCACTCTCATCGATGGCCGTCAGCGGAAGTGCAGTCCTCCGTTGACGGCCAGGACCTGGCCCGTGACGAAGGCGAACGCGTCCGAGGCGACCGCGCAGATCACCCGGGCGATGTCCTCCGCAGCCCCGATACGGCCGAGCGGGGTCTGCCCCTCCACCGCCGTGAGGAACTCCGGGCTGAGGTCACCGAGCATGGGTGAGGACACCGGTCCGGGGCTGATCGCGTTAACAGTGGTGCCGTGCGGGGCCGCCGACAGCGCGAGCGACCTGGTCAGGCCCTGGATGGCCGCCTTGGACGCGACGTAGGCGGCGCCAGCCGCCGCACCGCCGCTGTCGGCCGCGATCGAGGAGAGCGTTACGATCCGGCCGGACCGCATGAGGGGTATCGCGGCCCGGGCCATCAGGTACACCCCTCGGGTGTTCACCGCCTGGACCGCGTCCCACACCTCGGCTCCGGACTCGTCGAGCGGGCCGGTCCAGTAGATCCCCGCGGCCAACACCAGGACATGCGGCGGGCCGTACCGATCCACCAACGCCTCGAGGACGCGCGCGGGCTCCGTGGCCGCCGCCAGGTCGGCTTCGACCGACTCGAGCAGAGCGGCGCCGACCTCCCGGCGTACGTCCTCGGGGACTGGTGCCCGATCCACCAGGGCGACCCGGCATCCCTCGCGCGCGAGCTGCCGGGCGGTGGCGCTCCCGATCCCACTCGCACCTCCGGTGACGATCGCGAACCGGCCTTCGAGTCCCGTGTCCACGAGCGTGCGGCCGCTAGACGCGGTTCGCGCCGATGAGCACGGCGGCCACCACGGCGGGCTCGGAGGAGCGGTTCCGCCAGGCGTGCATCGTGCCCCGCTGGACGACGCAGTCACCCGGCCGCAGCGGGACCTCGCCCTCGTCGAGCTCCAGGACGAGCTCGCCCGAGACCACGTAGACGTAGTCGATCGTGTCGGTCACGTGCATCCCCGGCCGTTCCGGGTCGAACGCGTCGAGCAGGCCGGGCATCGTGTCCTCGACCGGCTCGGCGGTCCCGGGGGGCTCGGCGGGCGCATCCGAGGGGTCCGCCTCCGGCAGGAACGTGAAGAGCATGAAGCGGTGGCCACCCGGTCCCGGGAAGAACGGCTTGACCACCGTGTCGGGCTGCTCACCGCCGACGACGGCGACGCCGTCGTCGGTCCCCCACAACAGGTGAGCGGCGAAGGTGGGGCGACCCCTGTCGTCGAGCGACTCCACCTGGCGGATCGGCCGCTCCTCGCGAGCGGATTTCCCGTCGGGGAGGACATGGGTCACCACGGTCCGAACGTCGTTGTTCATCGAGACACCCTCTCGTCGTCGTGCGAGCCCAGAACCGCTCCGCCGAGGCGGGGGCCTCACCGGTACTCACGCGGTCTCTACCGAGCGCTGTGTAGACAGTATTAGTTTCGATCGGTCGTCACTAGAGGGATCGACCCGGCGAGCCGGGTCGCAGCCGCCCCCTCCTGAGTCACCGCGGCAGCCGGTCCGGCGCCGCTCGCGCAGGGGTAACGGCGTGGGACGGGTCACCCCTGCTCGACGAGCTCCCAATGGAAGTCGGTGACGAGCGCCTGGCGTTCGTCGTGGAAGACCGACTTCATCCGGGTCCCGGGCCGTAGGACCGCCGCCGCCGCGGCGGAGGGATCGCCCAGGTCCACGCCGCGGACGAAGTTGCACATCGCGCTGTCTGCGCCGTCGGGGACGACGTAGGCGACCACATTCGGCGGCTCGGGATAACCGGGGAACGCCGCATAGGTGATCGAGAAGGTGACCAGCGAACCTTCGGGCCCCACGTCCACCCAGTCGTCCGAGGTGGGGACGAAACAGTCCTCGCACAGGGAGCGTGCGGGGATCCGCAGCCGGCCGCACCGGGGGCACGGAACGCGATCGACGGCGCCACCATCAGCGCACTGCACGCGCATTGGGACGAGAACGAACCGCACGGCGCCCACGGCGACCGCTCGTTCGTCGGCAGCGCCGATGGCCGCGAGATCGGCGGCGGCGCAGAAGGCGCGTCCCGCGCCGGTCAGCACCACGACGCGCACGTCGCCGCGCTCGGCGCCCGTGAGGCGCAGCAGTGTGGATCTCCGGGCGAAGTCCGATCGGCGACCGCCGACACCAGATTCTGTCAAGCGCCTTGACGAGATTGGGTGTGTTCGGCACGATCGCCGACGAGTGACGCAGGTAACTGCCACCGGCGGGTCTCTTGACCGCTGATCAGAAGCCGCAGCCCGCGTCGTCGTCGCCATCCCCTTGGATACGGAGGCAGCAACGGTGCTTCTCAACCAGATCGCGCTGAGCGGGCGGGTCCCGCTGGACGTGACCACTCGGTGGTACACGGACGGGCTCGGGTTCCTGCCCGCAGGTGGAACGGCGTTCTCCGGGCCGGAGATCGCCGCGGTGCAGGGCATCGACGCGCCGACGGTCGACCTCACGATGGCGTGGGTCGTGGATCGGTCGGACTTCCTCCAGCTCGAGCTCTTCCTGTTCGCCGAGCCGGAGACGCGTCCGCGTCCCACCGGCTGGACTGTGGCGGACATCGGCTACAACGTGATCTGTCTGCACGTGCTCGACTTCGACGGCACGCTCGCCCGACTCGCCTCCCTGGGTACCACGGCGGAGTCCGAGCCGGTGGGGCCCGTCGGCGACCGGCGTGTCTGCGTCCGGGACCCGAACGGGACGCTGGTCGAGCTGATGGAGAGCGACCCCGCCGTCGACGGAGGCCGCAGCACCGTCCGCCCGGACCAGAACCCGGCGATCCGTGGGGTGCGTGTCTCGGTGCCCGAGATCGCGAGCGCGTCGCGGTTCTTCGGGGACACGTTGGGCATGCGGCAGGCCGACGAGCCGCTCCACGCGCCCGCGCACGAGGTGCTCTTCGGCGGGGACCGTGCGCCCGAGCTGCTGACGCTGACCGACGGCCGCAGCCTGGTCGAGCTGGCCGACTACGGTCCGCGGGCGCGCCCGCGGCCTGTCGGCTATCGGATCAGTGACGAGGGGATCCTGAACGTCGCCTTCGGCAGCACGGAGCGCCAGGTGTACCGCGACACGCGTGACCGAGTCGCTGCCGGGCCCAACATCATGCACCAGGAGATCGTTCTCAGGCCCGATCTCGAGGTCAATTACGTGACCAGCGACCAGGGATTCAACGTCGAGCTGATGTACATGGGTCGCGAGGCGCAGAACGACTTCGGCTTCGTTCCGCTCGCCCAGCAGGCGGCGTCGAGCTCGACCACTTCCTGACTCTCCCATTCCCTTCGAATCCGAGGAGCTGCCATGGCACTGCTCACGCCCGAACAGATCGCGGGGAAGAAGGTCATCCAGATCGCCTTCACCGTGAACGATCTCGAACGCGCCGCCCTGCACTGGGCGAAGACCCACGGCGCCGGGCCGTTCTTCGTCTACGACAAGGTTCCCGTTTCGGACGTCCGGGGCCCCGACGGCGAGGCGGGGGTGTTCGAGCAGGGCGCGGCCTTCGGCCAGTGGGGTCCGGTCATGCTCGAGCTCGTGCGCTGGCACCGGGTCGAACCCGATACCGCAGCGAGTGCCATGACCGCGCCGGGCTTCAACCACATCGCCTACTTCTCGCCAGACCCGGCCGCCGAGGCCGAGGCGCTCCGCGCGGCGGGCGCCCCGCTGCTGATCAGCATGAAGTTCGGCGCGGCACCCGTGCGGTTCCACGACGCCAGGACGACGTCGGGCTATGTGATCGAGCACTACCCCTACCTCGACGCCGTCGAGGAGACCTATCGCCGTGTGGCCGAGGCGGCCGAAGGCTGGGACGGGTCCGACCCCGTACGCGGCCCGCTGTCCTGAGGCGAGGATCCCTACGAGGAGCGACATGAGTTCGAAGGACCTGGACAAGCTGACCCGCGATTTCTACCGCGAGGTCGACGCCGACGACGAGAAGGTCTTCCACCGCCGCTTCGCGGCTGATGCCGAGTTCGCGTTCAACGATTTCCCGGCCGTGTCCGGTCCGGACGCCGTGGCCGAGATGGTCGCGGGGTGGAAGGGCGGGTTCCGGTCGGTGCAGCACGACCTGCTGAATGTGCTGACCGACGCCGCCCGCTCGACGACCGTCGCGGAGATCGCCGTCGCGTACACGTTCCTCGACGGCACGTCGATCACGGTGAAGGGCTGTTCGATCTCGGAGTACGGACAGGACGACCTGATGACGAGCTGGCGGGTCTACGTCGATACGAGCCGATCCAACCCGGCATGACCGCTTCGCACACAGGGGAGGAGAGATGATGGTGGACAGCGCCACGGCGACCTGGGACGAGACCGTCGACGTGCTGATCGCCGGGACCGGTGCCGGGGGGCTGACCGCGGCGGTGATCGCGGCCTCGCAGGGCGCCTCGGTCCTCGTGATCGAGAAGGCGGCGCGGATCGGCGGCACCACCCGCAAGTCGGCGGGCTTCATGTGGGTGCCGAACAACCATTTCCTGCGGGACCTCGGCGTGAAGGATCCCCGTGACGCCGCCCTGCGTTACATGGCTCGACTCAGCCGCCCGACACTGTTCGACCCCGAGCACGAGACCCTCGGCCTGCAGCGCTGGGAGTACGACGGCCTGGCCGCCCACTACGACAACGCCGCGGACGCCATCACGACGCTGGCCTCCCTCGGCGCGATCGACGTGGCCCATGCCGCGCAGTTCCCGGACTTCTACGGCCACCTGCCCGAGGACGAGAGCCCGGTCGGCCGCACGCTGTTCCCCACACGTAGCGGCGGCGGCCCCACCGGGGGCGCGATCCTCGTGGAGGACCTGGCCGCGGCGGTGGAGCGGGCCGGTATCGAGATCCGGCTCGAGACGTCGTTGGCGGACCTCGTCGTGGACGAGGACGGCGCGGTGGTCGGTGCCGTGCTCGGCGGGACCTCGGACAGGCGCCGGGTCCGGGCGTCGCGCGGGGTCGTGGGCGCCACCGGCAGCTTCGCTCAGAACGCCGACCTCCGGCGGCGCTACCTCGACCGTCCCTACATCGGCACCTGCGCGGCGCCGGACAACAAGGGTGACTTCCTCGAGCTCACCCGTGCGACGGGCGCCGACTTCGCGAGCATGCAGCTGGCGATGCAGACCCCGATCCTCGTAGAGCGGATCGAGAGGGAGGGCGAGGACTTCCGAGGGAGCTTCATCCTGCCCGGAGACGGGATGGTCGTCGTGAATCGCGCCGGCAATCGCGTGCTCAGCGAGACGGGTTCCTACCATGACTCCGGTCGCGCGTTCTTCGAATGGGACGCCCGCAGTTCCACGTATCCGAACATCCCGCTCTTCGCGATCTGGGACGCGGACGTCGCCGCGCGCTACGGGGTGGACGCTCTGGGCAACCCTGTGCCGGCCCCCGGCGCCGACCCCTACTGGGTCATCACGGCGAACACGCTGGACGACCTCGAGGCCGCGATCTCCGTCCGACTGGGCACCCTGCACGGACTGCTCGGACGGGTCGAGCTCTCCGCCGGCTTCGGCGCCACGCTGCGCGCCACGCTCGATCGCTTCGCGGGCTTCGCCGAGACGGGCGTCGACGAGGACTTCGGACGCGGCTCCACCCCCGCCCAGCTCGCGCTCGGCACCTTCTTCGGGCAGGGCAGCGGCCCGAACCCCACGATGCGCGCGCTGGCGCCCACCGGGCCGTATCACGCCGCGATCCTCGGGCCGGGCCTGTTCGAGACGGTCGGTGGCGCGGTCACGGACCCGCACGCCCGTGTGGTGCGTGGCGACGGGAGCGTGGTGCCGGGTCTCTACGGCGTCGGCACGTGCGTGGCCGGCCCGTGGGGGGAAGCGGCGTGGTCCGGCGGACACAACGTGGCCTATGCGGTGGTCTCCGCGTACCGCGCGGCGTGCCACGCCGCTGCGCGCGAGTCGGGGAGCCGGCAGGTCAGGGACACGGCGGCGAGCATGAGTTAGCCCGAACCCACTGAGTCCTGGGCCGGCCGACCCTGGGGGTCCACCGCGGCCGCGCCGGTGGAGCCCGTCGACCAGCTCCTTAGGCTGGGGGCATGTCAGTCGTGAGCGGGGCGGGCACCAACGGGCGGTTCGCGGCCGCACCTTCGGAACCGACGGGCGACTGGATCGTCGACGTCGAACGACCGCCGATGGGCTCGCTCGTCGCGATGCTCTTCCGGCTCGTGGTGGATCGCCTCCAGGTGCACCTGGAGGCCCAGGGGGCCGAGCCGATCCGGCCTGCGCACCTCTACGTCCTACGCAGTCTGTATCCGGACGGCATGTCCGTGAGCGATCTGGCCGAGCGGTGCGACGTCACCAAGCAGGCGATCAGTCAGGTGCTGGGTCCGCTGGAGGACCTCGGTCTGGTGCGGCGCGTGGCACATCCCACCGACGGCCGAATCAAGCTGGTGGAGCTCAGCGATCGGGGGAGCCGGCGGCTCGAACAGGCCGTGCTGGCCTACGGCCAGGTCGAGTCCGAGTGGGCCGAGCTGCTGGGAGGCCCCGACGCCATGCGCCGTGTGCGCGAGGCGATGGTGACCTACGTGGAGGCCTTCGGCGACTGGCACCACGGCGAGGAGCCCCGGCTGCGCCCCGTGTGGTGACGGCGCGACCGTCCCCGAGACGGCGGCGGTTCGCGGCGACGTCCGCGTAAGTCGTCAAGCTGCTTGACAGCTTGGGGTGATGCGGGCACCGTAACTGCTGAACCGCGGCTCGCCGGCGAACCGTGACCCGTGAGGAGGAGCCCCGATGGCCGACCCGAGCCCGCGCGGGGAGGACCGGTCCGGGTGGACGGTCACCTTCCGTGACGCGAGCGATGTCGCGGTCTCCTTCCAGTGCGCCCCGGGGACGGTCGTCACCGAGGCGGCGGCCTCGGCGGGCTTGCGACCACGCGTGATGTGCCGGCGGGGCGGCTGTGGTGCGTGCCGGGCCGTCGTCGTCGCCGGGCAGGTCGAGCACCAGGACGGCACCTCGCAGACGAAGCGACGTCCCGACGGCGCATCGAGCGCCGACTACTCGCTGCTCTGCCGGGCGATGCCCGTGAGCGACGTCGTCCTCCGCCCGGAGCACGGGTGGCAGGAACGCCCGGCACGCCCGTGGCGGCGACGACCCGAGCGCACCAACGATCCATGACCTCGACGGAAGAGAGGCCGCAACAATGGCTGTGATCAAGGTAGGGCACGTCGCGCTCGCGGTGACCGATCTCGAGGCGAGCGTCCGCCATTACACCGACAACGTCGGTCTCGCGGTCAGCGAACGCCGTGACGGCACGGTCTACCTCCGTGCCCCGCTGGACCAGGATCACCACTGCATCGCGCTGACGGCGTCGGACTCCTCGAAGCTGCTCAACATCGGCCTCAAGCTGAGCACGGAGTCCGACCTCGAGGAGCTCGAGGCGGCCGCGTCGAAGGCGGCCGGGGGAAGCCGACGGATCTCGCGACACGAACGCGCCGGCCTCGGCGAGGCCGTGGCCTTCCAGATGCCCTCCGGACAGGAGGTCTGGGGCTACTTCGAGGTCGACAACATCGGTCTCGCGGGGGGCATGGTGAACCCGGACCCTGTGCTGCCCGAGAGCACCGCGGGGACCATCCGGGGCTCGCGGCTCGACCACATCGCCATCGGAGCGCCGGACACCGGTGACGTGCACCAGTTCCTCACCGAGGTACTCGACTTCCAGTCCGCGGAGCTGTTGGTGGGGCCCGACGGCCGTCCGGTCGGGGCCTGGATGTCGTGCGGGAGCACCATGCACGACATCGCGATCATTCCCGGCCCGGACGCCGCGTTCCACCACGCGGCCTTCTACGCGGAGAACCAGCAGGCCGTGATCAACGGCGCCGATCTGTTGGCACAGCGGGACGTTCCGCGCTTCGCGCCGGGCGTGAGCCGGCACGGGGTCGGCGGGAGCAACACCACCTACTTCTACGACCCCTCCGGTCACCGCAACGAGCTGTTCGCCGCGCCCTACGTCACGCCGGGCGCCCCTGGCAAGGCCCCCGCCGTGCAGTGGGGGATGGAGGACTTCGGTCGCGCCGTCTTCTACTACGAGAACGAGCTCGACATGGGCTTTCTGCAGGCCACGACCTGACGAGGACGACATGACTCTCCAACACCGCGGCATCCTCCGGCTCGGGTACGTGCGGCTCTCCGTGGACGACGTCGACGCCGGTCATCGCTTCGCGACCCGTTCCCTCGGTCTGGTCGAACACCGTCGTGGTACCGACCGCGACGGTGTGGTACGTGCCTACCTGCGCACCTGGCGGGAGCCGCAGGCGTTCAGCTACGTCCTGGAGCAGGGCCCGCCCGGGCTCGTCGAGATCGGCTTCCAGGTGCGCGACGACCGCGACCTCCACGACGCCGCTGACCGGGTGGAGGCCGCCGGTGCCCACGTCGAGCACCACGGCGCCGACAAGATCCTCGCCGACCTCGGCGCGTCGATCGCGTTCACCGTGCCCGGAGGGCCAACCCTGCGGTTGTTCTCCGAGCAGGTCATCACCGGCCCTCTCGTCGGGGTCAGCAGCCCCCACTGGAACATCCCACGGGAGCTGCGCGGCACGCCCGCACCGATGAACCTCGGCCACATCGGCATCACCTGCCCCGCCCCCGGCGAGGTCGTGTCCTTCCTCAGCCGTGTCCTCGACTTCGGGGTCAGCGAACTCGTGACCACCGACGACGGCGAGGACCTGCTCTCGGCGCTGGTGTTCCGGAGCAACTACGGACAGGACCTGGCGGTCTTCCCCGGGGACGAGCCCAACCTCCACCACGTCGCCTTCCTGCAGGAGGACGACGTGATGATCCTTCGCGACGCGACCTGGATGCGTCAGGACGGCGCCCGTCTGGACGCCTGGGGCCCCACGCGACAGTCGTACGGCCGCACCCTGTCCCTGCACTTCATCGACCCCTGCGGCATACGCATGGAGCTGTTCACCGGCGGGCGTTTCAGCGAACTGCATCCGGCGTTCCAGGCCGTGCGATGGACCGAGTCGAACCTCGACAAGGCGCTCTCCTTCTGGGACACGACCGACAACTCGGCCTGGCTCGCCCCGACGCTGGGCGTCGTCGAGGAGTCCGCCGAGGACCCCGTCGAGGAAGGGGCCACAGGCGCGTGACGACGGTGGACCCGCGCTCCGTCACGACTGCCTTCCGGGACTCTCGCGGATCTCATGGCGAACGCGTCGTGGACCCGATCCTGCGGCCCGACGGGACTCTCGCCGACGGACTGACCAGCCCGCTGGACGACTCCCGTCTCGTCGAGGCCCTGCAGCTGATGACGCGGTCGAGACTGATCGACGAACGGGGCGTGGGCTACCAGCGTCAGGGCCGCATCGGGACCTTCTCCGAGTGCCGGGGACAGGAGGCCGCGACGGCGGGGGCAGCGATGGCGCTCGATCCGACGACCGACTGGGTGGTGCAGAGCTATCGGGAGCTCCCGGCGCTGCTGTACCAGGGCATGGACCTCGTCCAGTACTGGATGCTGTTCATCGGCCACCCGCACGGGTGGGCCTTCCCCGATCACGTCAACGTCTTCCCGATGCAGATCGAGCTGGGGGCGCAGGTGCCCCATGCGGTCGGGATGGCCTGGGGGATGCGTCTGCAGGGGCGGCCCGCAGTGGTGGCCGGGTTCCTGGGTGACGGCGCGACGTCCGAAGGCGATTTCTACGAGGGCGGCAACCTGGCCGGCCTGGTGAACGCCCCGCTCGTGCTCGTCGTGCAGAACAACGGGTGGGCGATCTCCACCCCTCGCGAGCGTCAGACCGGGGCGGCCTCGCTCGCGGCGAAGGCGGCGGCCTGGGGGATCCCAGGGTACGTGGTCGACGGCAACGACGTGCTCGCGATGTACGCGGTGACTCGTCATGCGGTCGAACGCGCCCGGTCGGGCGAGGGCCCGACGTTGATCGAGGCCCAGACCCAGCGGCTCGGGGCGCACAACACCTCTGACGATCCGAGCCGTTATCGGGCCGACGTGGCCGAGACCGCGTGGACCGACCGCGACCCGATCACCAGGCTCCGTGCCTACGCGACCGCCCGCGGGCTCTGGGACGACGAGCGCGAAAGGGTGTTCGCCGCGGAGACCTACGCCGAGATCGACGCCGCTTTCGGCGAGGCGCAGCGACGCGCTGTCGATCGCGGACCAGGGATGTTGTTCGACCACGTGTACGCCGACCCGCCGGCCAGGGTTCAACGCCAGCGGCGACGCCTCGAACAGGAGGAGGACGAGTGGCGGTCCTGACGATGGTGGAGGCCATCCGCCAGACGTTGGCCGCCGAGATGGAGCGTGACGAGCGGGTGATGGTGCTGGGGCAGGACGTGGGCGCTCTCGGGGGTGTCTATCGAGCCACGGACGGGCTGGTCGAGACTTTCGGCAGCGACCGGGTCGTGAACACACCGATCGCCGAGGCGTCCATCATCGGTGCGTCGGTCGGTTTGGCGGCGTCCGGGATGGTTCCGGTCGCCGAGTTGCAGTTCCTCGGTTTCGGTCACCTTGCTTTCCACCAGATCGCCCACCAGCTCGCGCGGATGCGATACCGGTCGCAGGGACGCTTCGGCTGCCCGGTGACGATCCGCGCCCCGTTCGGCGGTGGAGTTCGGGCCCTGGAGATCCACAGCGACGCGTACGAGGCGATGTACGCCCAGGTGCCCGGTCTGAAGATCGTCGCGCCGGCGACGGCCCGCGACGCCCAGGGTCTGCTTCTCTCCGCCATCAGGGACGAGGACCCGGTGTTGTTCCTCGAACCGCTACGCGGCTACCGGCTGGTGCGCGACGAGGTGGGGGACGGGGAGGATGCCGTCGAGCTCGGCCGGGCCCGGGTGGCCCGCTCCGGCGCCCACGTGAGCATCGTCGCCTGGTCGGGCATGGTCCCCCAGGCGGAACGGGCCGCCGAGACCCTCGGGGCCGAGGGGATCGAGGCCGAGGTCGTCGACCTGCGCTCGCTCGTGCCGCTCGACGTCGACACCGTCGTCGAGTCCGTGGTCCGGACCGGGCGTGCCGTCGTGGTCCAGGAGGGCCCGGTGACAGCCGGCTTCGGCGCCGAGATCGCCACCACGATCGCCGAGGAGGCCTTCTACTCCCTGGAGGCTCCGGTGGCCCGGGTGGCGGGTCCGGACACGCCCTACCCCTTCGCAGCCGGGATCGAGGAGTACTACCTCCCCGCCGAGCAGCACATCGCCGCCGCCGCACGAAAGACGCTCGTCGAGTGAACACCTACGATTTCCTGCTGCCCGAGCTCGGGGACGGCATGCCCGAGGCGGAGATCGTCGAATGGCTCGTGGCCGAAGGAGACGAGGTCGCGGAGTTCCAGCCGATCGTCGTGGTCGAGACCGACAAGGCACAGACGGAGATCCCGGCCCCCGTGTCGGGCGTCCTCACGAAGCGGGCGGCCGAGATCGGTCACACCGTGCCCGCCGGCGCCCTTCTCGCCAGTTTCGAGCTCCCGGAGAGCCTGCTCGAGCAGCCCTCCTCGGGGGAGGGCGCACCGAGCGCATCCACACCCGCCTCCGTGCCGCGCTCGATCGCGCCCACTGCCGCGTCCTTCCCGACCGAACACGCCTCTCCGCCTCCGCGGCCCCTGGCGTCCCCTGCCGTCCGTCAGTTCGCCCGCGACCTCCAGGTGGATCTCGTCACGGTGAACGGCAGCGGCCCGGGCGGACGGGTTCTCCGTGCGGACGTGCAGGCCGCCACGGACGTCCCCGGGTGTGCGTCGGAGCCGGTGGTCGACGGCTCCTCCGTGCGGACCGAGCGGCCCGCGAGCAGCCGGGAGCCGACGCGTCAGGCGGACGAGGAGTGCGTCCGGACTCCTCTTCGAGGCCTGCGCCGCACGATCGCGCGCAAGATGGCGCAGACCGCCCGAACCGTCCCGTGCGTCACCGGCATGATCGACGTCGACGTGACCGAGCTCGGCGAGCTGCTCGCCGAGCTGGTGCCGGTCGCGCGGGAACAGGGGAGCCGGCTCACCTGGACGGCGTTGTTCGCCCTCGCGACGGTTCAGGCACTGGCGGAGTTCCCGCAGCTCAACGCCTCGTTCGACGAGGAGGCGGAGGAGGTGGTCCAGTACCGCCGGGTGCATCTCGGCGTGGCCACCGCGACCGACGACGGGCTGCTCGTCCCGGTGGTCCGCTGTGCCGACCAGCTCTCGCTGATCGACCTGGCTGCCGAGACCGGACGGGTCACCCGGGCGGCGCGGGACCGGACCGCGTCTCCCGACGAGCTCGCCGGCAGCACGTTCACGATCTCCAATTACGGGTCCGTCGGCGGTTGGTACGGCACGCCGTTGGTCAACGCTCCGGAGATCGGCATCGTCGGTTTCGGAGGTGTGGCCCCCCGGCCCGCCGTGGTCGACGGGGCGTTGGCGGTCCGCACGATGGTGGCGCTGTCGCACAGCGTCGACCACCGGTTCGTCGACGGGGCGGTCAACGCCTCGTTCGGCTCGGCGATCCGACGGCGTCTCGAGAATCCTCGGCTGCTGATGCTGGGAGCCCACCGTGGTGATGGGTGAGGCCGCCGAGGCCGTCGACCTGCTCGTCATCGGCGGCGGCCCGGCCGGCTATCCCGCGGCGATCCGCGCGGCCGAGAACGGTCGACGGGTGACCCTCGTCGACCTCGACGGGCTCGGAGGGGTCTGCCTGAACGTCGGGTGCATCCCCTCGAAGACGCTCATCGAGACGGCCGAGGCGCACCATCTCGCCCGGTCCTCGGGGACCGGGGCCGCCGTCGGGGGGGTCGACCTGGAGCGGTGGCAGAAGCTCCGGAGGCAGGTCGTCGAGGGGCTGACGGACGGGGTGGCCACAGGGCTGCACCGGGCCGGCGTGCGCGTCGTCGAGGGTCGGGCGCGCTTCACCGGGAGCACTCGCGTCGCCGTCCAACGACCCGACGGCGGGACGGAGTTCCTGGAGTTCCGTCATGCCGTCCTGGCGACGGGTTCCCGTCCGATCGACCTGCCCGCCATCCCCGTCGACGGCGAACACGTCCTGGACTCCACCGGGGCGCTGGCGCTGACGACCGTGCCGCGGCGCCTCGTCGTGATCGGTGCCGGTTACATCGGCATCGAGCTCGCCACGGCGTTCGCCAAGCTCGGCGCGGAGGTCACCGTCATCGAGCAGAAGGGTCGCATCCTCCCCGAGATCCCTGCCTTCCTGTCCCGCCCCGTGGCGCAGCGGCTGACCGAGCTCGGGGTCACCGTGTACCTCGACACGTCCGTCACCGGTGTCACCGACGGGGACGACGGGGGAGTGCGGTGCCTGCTCGGCAGGCGGGACGTCGCGCTGCCGGCGGACAACGTGCTCGTCGCGGTGGGACGGCGGCCGAACACCGACGACGTCGGGCTCGAGACCACGCGCATCCGGCCCGGATCCGACGGACGGATCGTGGTCCGCGCCGACCGCACCGTCCCGGGCACGTCGGTCGCGGCCGCGGGCGACATCACCGACGGCCCGATGTTGGCGCACAAGGGGACCGCGGAAGGTCTCGTCGCCGCCGACGCCCTGTGCGGCAGGAGGGTCGCCTTCGACCCGGCCGCGATCCCACTCATCGTGTTCTCCGACCCCGAGATCGCGAGTGCCGGCCACACCCGGGCGAGCGCGCAGGCCGCCGGCGTCGCCGCCTCCGTCGTCACCGTGCCGCTCACCGCGCTCGGCCGAGCCGCGACCATGGGCGCCACCCACGGGTCCACCCAGCTCGTCGTCGACCACGAGCGCGACGCTGTCATCGGCGTGCACATGGCAGGACCCCATGCCTCCGAGCTGATCGCGGAGGGGGTGCTGGCCATCGAGATGGCGGCCTCACCCGCGGACCTGGCGGGGAGCATCCACGCCCACCCGACGCTTGCCGAGGGCCTGCACGAAGCGGCCGGCCGCTATCTCCGCCAGCGCGGCCGATGACCCTCGCCCGCCGGGGCGAAGTCGCCGCGGGTCGAGACCCCAGGAGGACGAGCTATGCAACGACATGGTGCGGAACAATCTGGCCGAGTCGTTCGGTCTCCCTCGTTCCTACTGACCCGGATAGACCGGATAGTCCGGCCCGGTCCGGTTCTCCGTCGTTGCGCAGAGAGGCGAGGGTCAGCTGGACGCGGAGGTCGGGGGCTCACCACCCGTCCACGACCTCCCAGTGGAAGTCGGTCACGCGGGCCTGACGCTGGTCGTGGAAGACCGCACGCATGCGCGTGCCGGGCCTGAGCACCTTCGCGGCCCCTGCGGGATCCGTCAGGTCGACGCCTCGCACGAAGTTGCACATCGCGCTGTCGGCGCCGTCGGGGGCGACGTAGGCGACGACGTGCGGCGGCTCGGGGTAGCCGGGGAACGCCGCGTAGGTGATCGAGAAGGTGACCAGTGTGCCCTCCGGGCCCACGTCGACCCAGTCGTCGGAGGTCGCTACGAAGCAGTCCTCGCACAGGGAGCGGGCCGGCACGCGCAACCGACCGCACTGCGGGCACGGCGAGGCGCGGAGTACCTTGTCGTCGCGCAGTCCGATGAGGAACCTGCTGGCCGCCTGGCCCGCGGCGTGACTGAACTCGAGCTCCCAGCGCGCTGGGATCGTGATGCGTTCTCCGGTGGTGCTCGTCATGGCTGGTTCCCCTCTGCTTCAGGTACGCGGGTCGTTCCCGGAGACGACCGCGACGCCGTAGAACTGCGAATCCCCGCCGGCGCCCGCGGCCAGCGCCGTGCGGGCTCCGTCGACCTGGTGTGCGCCGGCTGTCCCGCCGACCTGCCGGGCCGCCTCGACGAGCCGCACGAGCGCGGTCGCCGAGATCGGGTTGCTGCACATGACCCCACCTGACGGGCACACGGCGACATCGCCGTCGATGTCCCAGCGGCCCTCCCGTGACATCTGCACCGCTGTCCCGGGCGCGGCGACCCCCATCGCCTCCAGCATCATCGGCTCGTACGGCGAGAACGGCACGTACGGTTCGATGACGTCGAAGTCCGCGACGGGGTCCGTGATGCCGGCCATCGAGTACGCGTCCTGGCATGCGAGCCGGAAGTTGTCCATGGCGATGTACTCGTCGGCGAGCCCGGCGTCGCCGGCACGCTGCCGCATGCGGTCGCCCATGAAGTACGTGTCGGTGCGTCCGGTGATCGCACGGATCCATGCCGGGGTGGTCGAGAGCCGGTCGGCCACGTCGGCCGAGGTGATCACGGTGGCCGCTCCGCCCGAGGAGCGCGGGCACGACATCCCGACGCGCACGGGCCAGGTGAGGACGGGAGTCTGCATGACGTCGGAGGGGGAGATACGAGTGCGCAGGTGCGCGTACTCGTTGAGCGCACCGTTGTCGCGCAACCGCGACGCGATCTCGGCGAAGTCCTCCTCGGTCGTGCCGTATCGGTCCATGTACCGCACGGCCATGAGCGAGCAGTTGGCGATGGTGTTGAGCGGCATCAGTGCTTCGTACGCCGGATCCCAAATCTCGTTGAGGACCCGCTGGGCGCCGGCGGTGTTGTCACCCATGCGCTCCACGGCCAGCACCAGCACGGTGTCGAACCGACCGGAGGCCACCCCCCACCAGCCCACCTGCGCCGCGGAGATACCCGTCGCCCCGCCGGTGTGCACGCGGGTCAGCGCGCGACCGCGTATCCCCAGGGCGGCGGCGGCGGTTTGCTCCGGGTGTCCGATGCCGTGCAGTGGGTCCGGGGCGACGCCCAGCACGACGGCGTCGACGTCGCCCATCTCGAGACCGGCGTCCGCCAGCGCCAGAGCGGCCGGTTCGACCATGAGCTCACTGAGGTCCACGTCGTCGCGACGGGTACGGAAGTGTGACATCCCCGTCCCGACGATGGCGGCGAGCCGCTTCGGAGTCCTGGTCATGCTGCGCCTCCGAGGACCGTCACGAGGTTGCCCTGCCCGGCGTACCCGTAGCTCGAGTGAGCCATGGCGACGGCGCTGCCCGACCGCACGTGTCCGGCGGCTCTCGCCACGCACTCGAGGCCGGCCGCGAAGACCGGGTTGCTCGCCCACAGTCCGCCGCCGGGGTTGAACCGGGTGAGGACGCCGGCGTCGAATCGCTGCGCGGCCTCGGGGATCGAGCACAGACCGAGCCCCGCCGCGGCGAGCGGAAGGCGGATCACCGATCGGTCGGTGGTCTCGACGGGCACCTCCGGGTCGAGCGTCGTGCCGGCCTCCGCCAGGGCCTTACCGGCGATGGTGGGAAGGCTGCCGAGGAGTCCGCCACGATCAGGTGGCATCGCCGCGTCGGTGCCGAACGCGAGGCCGCGGACCGCGACCGCGGCGGGCTCCTGGGTCAGGACGAGCGCGACCCCTCGCTGGGTGGGGCGGGGCCGGTGTGAGTGGCGCAGCGGGTAAGCGATCCAGCTGCCCGATCCGCCCTGCCCGTACCGAGCTGCCCAGCGATCCAGCGCGTCGACCCCGACGTCGGCCTGCCGCAGGAACTCCTGCGCGCAGAGCGCCTCGCCGACGTCCGGGTGCAGGCCGAGAGGGCGGGCGAAGACCGGCTCGGGATTGACGCTCAGCGCCGTCGCCGTGTCACTGGCGTCGGGTTTCGTCCACGAGACGGCCAGGACGCAGGCGGAGACGCCGGCCTCGATCCGCGTGACCGCGGTGGAGAACGCCAGGGACCCGTCGTCGGCCACCTTCACCTCGTCGCGTAGTCGGGCACCTGCGGGGCCGGCCGTGTGCATCGACGAGATCGCCCGCCCGTCCAGCTGGTCGGAGGCCGCCAGGCAGACGCCGTCGATGTCGTCGCGCGTCCTCCCCGCGTCGCGAAGGGCACGGCGGGACGCCTCGAAGACGAGCTCCTCCAAGCTGAGGAACGCGTCGGGCTCCGGTGCCGCGATCCCCACTCCTGCGATGTACACCACGATGACGGTCGCTCCTCGGGACGGCTCAGAGAAGGTGATCTTCACCTTGCACGCGGATGTGCGGTGGAACGTGGTTCACGGCGCTGCGGGCTGCGCGTCCGACGTCGCTCGGCAGGCGACCAGGCAGCTGAGATCGAAGTCCATCAGGCGGGTGCCGGCGCCGTTGTCGAGGTGGCATTCGAGCCGAACCGCGGCGCGCCCGCGCCGGCCCGGCTCCACGGAGGAGACGACGAACCAGCCGGTGACCTCGTCGGCGGGACGCGTCGGGCTCAGGAACCGGAGTCGGTCGATCCCCCGCCCGACGATGACGTTCCAGCGGTGCCACTCCGCGTCGACCGCGAGCCGGATGTAGAGCGCCAGCACGTGCACTCCGCTCGCGATGATCTCGCCGAACGGGCCCGTCGCGGCGTAGGCGGCGTCGACGTGGAACGGCTGGGGATCCCACCGCGCGGCGAACGTCACGATGTCCTCGGTGGACACCGTGGTGGTCCCGACGTCGTAGCGTCCCCCGACCTGCAGGTCCTCGGCGTAGACCGATCGGCGATCGCCGGCCGAGCCGGTTCGCGGCGCCGGCACCCCTACCCGCCACCCACGCCGAGCTCCCGCGAGATGAGGAGCCGCTGCACCGCCGAGGTTCCCTCGCCGATCGTGAGAATCCGAGCGTCCTGGTAGTGCCGAGCGACCGGGGTGTCGTGGATGAAGCCATAGCCGCCGTGCAGCTCGGTCGCTTCGTACCCGACCTTGTTGGCGATCTCACCCGCCACGAGCTTGGCCACGGCGGCTTCGCGATCGAACGCCACCCCGTTGTCGTACTTCCACGCCGCGTCATAGGTCACGAGCTTGGCCACGCCGACCTGGGCCGCGATGTCGGCGACCGAGAACGCCACGCTCTGGTGCTGGCCCAGCTTCCGGCCGAAGGACTCCCGATCCCCGACGAAATCGACGGTCCCGTCCAGGCACGCGCGGGCCAGCCCGGCGGCGAGCGCCGCGATGGGGATGCGGGCCCACGTGAGCAGCCGCAACGCTTCCCGCAGTCCGTCACCTTCCTGGCCGATCAGCGCCGTCGCGGGAAGGTGCACGTCGTCGAAGAACAGCGGGTGCGTGTCGGAGGCCCGCCACCCGATCTTGTTGTAGGCCGCGCCGACGGTGACGCCGTCGGCGTCGAGCGGGACGAGGAACGCCGAGACCGCTGGTCGTCCGTTCGGCGACCGTTCGGTCGCGGCGAAGGTGATGACGAAGCGAGACATGGGTGTTCCACAGTTCGTGATGAACTGCTTCGCGCCGTTGAGTACCCAGCCGTCGCCGTCACGGGTCGCTCGGGTCTGGACGTCGCCGGCGTCCGAGCCTCCGCGCGGTTCGGTGAGCCCGAAGGAGATGAAGCCGGTGCCGGCCGCCGCCGCCGGGAGGACCTCGCGGCGAAGGTCCTCGCGGTCACCGGCGAGAGAGTGGAACAGCGCGGTGTTACAGGCCTGCACGTGCGCGGTGAGAGCGATCGACGAGTCGGCGTAGGCGAGCTCCTCGATGGCGATGCACAACGTACGCATGTCGGCACCCGCGCCGTACGGCTCGGGGAGGAGCAGGCCGAACACCCCGAGCTCGCCCACCTGCTTGACGACGTCGACATCGAAGGTCTCGTCGATGTTGCGCCGGGTCGCGTCCGGTCGTACCACGGTCTCGGTGAAGTCGCGCATGGTGTCGCGCCACGCAGCATGTTCCGGGGTCAACGCCCACGGGACGTCGACGAAGTCAGACCTGCTCATACCTGTTCCTTCTGCGGTGGGTGGCTCGACGAGGTCAGTCGGCGAACCGCGGCGAGCGGTGCGCGACGAAGGCGGCGACGCCCTCGGCGAAATCGGCGGAGTGGTCGTGCCGTTCGTGCGCGAGCACTTCCAGCCGCAGCGCGGTGTCGACGGGCTGGTCCAGACCGTCGTCGACGAGCCGCTTCATGAGGGCCAGACCCGGGCGGCTGTGCCCGGCGAGGTGGGTCGCCAGCTCGGTCGTCCGGGCGGTCAGGTCCTCCCGAGCGACGACCTCGTTGACCAGCCCCCATCGCGCGAGTTCCTCGACGGGGAAGCTGCGTCCGGTGTACATCATGTACTTGGCGACGGTGGCGCCGACGATCCGCGGCAGGCGCACCGCGCCGCCCGCACCCGGGAGCAGCCCGTAGGTGGCGTGGGCGTCCCCGATCTCCGCGCCTGCGGCGGCGATCACGAGATCGCAGGCGAGAATCAGCTCCAGGCCGCCGGCCACTGCGATCCCGTTGACCGCCGCGATCACCGGGACCGGTAGCCCGGCGAGCCGCCGGACGACGCCGCTGACATCTCGGACGAACTGCACCGCGCCGGCGGCGTCGGCATGCCCGTCGGACCGCGCGATGGCCTTGAGGTCGGCGCCCGCACAGAAGGCACGACCGGCACCGGTCAGCACCACGACACGCGCCCGAGACCGCTCGATCTCGTCCATGTGCGCGTGCAGTGCCCCGATCGTCGCGGCGTCGATGGCGTTGAGGACGTCGGGACGGCTCAGCGTCACCGTCGCGATCGGACCGTCGAAGCTCAACCGGACAGGCGGGGCGGGGGGAGAATCCTTCCGGGGCTCAGTGGACATTGCGATCCGTCCCCACCCAGTACGGCTGCCGCAGCGCCTTCTTGTCGATCTTTCCGACGGCGGTCGTCGGCAGTTCGTCGACGAAGTCGACACTCTTCGGTGCGTAATGGGAGCCCTTCTTGGACTTCACCAGCTTCCGCAGCTCGTCCGCGGTCACCGACGATTCCGCGCGCCGGACCACCACCGCCTTGACTTCCTCGCCCCATCGATCGTCGGGAACCCCGATGACGGCGGCGGAGGCGACTCCGTCGTGGCCGAGCAGCACGTCCTCGATCTCCCGCGGGAAGACGTTGAAGCCACCGGTGACGATCATGTCCTTCTTGCGGTCGACGATGTGGTAGTACCCTTCCTGGTCGCGGTACGCGATGTCCCCGGTGTGCAGCCACCCGTTGCGCAGTGTCTGGGCCGTCAGTTCGGGCTGTTTCCAGTAGCCGGTCATGCAGGTCATCGTGCGGATCACGACCTCACCTGGCTCCCCCACCGGCACCGGGACGTCGTCGTCGTCGACGACGTCGACCGAGGCGCCCGGGACGGGCCGCCCGCAGGAGTCCATGAGGTCGGGTCGGCGCACGGGGTCGTGCTCGTCCTTCCAGAGCGACGTGCCGTTGGCGAGGCACTCGGTTTGCCCATAGATCTGCATGAAGACCGGGCCCAGGCGGTCGAGGCCCTCGGCGAGCCGGGCCGGCGCCATGGGCGAGCCACCGTAGGCGAGCGTTTCGAGCGACGTGGTGTCGACGTGATCGATCGCCGAGGAGTCGAGCAGGCTGGAGATCATCGTCGGGACGAGGAACGCCAGGTTGACGTGCTGGTCCTGAACGGTGCGGAGGAACCGGTCGGGATCGAACGACCGGTGGAACAGGACGGTACCGCCTGCGACGAGAGTGGCCAGGACCTTCAGGAACGCCGCATGTGTGATGGGGGACGTGGCCAGGTAACGGGGACGGGCCGGCATCTGCCACATGACGGGCGCGTTGAGGGTCAGGTGGGCGACGGCGCGATGGGACAGCACCGCGCCCTTCGCACGTCCCGTGGTGCCTCCCGTGTAGATGACGCGCTGCGGCTGCTCGCGGTGCACCGCCGGTCCGCCGTTCAGGGCGACCGCAGGCCGCTGATCAGCCGCAGCGAGCAGGTCGATACCCACCTGGGAGGGGCCGAGGCTCAGGACGTGTTCGAGCGCGGACGAAGCTCTCCGGATCTCCGCCGAGCGATCCTCGTGCACCGGGTCGACGAGCAGGACGGTCATCTCTCCGTCGTCGATCATCGAGGCTTGTTCCTCGGCCGCCGATAGTTGGTGCAGGCCGGCGAAGCGCCCACCGAGGAGAGCGGTCGCCAACTCGGCGAGATAGATCTGCGAACAGTTCTGAGAGAGGCCGGCGACACCGACTCCGGGTCCGACGCCGAGCTCCTGCAGGACCGGAACGATGCGACCGATCAGGTCACGCGCCTGCGCGTAGGTCGTCTCCCTGCCGTCGTCGTCGACGAATGCGACGCCGTCGGACCTCCGCGTGAAGGCGAAGTGGACGAGAGCGTTGAAGGTGGACGCTTCCTCGGGCAGCATGCCCGACCTCCGTTCTACCGAGCGCTGTGTCGACAATAGCTGCGCCTCGACGAGTTGGCGAGAGGAGGCCGTCACCGCGCGGCGGTGCAGCCGCGCGCCCCTGTACCGTTCGAGCGCTGTCGGTGCCGGGGGAGGAGGACGGTGTGCCCCGAGGCAGGAAGGCCGCCCGTACCATCTCGGAGAACGGGACGATCGAGAAGATCCTCGTCGCCGCTGCTGCCCTCTTCGCCGAGAAGGGGTACGCCGCGACGACGACCCGGGAGATCGCCGAGCGGGTCGACCTCGAGCGGGCGTCGCTCTACTACCACGTCGACTCGAAGGAAGACGTCCTCCACCGGATCTGCCGTGCGACGATGTCGGACGCTCTCGACGTCGCGGAGCGGGTCCGGGACGTCGAGGATCCCGCCGATCGGCTGTGGGACCTGATCGTCCTGCACATGACGACCATCCTGCGCAACCGCTCGGCCAACGTCACGATGCTGCTCGAGATGCGCTCACTCACCGGTGATCGCCTGGACGAGATCGTCCGCATGCGAGCGGTCTACGAGGGCACGGTTCGTAGCTACGTCGCCGAGGCGCAGGCGGCCGGGCGGGTGCGGACCGACCAGTCGCCCAAGACCCTCACCCTCGCGATGCTCAACATGTGCAACTGGACGCTCGTCTGGTACGCGCCGGACCGCACCCTGACGCCCGAAGCGCTCGGTCACTCGTTCGCCGAGATCTACCTCGACGGTGCGATCGTCAGGTAGAACGCGGACCGAGCCGACCGAGGTGACGACGCCAGTCTGGGCGGCCGCACTCCGCGACATCTACCGAGCGCGGTGTTGACAGCGGTACGACGCATTCGTAATCTGCTGTCAGCAGCATCACACCCGACACGGGTCGCGTGTCGGAAGTGATCTCCCCTGGTCACTTCCCCCTCCCGGGCGATGTGCGTACCCCATCGCTCGACATGCGGGAGGGGTGAAGCCGGCACGCCCTCGGTGTCTCACCAAGAAAGGGTCTCGTCACGTGAGCCGACTTCGCTTCGGCGCGCTCGTCGCGCCGTTCCACAATCCGAACCAGAGCCCGACGGCCGGGCTCTACCGGGATCTGAAGCTCGCCGAGACACTGGAGGAACTCGGATTCGACGAGTTCTGGTGCGGTGAACACAGCTCCGCCGGTACGGAATACATCTCGTCGCCCGAGATCTTCCTGTCGCACGTCGCCGCGAGGACGAAGCACATCAAGCTCGGCTGTGGCGTGATCTCCCTGCCTTATCACAACCCGCTGAACGTCGCCAACCGGATCATCCTGCTCAGCCACCTGCTGCGGGATCGGCTGATGGTGGGCTTCGGCCCGGGTGCCATCCCGACGGACGCCGCCATGCTGGGCCTCTCGCCCGAGGAGCAGCGGGGAGCGCTACGGGAGGACATCGAAGTGCTCCTGCGTCTGTTAGACGGGGAGAAAGGCGTCACCAAGACCACGCCGCGCTATCGCATCGTCGACGCGCACTGCCAGTTGCGGCCCTTCGACGAACTGGACCTCTCCACGACCGCCATTCTCACCAACAACGGTCCGATCCTGGCCGGCAAGCACGGTCTCGGGCTGCTGTCGGTCGGGGCCACCATCAGGGAGGCCTTCGAAGTCCTCGACTCCCACTGGACGGCCGTCGAGACGTCGGCTGCTCAGCACGGGAAACAGGTCAGTCGGCGTTCCTGGCGGATGGCCGCGCCGATGCACATCGCCGAGACACAGGAGCAGGCGATCGAGGACGTCCGTTACGGCCTGGACGAGTGGGTCGACTACACCCAGCACACGCTGTCCGCGCCCCATTTCCGCGCTGCGGGGGCGACGTTCGACGAGCGGGTCAAGCTCATCAACGAGTCGGGGTTCGGCGTGATCGGCACCCCGGAGGACGCGATCGCCCAGATCCAGCGGCTGATCGCACAGAGTGGCGGGTTCGGCACCTACCTCTTCCTCGCCCACGAGTGGGCGAGACCAGCCGCGACCCAACGCCATTGGGAGCTGATCGCCGACGAGGTCATGCCGGCGATCCAGGGGTCCACCGAGAGGATGCTGGAGTCGAAGGCCTACGCCCGCCGGCATTTCGCCGCCCTCGATGCCAAGTCCGCCGTCGCGATCGAGGAGGCCAACGCCCACGCGAAGCGGGAGCTGGAGGGAACCGGCAGCGTCTGAGGCCGGCACCCGTCACTCCTTCGCGGCCATCGGCCGCGCCACCGCACGTCAGGGGCCGGTGATCGGACCTCGGGACGCCCCGGCGCTCCCCGGAGACGCTGGGCGCTCGAACGCACCGCCGTCCCCGAGCCCCCGCACGACGCCCTCCATCACGAGCTCCGAGAGGCCCAGATGAACAGGTTCGACGGCAAGGTCGCCATCGTCACCGGTGGCGCGCAAGGAATCGGCAGGGGTGTCGCGCTGCGCCTGGCCCGGGAAGGAGCCAGCATCGTCGTCGGCGACGTCCAGGCCGACGAGACGACCTCGGAGCTCATCCAGTCCGAGGGCGGCAAATGCGTCCACGTCGTGATGGACGTACGACGCCGGGAGGACTGGGCGCGGCTCGTCGAGGAGACGCAGCGCGGCTTCGGCGCCGTGGACTGCCTGGCCAACATCGCCGGCGTCACCAACACCCTGACGGCCGACACCGTGCTCGACGTCGACGACGCCGCCTGGGACCACGTGGTCGACACCGACCTGAAGGGTGTCTTCTGGGGTATGCAGGCCGTGCTGCCGGCGATGCTGGAACGAGGCGGCGGGGCGATCCTCAACATTGCGTCGATGGCCGCGCTCAAGGGGCTCAAGAACCTCGCCGCCTACACCGCGGCCAAGGGCGGCGTGCTCGCCATGACCCGGCAGGCCGCCGTGCAGTACGGAGCCGAGGGCGTCCGGGTGAACTGCATCTGCCCCGGCACCATCGACACCCCGATCCTCGGCACCATCACCGACAGCCTCCGCGACGACTTCGTGGCCGCGCACATCGTGCCCCGCCTCGGAACACCTGACGACATCGCGGTCGCGGCCGCCTACCTCCTGTCCGAGGAGGCGAACTTCACGACCGGAGCAGTCCTGCCGGTGGACGGCGGCTGGAACTCGAAGGGCAGCAACACCTAGAGCGACACACAGCGAGAACGGAGCACACGCATGGTTGACATCGCCGCCCCGGTGGCATCGGAGCTCGAGGGAAAGACGGTGGTCGTCACGGGGGCGGGCCGAGGCATCGGCCAGGGCATCGCCTCCGCACTGCTGCAGGCCGGCGCCAACGTGGTGGGGTTCGAGCTCGAGGAGGACCACATCGCGAAGGCCGATGCCGAACTCGCGGGCGGGGACCGGCTGACGTGGCACCAGGGCTCGGTGTCCGTCGCCGCCGACGTGGACGCGGCGTTCGCGCACGCCGCCGCGACGTTCGGGCCGGTGCACCATCTCGTCAACAACGCGGGGACCGCCTTCCTCACGCTCGTCCACGAGACGACCGAGGAGGAATGGGACATGATCGTCGACACGATCATGAAGGGCACCTTCCTCTGCACCCGGGCCTTCGCCAAGCAGGCGATCCCCGACGGAGCCGGCCGCTCGATCGTCAACATCGCCTCTCTCAACTCGATCGCGGCGACCGACGGGTTCGGCCACTACTGCGCCGCCAAGGCCGGAGTCATGCAGTTCGCGCAGAGCTGCGCGGGCGAGCTCGGGCGGTACGGGATCCGGGTCAACTCCATCGGTCCCGGGACGGTGCGGACGCCGCTGGCCGAGGCCTTCGTGACAGGGGATCTCGGCCAGCAGTTCCTGGATCGGACCCTGGTCGGACCTGTCCGGCACCAGGAACCCTCCGACATCGCCGACGTCGCCCTGTTCCTGATGTCGTCGGCCGCCGGTCGCATCACCGGCCATTTCATCCCCGTCGACGGTGGTCAGCACGTCCGCGGATTGCACTCCTACTGGGACGTGGCCGAGGCCGCCGGCCTGGTCGCCCGGAGGACGTGACGGGACGGGCTCTGCTCGCGGTCGGCGACGGCGAGCTCGGGCCGGGGCAGCCTGCCCGGTCGGGTGCTGGACGGCCTGATCACGGCGGTTCCCGCTGCTCGGTCTCGCTGTCGTGCCTCGACCGGGGTTGCCGATGACGGTCCGTCGTGTTCCCGCCGCCGAGCGTTGCCGGTTCGTGGCGACCATGGCGAACGAGCAGGCCGCCGACACGGCGAGGAGGGCGGCGACCGACCTCGATGTGGCGCGCGTGGCCGGCGGCGAGGGCCACGAGGTCGTCGGGCGGGACGCCCGCCGACCGACACGGGATCGATCGTCGCATGTCTGACGCCCACGTGGCCCCTCGCCCCTCGACTTTCGGCATGCGGTGTCATAACCTCCGCTCGAGGGTTGGAGTGTCGTTCATCAC
>NZ_JBXUHE010000064.1:0-28054 GCF_057180585.1 Actinomycetospora sp. 2LY8.5
ACCGCACCCGCGCCCGACGCGAGCTGCTCGCCAAAGACCGAGACCAGGACTGACCCACCCACCCACCGAGAAGGGGGTCAAGTTTCAACAGCCCCGCAGGGGGTCAGTTTTCGTGGTCCCTTGACACGCCCGGGCGTGGCCATACCGACTGACGTTTCCCGCTCAACTCGTCGTCACGAGGAGCGTCGGGGAACAGGTGGCGGCGATTGAGCACCATCTCGGCGCCGAGCAGCGCGCCGATCGGGGCGGTGCCGTCGAAGGGCGGGCTGCGCTGCAGGCGGACGTTGTGGGCGCTGACCGCGATACGGGCCTGCGAGTCGGCGGCCAGCAGTCGCACAGGTTGTCGGCCGTGGCCTCGTTGCGCAGGTTGCGCCCGGGTGCGGGGTAGAGCTCATGGGCGAGGAACTCCACCGCGGCCAGGGCGCACTGGGCGGCGAGGTCAGCCGGCCGGGGTCGGCGAGAGTGTGGGCGCGCTGTCCGCCGCCCGCCCTTCGGCGACGACCAGGTCGCGAGTTCGAGACGGCGTCGCCGGTAGGGGCAGCAGGGCGGGCTGGGTCGATGAGCGCGCCGTAGTGCTCGACGACCAAAGTCGTGGACGGATCGACGCAGCGTCTTGGGCGGCCGAGAGCGCCGCAAGGGGCTCCTGGCCATGCCATCCATTACCTCGCTTGAATGCATAAGCGTGCAGCGAGCGCAGCTAGATCAGCAAGCCACCGGCGCAGACCACCGTCTCGCCGCTGATGTAGTCCGAATCTGGGGAGCAAAGCAGGTAGATGGCGCCAGCGGCTTCCTCGGCGGTTCCCATCCGACCGAGCGGGATGCTCAACTGCAACTTGGTTAGCAGTTCCGGGTCGACGCCCGTGGGTAGACGCCGACCACCGACGTCTACTGTCGGTCGGTCCTTGCTCATCGGCATGCTGGTGCGGGTGATGATAAGCCCGAAGGCGACGGAATTCACCGTCACGTTGTAGCGGCCCCACTCCTTGCTCAACGTCCGTGTGAATCCGGCGAGTCCTGCCTTAGCAGTAGCGTAGTTCAGCTGGCCAGCATTGCCAGTGACGCCGGCGAGTGATGAGACGTTTACCACTTTCCGACAGCGCGCGGCACCGTGGTCGCGAATCTCCTGTTTCGCCGCTCTGCCGATCACGGGCTGTGCTGCTCGCAGAATCCGGAATGGGGCCCCAAGATGCACGTCTAGAACTTGACTCCACTGTTCATCACTCATCTTTTGAATGACGGAATCCCATGCGAAGCCAGCGTTGTTGACTACAATATCGACGCCACCGAAAGACTCGACTGCCGCATCGACGAATTTCTTCGGGAATGAGGACTCAGTGATGTCGCCCACGCACGCAACAGCCATTCCACCTCGAGCGCCGACGGCCGCGACGGTTTCGTTCACAGCGACGGAGTCGGTTCCGTTCACAACAACCTCCGCGCCAGCCGCGCACAGCTTCAGCGCTACCGCCCGGCCGATCCCGCGGCTCGCTCCGGTTACCAGCGCGACCCTGCCCTTGAGTGGAGCTTCCAAAGTTCACTTCCGGCACGTGAAGTACGAAAAGTGACACTGGTAATAGTCGCGCCCACCGTAGAGCTTGTCAATGCAGTGCCGGAGCAAGAACAGGCGATCGCGAACAGCCTCCGAGGTCGGCTCGGTCCCTTCCACCTTCTTGGTGCCGCCGATCCAACCAAGGACCACTTCGTGATACGGAGAAAGGGCGTCCATCAAGTCGTCCACCCGAACGTTGATCGGCAACTCAAGGTAGTGCAATGGATTCAAACCCGCCTCGGATAGCGCGCGCCAGTACATCTCCACCTGGCCGACAGTGGGATATGCGTGCGAGCGCAGGGCCGCGTAGGCATCCATCACTTTACCGTTGCTGAGCTGCGCGGCGTACTTCTCGAACAGGGGCTCGGTACGGACGACCTCGCGGGCAAGCTCGTTGACCGCCTCGACCGCGTCGTGGAGACGCCAGTCGCCGCTCTCCCGGTTAGGGTTGCTCATGTCGCCCGTGCTCACCAGTGCGAGCCCTCCGGGCTTGAGCACCTGGTGCCAGCTCAGCAGTGTCCGAGGCAGATCAGCATACAGGTGGATCGCGTTCGTTGAGATAAGAAGATCGACGCCGCGGTCTAGCAGCGCATCGCCGAGCACCTCGCTGACCGCCTGGTACCGGCCGGCGCTCCCCGGGCTCCGGTCAAGCAGGCGCACCGCAACTCGCGGTTCGTCCTGGAACTTTTCCCGCACCAAGCGCAGGTATCGGGGCGACACGTCCACGTTGAGTATGAGGACGCTGTCTCTGGTGCAGGTCAGCAGGCGCTCCGTCAGCAGGCCGGGACCGCAGGAATAGTCCATCACTACGGCTGGGCTGTCGATGGCCGCCGATACCTGCGCGAGCACTGGGTCCCAACACCTGCGGAACGCGTTTGATCCGTGCCGCTCGTAGCTCCTCGCGGTCTCGTCAGACGGCTTCTTGGCCCAGTCGGCGTCCGGCAACCGGTGAAACTTCGGGGGCCACCCAGAGGCCGGTCCCGGCCACTCGTCGCGCTGGTTGGACATCTGCCCGAACCTCCTCGTCTCGACCTCACCGCTCACCGCGTCTTACTACGGGTCTTGCCCAGCGCGTGGAAACCGCTCCCCAGGTCACCCCGGCGCCGACTGCGAGCATGAGCACCACGTCCCCGTCGGAAATCCGTCCCTTAACGACCGCGTCATCGAGCGCGATTGGGACCGAGGCGGCTTCAGTGTTGCCGCTCCAGGAGATGGTCCGGTGCAGATGATCCGATGATACGCCGAGCAACTGTGCCCACTCAGCGATCATAGCGCCGTTGGCCTGGTGAGGAATGAATAGTTTAACGTCAGACAGCTCGATCCCAGAATCTTCCAGCAGCTCGCTTACTAGCCACGGAAGTACTTCGACAGCCGTGCGCCGAGCGTCGGGGCCGCGCATCCTGGCGTAGTGCAGCCCCTTCGCAACCGTGTCCGCGCTGGCCGGCAATCGGCTGCCGCCCGCCGGGATCTGCACTATTCCTGTACCTGCGCCGTCGCTGCCGATGGCAGTGGAGATGATACCTCGCTCGCCATTCGTCTTTCCGAGCACGACTGCTCCGGCGCCGTCACCGAACAACACACACGTACCGGCGTCGGTGTAGTCGAGCGAGCGCGAGTGGAGGTCGGCGCCGATCACGAGAGCACACTGCCGCCTAGGGTCAGCGACGAGCATGCTGTGCGCGACGGTGAGCCCGTAGATGAACCCGGTACAGGCCGCGGCGAGGTCGAAGGCCACCGCCTTTGACGCCCCGATATTGTGCTGAACGAAACACGCCGTCGCCGGCAGCGGCTGGTCAGGGTTGGTGGTCGCGACTATAAGCAAATCGACGTCTGACGCAGCCACCCCAGCTGACTCGAGCGCGCGCTGAGCCGCTCCGGTCGCAAGGTCGGAGGTGGCCTCGCCCTCTCCAGCGATCCGCCGTTCGGAGATTCCCGTCTTGTCCAGAATCCACTCCGCATCGATGCCTAGGCGCCCGGCGAGTTCAGTCGTGCTCAGAATCCGGTCCGGCAGGTAGGACCCGGTACCCAGGATCGTGGTGGCGCAAGTAGCTGCCACAATGGTGCCTCTTCCCCGCGATTTGCAATGTCTAAACTGGTCAGCGGTCTTACCCGGTATAGAACCCAGCGCCGGATTTCCGTCCCAGCAGGCCAGCGTCCACCATGCGTCGTAACATGGTAGGTGGCGCGTAGGTGGTTTCACGGAACTCCTCGTACAGAGACTCGGCAACGGATGCCACCACGTCGAGCCCGATTAGATCGATTAGCTTGAGCGGTCCCATCGGGTGCGAGCATCCCAGTTCCATGGCCTTGTCAATCTCCTCTCTGGTGGCCATCCCGGATTCAAGCATCCGGACTGCTGAGATCAGGTATGGAACGAGCAGGGCGTTGACTACGAACCCGCTTCGGTCGCGCGCTCTAATCACTTGCTTGCCCAGCACCTCGACCAGAAAGACGGAAAGGCGTCGCTCTGTCTCATCACTCGTGAGGAGGGAGCTGACGAGCTCGACGAGTGGCATCACCGGGGCAGGATTGAAAAAGTGCACGCCCGCAACTTCCCCAGGCCGGGCGGTGGCTTTGGCCAGTTTGATAATCGGGATCGACGACGTAGTGGACGCGATTACCGCTGCTGGGTCCCGCACGATCCCGTCGAGTTCGGTGAACAACCCGACCTTGACCGGCTCGTCTTCGGTGACCGCCTCGATGACCAACTGTCGATCTGCTATGTGGTGAAGACCGGGACTCAGCGCAATCCGGTCGAGTATCCGGTCACGGTCGTCCTGCCCGAGCCGGCCCGCCAGGACTGCGCGGTCGAGCGAGCTTGTTAATCGCCGTTGGCCGTGTGTTGCGGAGCGCTCGCCCGAGACCGCGACGGTGACGTCTAAGCCTGCCCGCGCGCAAGTCTCGGCGATACCGGCGCCCATAAGCCCGCAGCCGATAACGCCAACACGCTCGAAATCGCTCATGACTGTCGTGCCACCCGTAGTGACCGCTCGCCGATGCGCTCGCGTAGGTCCCGGTTCGTGACCCCCAGCCCCTCCTCGGGCGCCAGGCACAGCACCCCGACCTTGCCCACATGCCGATTAGTCTGGACCAGCCGGACAGCCTCGCCCGCTTCGCACAGCGGGTAGGTAGTGGACAGCATCGGGTTGATCCGGCCATGCCCGATCAACCGGTTGGTTTCCCACTGCTCCTGCAGATTCGCGCCGTGGCTGCCGATAATCCGTTTCAAGTTCATCCACAGATATCGGTTGTCGTATTGGTGCTGGTGACCAGTACTAGAGCCGCAGGTGATGACCGTCCCGCCTCGACGGGCGACGTACACGGACTGCTGGAAGGTCTCCCGTCCCACGTAGTCGAAGACGACGTGCGGGTCCTCCCCTAGGGTCTGCCGGATGAGTGAGCCCAGCCGCTTAGCAGTTCTCAGCTTCTCGGTTGGATTGTCCGAACCGAGTTCATCTGTGCCCAGGTCCTTGCGGTTGATCACCACGTCGCACCCCATTCTGTGCAGCAGCTGCGCCTTTTCCTCGGTACCAACGAGACCTACCGCGATCGCGCCGCCATTGCGAACGAACTGGACAGCGTACCCGCCCAGCCCGCCAGTCGCACCCCAAATCAGCACGATGTCGCCTTGTTTGATCCGCGCTCCGTTCGCGCTGACTAGCATCCGATAGGCAGTTCCGGCGCATAATGGACTGCACGCAGCCTCCTCCCACGTTAGGTGGCCAGGCTTGGCGATCAGTTGGCTCGCCCTGGCCACTGCGTAATGGGCCAGTCCACCGAAGTTGGTTTCGAAGCCCCAGGCGAGCTGGCGGCTGCCGAGCATCCCGTCGGCGTGGGTCGCCGGTTCCTGGTCGTCTACCACCACGGGACTCACCACCACGTGGTCTCCGACTGACCAGTTGCGCACCCCGCAGCCACGACGCACGATCACACCTGCGGCGTCCGAACCAACGACCTGGAACGGCAGGTCGTGCCTAGCCTCCCATCGTCCCTGCTTTGCGTACTTGCGCAAGAAACTGAACGTCGGCACCGGTTCGAACTTGGCCGACCAGACCGTATTGTAGTTGATCCCGCTAGCCATGACTGCCACCAACACCTCGTCAGGAGCCAGTTCCGGCATCGGCACGTGGCCTATACGGAGCGAACTGCGAACGTCAGGATCGGTGACACCCGTAAACATGCCGACATCCTCCGCGCGGAGATGCGCCGCCAGATACTCCGTCGGAACCGGAGCCATCTCGAGCTCATCTGGGCCTTCGCTATTAAGTACCGACTCGGTCAGGCTGTTCACAATGGCTCCCTTCATCCACGGTCGCGCGCTTCTCCTTCGTGCGTTAAGTGTGCTGTCGGCTGAACAAATGTGGACAGGGGACGAGTTCCGCCGCTCCGGCGGTGCGCGGGGCGGTCCACATCGTGCGCGGAACGTACAGTGCGCCTTCCACCGCGCGGCTATCGTCCAAGCTCAGGCAGATCGAGTAGGGAGGTCATGATCGGAATGAAGGTCGACACCAACCAGCCGATCTCTCTGTTCATCCGGTCCGCCAGACGCGCACGGCGGATGAGCCAAAACGCTCTGGCCAGGGAGTTGAGGACGGTTTCGGGTCAGCCCACCATCACCCGGGACCTGGTCGCGCGGTGGGAGCGCGGGCAACAGGTACCCCGTTCCGGGACCCGCAGGTGGCTCTCGGTCGCGCTCGGTGTGGACGAAGAGCAACTCGAGATCGCGGCGGCGGCGGCCCGACGGCGCAGCCGGCTGGGCCACGCGGTCGTCACCAAGAACGCCCCCGCGCACCCTGGGCACGCTCGCCGGGTGCAAGGCAGTCCGGCTTTGCTCCCGGTGTTCCGCTCCCGTGTTCAGGCCGGCATCCTCGCCGCGACCCTGCTCAACCCAGACAGGTCGTTCAGCCTGACGGAACTTGCCGAGTACGCGGGCGGCTCGTTGGCGTCGGTCGACAAGGAGAACAAGCTGCTCGAGGAGGCCGGCATCCTGACCAGCCGCCGTGCGGGCACCATCCGGCTTATCCGCGCCGACAACCGCAATGGCGTGCTTACGGGGCCGCTCACCGACCTGATCCGTCTGACCTATGGAGTGCCCCAGGTCGTCGCCGAGGAGTTCGGCAGCGTCGAGCACATCGCACGGATGGTACTAGGTGGGGTCTGGGCCGACCGATTTGCCGGTATCCCGGGACCGGAGCCGGAAAGCTTCGAGCTGCTGCTGGCAGCCCTGCCGGAGAAGGCCCTGGATCAGGAGGCAGTCGCCACGGCGGCCGTTCGTACCGAGCAGCGACTCGGTCGGCCGGTCCGCTTCGGTGGGATGCCGTGCGGCCCAAATCAGGATACGCACGAACTTTTCCACCACTGGCCCGGGCACCCCGTGGTCGAGGTCGTCGCAGTGCGGCCCCGCACGGTGAAGGAGCCGACGTGGACCGCCCCCGATGGGAGACCAGAGATCAAGCGGCTGCTGCGTGCCGGGCAGCTCGAGATGGTCAGTGGTCCCGCTGCCGACGGCCGGCCATTCCTCCGGCTGGCGACGGACTACCTTGGTGCGGCCGAGCCCCTCGCAGAGACGTCGCCGAAATCGGCGTTTGTACTTCTCAGTCGTTCTGCGCAGCTGGTTGGTTCCGCCCTGCTCGCCCACCAGGGTCTGCGTCTCTCGGCTACTGCGGCCGACCATGTCGTTGGGACGGCCGCCACTGTGCAGTTCGGCCACGAGTTCTCCCAGATCGAGCTGCTCCGTCAGCGTGCCAAGGAACTCGACGTACCCACCAGCTGTGACAGTCGCGCCGTGCCCGCCGAGGCGACGACCTACCTCCGCACCGTTCGATCGCTGGTCACCACGGCGGACGAGATGCTAGGCAACATCAGCCTCTTCACCTGACCACCGCCCCGTGGCCTCGGCCACCGCGCGGTGGTCAGGGGCGGTAGGTCGAGCAGGTGGGCGGAAGGCGGACGCCGGTGTAGCGCAGCTGGCTGATTCGCGCGGAATAGGCCGCCCCCCGCATGATCTGGGCCGCCAACTCCGCGACCTTCCGGTTGGCGAGCCCAGCGAGCCGGGTGTCCTCCACCCAACCGTTGAACGCGCCCATTGCCGGGCCGCACCAGATCTGGTAATCGAGCGCGCGTTCCGCGAGTCCGGCCACTCCCCAGGCTGTGGACCGTCCGAGGTACCAGCGGAAGACCAGAGCCATCCGGTGTTTGGCGTCCCCCGCGGCCCGGTCAAGTTGCGACGGATCGCGGTCGGCGAAGAACCTAACGCAGTCATCCCAGACCTCATCGAGCGGCTTCCGGAACACGCGCCGTTCCAGGTCATCGCGTTCCGCCGCGGGCAGCGCGTCGAGGCCATCATAGTTGCGGTAAGCCTCGTAGAGCCGCCTCGCCCGACCGGCGAACATCGTGCCGCGCTTCAGCACCTGCACGGTGACATCCATTTCGAACATGTCCGCCGAGGGCGCCGGGCCACAGTCTGCCGAGCCCGCCTTCGCCAATAGGCGTTTCACTTCCTCGGATTGACCGGCTTCGACACTGGCTTGGTTGATCGATCCGGTGACTACGTAAGCCGCGCCGAGCGCGAACGCGCCCGCGGCCGCCAGCGGAGTGCCAATCCCACCCGCGGCGCCGACGCGGATCAGCCGAGTGTAGCCGAGGTCGCGGTGCACGCGGTCGCGGAGCGCGAGCAGTTCGGGCAGCAGCACGACCAGGGGGCGACCGTCGGTATGGCCACCTGAGTCCGCCTCCGCCGTGATGTCATCCGCCATCGGCACCCGGGCTGCCAGCTCAGCGCGGTCCGGGTCGAGGTCGCCTGACTCCACCAGCGCCCGCACGAGGTGGGGCGGGGCGGGGCGGAGGAACTGCTCAGCTACCTCCGAGCGCGACACCTTTGCGATTACCCTGTTCCGCGGCCGGCCATCCCGAGTTAGCCCCGCGAGACGATATCGGACCAGATGCGGGGTAAGTTCCAGGAAGGCGGACGCCTCTACACACCGCACCTCCTGTTCGAGGCACAGGTCCACAATGGCCCGTTCGATATCCGGTTCACGGGGCGTGTGGATCAGGTTGCAAGCGAATGGTTTTCCTGGCGCCGCGTGGCGGATAGAAGCCAATGCCTCACCCACCTTCACCGGTAGGAGCCCGGCGGCGCCAAACGAGGCCAGGTAGCCAGCACGGCTTAGGGCGGCCACCATTCGCGCCGAAGCAATCCCGTTGGCCATCGCCCCGGCCTGGTACGCGTAGCGCACCCCGTGGTCCTCACGAAAATCCTGGTCCCCCAAGGACTGCGGGCGCAGCGGAGGCACCGTGGCGAGCAGCCCGGATCGTCGGGTGACCCGCTCGTCGGTAGTCACCGCCACGCCGTCGCCGTCGGAAACCACGAACAGCCGCTGCTCCAGACGCGAGAGCTCCCGGTGGATCGAGGTCTCGTCGCGGGCCGGTACCGGCTGGGTCGGCGTTCTCATTGTGGTTCTCCCCTGTTCGCGAGATGATCCACAGCTACATCGGTCAGGTTGGGAATCAGGCGGCGGGCACGTGCTGCGCACAGCGGGACGGGAAAGCCCGGACACCCCGATCGGCCGATTCCGACGTGGCAGGATTCCGGCCCAGCGACCCCCGTAGCCCCAGCCCGGCTTCGTCGGTGAGCTCAGTACGTTGCCGGGACGTACCGCGGGGGGAGAGGTCCACCGTACGAGAGAACGGCGAGGGCTGTTCGATCGCGAGTGTCGTGACAATCCCGCTGAACACTGCCGAGCGGCGCCTCATCCCGCGTTTGGCGCACTTTCTAGCGCCAGTCACCCGTCGAGCTGGGTGACAGTCACGGTTCCCCAGTCGCCGGGGTTGCAGGACTAAGCGTAAGCCCATCGCTCGACGGTCCCACTTAGGCCGCATCGTCCAGCGCCTCGGCACTCCAGCGGAGGTGATAGCCACCTCATCGGTGCCAATCACCTCCTGCCACCAAGCTCGGCGCGGTAGGGGTCCGCCAGTAGCTCCATGCGCGGGAGCTCATCCAGCTCCGGTTTGATGCCCGAGGGCGCCCGCCCCGGCATCAGGGCATGTTGGAGCCGCATCATCCCGACCGTCGATGTAGGCAACGATCTGATCGACAGTACGCAACTCCCCCAGGAGCTCCGGGCCCAATTCCGGCAAGCCGGGCAGCCGCTGCTGCACCGCTGCGAGCACCTGTACCCGGCTGATCGAGTCAACTCCGAGGTCGGCTTCCAGATCCATCCCTGACTCCAGGGCCTCCACCGGATAACCCGTCCGCTCCGCCACCACCTCCAGCAGCACCGACTGGAGATCGTCGGCCGGGGCGTGACCGGATGCAGGCGCCTCGGACACCGGAGGGTCGACGAATTGAGCAGGTTCAGCATATTGAGTGCGCGGCGGGCCAGGTTCCCGGGCACCGACCGGATCATTTTTGCCCACTGATACTGGCGGGTTGTCCGGCAGCAGTTGATCATCCAGGACCGGCGGTAGGTCCCAAACCGGCGCCGAGGCGGTCGCTCCAGGGACTGCGCCGCCAAGATCGATGCCGGCCAGTGAGGCCAGCACCTCATTCGCCTTGGTATGCGCCCGCCCGATTGCGACGCTCTGGTCCTTGATCGCGGCCACAACCGCCGCCAGCGCCGGTTCATCCACCGGCGCCTTCCCGATCAGAGCGGCGAGCTGCTCTGCTACGCGGAGCTGGCCGTGCAGGTAGGTGCTGTGCAGGGCTAGATGTTGCCGCAGAACATCGTCCGAACTGGGCCGCGCGGGCGCGGTGGGGGCATCGATCTCTGTCATGCTGGATCCTCCGCTTGAAGCCTTCGCAGTGCTTTCCCGAAAACGTGGCACGCCTGCTGCAGCCGCGCTCGATGACTCACCTCCGTCGCGTACGGCCTGGCCTTCAGACGCTTCGTCAAGGGCATGGCGACGTTCCGGAGGAACGTACTCAGGGGCGGACAGGGTAATAGTCGGGCCACGGACCGGGTACGCTTCGGGCATTGCAGCGGCGAATCGGTTTATATCGGTGAGCGGGACGCCGAGCACCGCCAGGCGCAACGCCGCCTGTTTCAACGACACGTCACTGTCACCACCCGGACCGCTGTCCGTAGGGATGACCACCGCGCCTTCTCCTAGCGTCGCACGGGCCAACGAGGTCAGCACCTGCTTGGGCCCGAACTCGACGAACACCCGGCATCCATCTGCCCAAATTCGGTGCAGCGCCGCCACAAACTCGACCGGCTCGAGTACCTGCGCCAGCAGCACGCGCCGGTTCTCCTCAGGGTCCGCTCCATAATTGGCTCCCGGCGAATTAGGATAGACTGGAGCGTTCGGCGGTCCGATGTGAATGGACTCGACGGCGGGCCGCAACGCCTCGACGGCATGCATTACATACCGCGTGTGGAATGCAGCGGCGACGGGCAGCTGCCGGGTGCCGATCCCGCGTCCTATACAGATCCGAGCCACGTCAGCCACGGCTGCTGTCCCGCCACCGATAACCACCTGGTCCGGCGCGTTGTGGTTACAGATCTCCGCATCGCTGATACCGGCCAGTATCTCCTCGGCCCGTTCCCGGCTAGCGTTTACCGCCACCATCGCCCCGGAGTCGGCGCCGGTGTCGTTGGGCATCATTGCCCGGCCACGCGCCACCGCCAGCCGGAAGAAGTCGTCATCGGATAGTGCACCGGCCGCCCACAGCGCGGTGACCTCGCCGAAGCTGTGTCCGAGGTAGCCGGCGCAGGACAGGCCCAGGTCACGCAAGAACCGGAATTGGCCAGCAGCCAGCGCACCGATCGCCGGCTGCGCATATTCGGTCTGCCGCAGCATATTCGTCTGCCGCTCGTGCTGTTCGGGACCATCCGCCGGGGGTGGGAACATGACCTGCGCCAGGCGGGCGGCATCGCCGTCGAACAGGGCGTTCGCCTCGTCGAGGGCGTCAGCGACGGTGGGCGTGTTCAGCACCGCCTTCAGCCCCATTTCGAGGTGTTGGCTGCCTTGACCCGCGAACAGGGCGCCGACCTTGACCTCTGGAAGGCCCGCTCGGCGGAAGAACACCCCTTGTGGATGCGTCCACTCCTCCGCGTCCGGTCGGGCGGCTAGCCACTCCATCGCGAGGCGGCGCAACTTGGTCTCGTCACCGGTCGCTACAAAGCCGATCCGTGCGTGCCCGGCTGGCACCGCCCCGTCCTCGGCTGGTGCACCCGAGCGCAGCAGCTCGAGCAACGCCGTGGGGTCGGGAGCGTGCCACAAGCAGGCGCGCGGGATCCGGTGCAGCACCGGTCCGTGGTCGTATTCCTCCAACACCATGTGAAAGTTCGTTCCACCGAAGCCCATCGCGGAAGCTGCCGCGCGCCGTCCGGGCCGCAGCGGGTCGTCGATCCAGGGCCGAGTCCGAACGTTGACGTAGAACGGGCCATCTGCGAATTCGCCCGCGGTGCTTGGCCGCTCGACGTTGATTGTCGGCGGCAGCGTCCGGTGGTAGAGGCTCAGCGCGAGCTTCATCACGCTCGCCGCGCCCGCCGCCGCCCTGGTGTGGCCGATCTGCGATTTGACGCTGCCGAGGGCTGCGCCATGCCGCTCGCCCGCCGCTTCGCCGAGCAGCTCGCTCAGCGCGGCCAGCTCCGTGCGGTCTCCGACGGCGGTACCAGTCGCGTGCGCCTCGAAAAGCTCTACTGTGGAAGCTGAGCAGCCAGCGTCAGCATAGGCACGCTCCAGCGCCAGGCGCTGTCCGCGCACGTTGGGTGCATAGATGCTCGTCGCCCGCCCATCACTGGCGGAACCGAGCCCGCGGATGACCGCGTAGATTCGGTTCCCGTCGCGTTCGGCGTCGGCGAGTCGCCGCAGCGCGAGCATACCGATGCCCTCACCTAAAAGGGTCCCATCGGCCGAGGCGTCCAATGGCCTGATCCGGTCCCCGCGGGAGAGTGCGCCCACCTTGCTGAAACACAGGTACGTGAACACCGTGCTCTCAGTGTCCACACCTCCGGTGATCATTAAGTCGGCCCTGCCGTCAACGAGTTCTGCGATCGCGGTGCGCATTGCCGCAAGCGAGGCCGCGCACGCCGCGTCCACCGTGCAATTCATCCCGCCCAGGCCAAACCGGTTGGCGATCCGTCCCGCCACCACATTGCCCAGCAGGCCGGGGTAGCTGTTCTCCTCCCATGGCGCGAACGCTCGCACATATCTTTCTGAGATGGCCTCGGCGTCCTCGACGGATAACCCGTGAGTGAGCACGGCATCCTTGAGTGCCGGAGTGGACAGCCGCGCGGCGAGCGGGTGCATCAGCGGGACCGGCCCGGTGACTCCAAGCACGACGCCAGTGCGCTGGGGGTCGTACCATCCGCCGTCAGAACCCGCGTCCTGCAGCAGATCCCTCGCCACCCCAAGACTCAGAGTTTGCATCGTACTAGTGACACCCAGCTGCTTGGGCGGCAACCCAAATTCCACCGGATCGAACTCAACATTCGGAATGAACGCGCCACGCCGTGAATAGGTCCGATCTGGCACACCAGGATCAGCGTCGTAGTAGTCGGCTAGATTCCATCGCGACGTTGGTACGTCCTCCGTGCAGTCTACCCCGTCGACGATGTTCTGCCAGTATTCGCGGTGATTGTGCGCCATTGGGAACAGGCCGGAGAGGCCGACGATCGCAATCGGGTCGCGAGCAGGCCGCCGGTCTGCTCGCTCGAGGTGCTCGCCCACGATCTTCCTCTCGGTCTACCCAGTGCCTCTCTGGCTCCTAGGTGCGGACATACCAGCAATTTTGGGTCGGAGCCGGAGGAGGCGTCAATGGACCGAACTCCACCGAAACGAAAACCCAAACGAGGGGAAATAGAGTCCTCATCAACGACATGGATCACACGAGGGGCGCAGACCACCGTGTGTCTCTTCCGCCCACACAGCACCGAATGCGGGATCTGCTCGCCGCGGACCTGTCCGGGCTGGAGCTGGTCGCGATCATGATCGACGGGGTGCACTTCACCGAGCACTGCTGTGTGGTCGCGCTGGGTATCGACGGTGACGGAACCAAGCACCCGCTCGCCCTCGCGGAGGGCTCCACGAAGAACACCGCCCTGGTGCGCGGGACTGTTGATCGACCCCTGCGCGAGCGCAGCCCCGACACCACCCGCCCTATCATGGCGGTGCTGGATGGCTCCAAGGCGCTGGCCGCGAGCATGCGCGAGGTCTTCGACCGCTCCGTGACCCAGCGCTGTCAACTTCACGAGATCCGAAACGTCAGGGGCCACCTCCCGCAGAAGCTGCGCTCGGTGGTGGCCTCGCCGATGCGGGCCGCCTATCGCGCCGACTCAGCGTTGCGGGCCCAGGCCAAGCTCGAGACCCTCGCCGGCGAGCTCGACAAGACTCACCCCGGCGCCGCCGCCTCGCTGCGCGAGGGCCTCGACGAGACCCTGACGGTGGCTGCGTCTGGACGTACCGCCCAACCTTGTCCGCACGAACGCTGCGCCCGACCAATGCCGTGGAGTCGGTGATCTCGATCGCCGCGATCACTCAGCCAACGTCAAGCGCTGGCGCGACGGGACCATGGTGCTGCCCTGGTGCGCCGTCGGGATGATCGGGGCCGGCAGGCAGTTCCGCCGGGTCAACGGGCAACCTGCACCTACGGGCCCTACGTGCCTCGCTCGAACGCCACACCACCGACACTCTCGGACCGAACCGCTACCGTCACACCGAAACCGCCGCATGATCGGACCGCCGCCGAAAATCTACGGAGAGCGGGACAACCTCGGTGGACCACCGGATCGGGCCAGGCAGGCAATCTCGGCCTGCCCATCAACGCCGACATGCGCGCGTCCATGCAACCGTCGCGCAGCGGCCCATGCCAGCTCAGGTACGCATCCGCCGGTGCTTCGCCGCACTCGCAGCACCCCGCAGCCCCCCACCACGACCGGCGACCTACGCGCCCGCCCGAGTGCCTCACGGCGGGTCTTGACGAGTCATAGGAGCATCCTGCTCATCGGGCTCGGAACCGCAGTCGCGCAGCAGGGGTTCCTGGTCCGCTACGCGCCGGCCACGAAGCTGGTGAAACGAAGTCGTCGCGGCCCCGACGAGCGCCAGCTCGCCAAGACCATCGCCCGCTACGGCCGCGTCGATCTCTTCACTGTATTGATGAGCTGGGCTATATGGATCTCGACTGTCGCGGCGCGAAGCTTTTCGGGGCGCACCTCACCACAGCGACGTGGGCCCTGTAGCTTTACAAACCCACCCATTTCGTGCGCCTTCCCGGGAACCCCAGACCAGAGCGCCCAGGGACTGTCAGCATAGTCAGTGCCGCCGAGGGAGTAGACGATGGCGGTTCCATCTCAGGGTTTCCTTCGGTGCCTCACCGAACCGCTGCCGGTACCCTGCCGCAAACCGACCGTGATGAGAAAGGCCCCATTTACGCACGATCGCCCCCACCGTCGCCGTATCGGGATGGGCGAGGGAAAGCTCGTCGTAGACCCGTTGCAGCCGAACTTCGCGCAAGTACTCGCTCGGCGTAGTGCCAAGCTCCGCACGGAAAGCCTTTTGGACCACACGGATACTCACACCAGCCCGGCTCGCCAGGCTCGCCGGGCTGTGCGGCCATTCCGGATGAGCCTCGATGTGCTCGATCAGACTACGCAGCCCTTGCGAGTACTGAGGTTTCGTATCGGCCTGCAGGAACGCCGTGTAGTTGTGGAACTGCGCCACCAGAAGGCCTTTGATCAGATAGCGCTCGATCTCGGCGACCACAAGTGGGTGCAGGAGCATAGTGTCCGGACTGTTCAGGGCAGACACACAGTGCAGCAACGATTCCAACCAGCTACGTCTGTACCCGCTGGTCACGTCCATTCCGAGATCGAACCGGATAGGCTCGACGAGCGGAGTGCGCGTCATCTCCGACAAGGTGGCGTCCAACGCGCGTCTTTCGATCCTTACAACCAGCTGGGAGTAGTCCGCAGACAACCGCATTTTCACCTCCTGCCCTGCTGTCACTACCCCGATGCGCTGGGGGGTTGCCTGCACGTGGTCAGTCCCGATCTTCAGGACCCCGTGGCCGGCGAGCGGAACGACTACGAGATAGCACGTCTCCGATTCATACCGGGTCAATGAAACGCCTTGCCCGTACGACACGTAGGCAATTGCGATACTTTGCAGACTCACCCAGTGGACGACGGCCTTTAGCCCAGAGGGTCGGCCGACGAGGTCTATACGATGCCCACTCAGTAGTTCGGTGAGCCGTTCGCGGGTATAGCTGATGTCATCCGACTCGAACACCTTGTACCGGTCGAGCGGCAGCTTTGCCATGTCCCTCCAGAGCCACCACCGTCGCAGGGACTCGCTTCCCGCCTACCGTGTGCGCAGCCTCCTGATCAGCCGGTCCCAGTCACCGACGCACTGGTTCGCCAGCTCGGCCACCAGTTCGAGGCAGTGCGGCGGAAGGCTGTCGGCAATGGTCTCCCACTCCTCTTCCATCCGAGCGTGCAACTCTAGGGCGCGCAGTAGCATGCGTCCCGTCTCGGTAGCACGGACGGAGGGATCCGCACGCAGCCTTCGCGCGCTCTCCCAGCGCTGCTCTCTGACGGCGGACTCGTTCCACTGTCCAGCTTCCGGGGCTCCGCCGTTCTGCTGTCTTGGAACGGCACCCTCGACCGTGAGCTTTCGTCCGTCCTGGACCCTACTCACCCGCCGCTCCCGGCCGTCACGACCGAGCCTGACGGCTGGCTGGGGATTCTCCCCAGTACGCCAGCGGCGGATCGCGCCCACCGTCTTGTGGTCTAGACCTGCATACCGCGCGATCGCCCGGTCCGACCACACCGGGTACACCTCTAGGAGCTGTGTCGCGGCCGCCTTGCGATCGGCCAAGCTCAGAGGCAGGCCGTGAGAAATATTACTGGCCAACGCGAAGAAGTACGCCTGCACCGGATCGCCATCGAAAAACCGGACCAGGATCTCTTTCGCCCCTCGCGCCTCCGCAGCCCGCAGACGATGCGCGCCGTCAATCAGACGCATGTTCTCTCGCTCGACCACGATCGGGGGCAATTCCGGTGCGGATACGAGTCTTTGCACGTGCTCGAGGTCGACACCACCAAGCCGAGGAGACATCCGTGTGTCCTGCACCCTGTCGATCGGTACCCAGGTGGCGGCCCTTGAAAGTCTGCCACCGCCCAAGGTCTCCTCGGCGGAAGCGCCGGCAGCCAAGCCCACCTCCTGCAGACCGCAATCCGCGCTCAGTGCTTGCCGGCCACTCGACATATTCGCTCCCAGCTCGGCACAACAGATCGATAGGGCTCGGATATCGATAGGGCCCAGATGTGGATTACTTGTAGATCCATCGTACTGACTTGATTTGGCGCTGTCCACCCTGTGCGCAACACCAACCTCGCGGCTTACTGGGTGTACTACCGGAGCTTCCGCCACCCCCTCCTGTCTGCGACTCGAATTCGCGCCTGGAGTTCCTTCGAACAGGATTGCGGCGCATGGCCCGGGAACACCGGTCGTCTGAGCCAATCGCCTCTTCCGTGAGTCCCGCCGAGCGATCTCGGCTAACACCGCTTCTAGGGCCACCTCGAAGCAGATGCCGATCGGCGTGCTCCTGGCCGCCGTTTCCACAGAGGAGAGGACCGGACTGCGCAGGAAGACCCTACAACCGAGCCTCCGCAGGCGGAGTCCTAGACCAGTGGTGCTCGGCACTAGTCCTTACCGCAGATACGCTTGAACGGCGGACACTGCCTTGTCGATACCGCCCTGCGCCCGCACCTGGGCCGATAGTTCAGATAGCCGCGCGGCGACATCTGGGGAATCCGCCACCTCGGCCACAGCCGAGCGAAGTGCCGGCGCCGTTGCTTCGTAGGACCGTAGATGCTTTCCGACTCCCAGCTCCGCCAGCGTCGCTGCGTTGCGGGGCTGGTCCGCGGCCTGGGGGATCGCCACCATCGGGACGCCGAACCACAACGATTCCGTACAGCTGCCCATCCCGGCATGCGTGATAAACGCCGACGCGGTCGCGAGCACGGCCAGCTGCGGGACCTTGCGATGGACCTCGAACGAGCCCGGCAGCGGGACGAGCTCTTGCAGGTCGACGTCCGGACCAACTGCCATGACAACATGCCAATTCGACCCAGCGAATGCAGCAATGCAGGTTCGGTAGATGTCGACTTTATTGTTGTACGTCGTGCCGAAAGACACGAGGAGCACTCGTTTCCCATTCGTCGGCGGTCGCCAACTTCGATCCGCCAGCCGCGCTGGCGCTAGGCACGGGCCGACGAATCGGACCGAGGAGGGGACGCAAGCGACGTTAGGCTGCATCGCCTTTGGGATCAGAGACAGGCACTCGCCGGGGTCGGTCAGCCAGGCCACCCCTTCCTCATGAACCCCGTTATCTCTCAGCCAGCGGTGGAGGACGGCTAGAAACTCCTTTCCGGGGGATGAGTTGTACATTAGGTCAATAACTTCAGCCATGTCCTGATCTCCCTCGAAGCCCTTCCACGCTACGTAGGTTGGCGAAAGCCGGATCGCCGTTACGCCGTAGCGCTTACCGAGCAACGGGCCTCCCATTCCGCCGATATCAAAGAGCACCAAGTCGGGTGGGTCTTCGTCGTAGTAAGCAGTGAGGTGCCTGAACGCCGCGATGGCCTCGTCAAGAAAGACTCGTTTAGCGTCGATAGGGTTGTCCGACCAGATCGCGTCCTTGCTGGGCGGCAAGATCGTCGGATGTGTAACGGGTTCAACCCCGGAATCACGGATCAGGTCGACTAACGGCTCGCCGATAGCGTAGGTCACCCGGTACCCGCTGACTACTAGCTCACGGATGATCTCCAGGGAGGGGTAGATGTGACTCGGCCCGGTGCTACCGATCATGGCTATGTGCTTGCATGCTCCCATGAAAGGTGCATAGCAGACAAACAGATCACCTACAACCTTCGGTCGGCGGGCACGCGCGAGAAGCGGACCTGGCGCCCGTTACCGCAGGCCGCTATCACCGTGTCGCAATCCACCGACAAGGTGTCGCTAATCCATCGACAAGGGCGCATCTGCTGCCTTCCCGTCCTATCCGGCGGGGTGGCGAAAGGAGGTCCATTGCGGGCCGAGGGGTTCTGCTGGTAACTCTCGGTTCACGAGGTGCCCACCCCGACCCGCAAGCTTCACCACTACTGGACGGACCGGAGTCAGCCGATGCTAACCCTGGGGATCAGCGGCAATTTTTCGTCCGAAAGGTCGGACATCGTGCCAGGCATGCCTGCGAACTTCTGCCACGACTCCTCAGCCTGCCTCGTGCGGGACGGCGAGGTACTGGCCGTGGTCGAGGAAGAGCGCCTGAACCGAATCAAGAAGACCACCAAGTTCCCGGTGCACGCGATCCGCTGGTGTCTGGCGCACGCGGGCGTCTCTCATCACGACATCGACGCTGTCGGATATTACCTGCCGGAGCAGTTTATCGACCGGGCTCTGAACCATCAATATCTGGCCAGTCCGCAGACGGACAGGCGCTATTCGCGGGAGCTCATCAAGGAGCGACTGCTAGAGGCACTTGGCTGGAGTATCCCCGACGAGCAGCTGCAATACGTACCGCATCACGTCTCCCATGCTCTACCTGCTGTCGCCGGATCAGGCATGGACGAGGCGCTAGCAATCGTCATGGACGGGATGGGCGAATATATATCTGGGACGATCTTCCACGCACACAAGAATGACCTCGACGAATTGTGTACATATTCGTCCGCGGATTCGCTCGGGTTGCTCTATTACCTATCCACTTGCCTGCTCGGTTACCACGTAGGCGACGAGTACAAGGTGATGGGTCTGGCGCCATACGGGAATCCTTCCAGGTTCCGCAAGACCTTTTCAAAGTTATACTCGCTGGCCGAGGATGGTCGATACAGTCTGCATATACAGGATTCGGGCATCCTGACGGGAAACGCTGTCGAGCGCACGTTTTTCGAAGAAGAGGGCGTGCGGCCGCGTCGCACCGGGGAGCCCTTCACTGACGTCCACTGCGACTTCGCGGCCGCGCTGCAGGAGACACTCGAAAAGATCTCGCTCCACGTTCTAGCACACTGGTCCAGACTGACCGGCCTCCGCCGCCTCTGCTTTTCCGGCGGTGTTGCGCATAATAGTACCCTCAACGGCGTGATCCTCCGATCTGGGCTCTTCGACCAAGTCTTCATTCCCCCGGCGGCCCACGACGGCGGAACTGGCGAAGGCGCCGCGCTCGCCGTAGGCGGCGGGCTTAGGGCAGCTACCCTGCCGCGGAGACGCCTTGTCTCGGCCGACCTGGGGCCCTCCCTCGGGTCCAATCAAGAGATCGTCACAAGCTTGGATCGATGGCGTTCGCTGGTTTGCTATGAGCGGAGCGAGGATATCGTCGAGGTGGCCGCCCAGCTACTCAAGGATGGAGCCGTGCTTGGCTGGGCTGCGGGCCGCTCCGAATACGGCCCGCGTGCACTCGGCAACCGCAGCATCCTCGCCGACGCCCGGCCGGCAGAGAACCGGGACCGAATCAATGCCATGATTAAACAGCGCGAGGGGTTTCGGCCGTTCGCTCCTGTGGTGACTCGTGAGGCCGCAGCCACTTATTTCGAGCTGCCGGAGGCGGTAGCGAACTACGAGTTCATGTCATTCGTTTTGCCCGTGCGTACGGACCAACGGGAGCACCTGGGCGCCGTGACGCATGTCGATGGGACGGCTCGAGTACAGGTTGTCGATGGGGAGGTACACGAGCGGTTCCACCAGCTCGTCGGACGGTTCGGCCAGATGACGGGCACCCCAGTGCTACTTAATACCTCCTTTAACAATCGCTTCGAACCCATCGTGCAGAGCGTCGAGGAGGCACTGACGACCTTTCTCACTACCGAGCTAGACTACCTTGTCATCGAGGATTTCTTAGTTCGCCGCGTGGGCGACGAGCCGAGTAGTCTCGGTGATCTCGCGCTGAACTCAGTGCCCACTACCCGGGTCTGCTCGGTCCTTTCCCTAGGTGATTCAGCGGCGCGGTACGAGGTTTACGCGAACTACGCCGGTGGTTCACGCCAAGACATCTCGACCCGGATGTACTCGCTACTGCTCGATGCGGGCGACGGGGACATCCTACGGGAACTGGTTGGAGCGGAGGTACTGAGCGACCGTGGCGTCGGCGCAGAGATTTTCGGACTTTGGCAGAAGCGGCTGATCGTTCTCCGCCCACCGGGCTTGAGCTGAAAGAGGCGTGCCCGCTGCTTTGAGCGATCCGCTGGCGGAACTGGCCGGGATGATACATCAGGTTGACGCCAAGGTCCCGAATCGCGACAGTCCATGTTCATGTGTTTGGCCCTCTAAACTCGACGAACACCCCGCGGTGGTGTGCACGAGGTGGCCAGCGAAACTCTTCGTACTGACTTCGATCCTGTTTGGTGTTGTCCGGGTGGCGGGCAGGCTGGAGTGCCCGCTTGCCTTTCCTGCAGATCGCTACAGGAGATCGCGGCCTGGCGGAAAAGCACATCCGCCGATTGGAGAAGTGAGCCTGCGACCTACTGAATGAGCTCTTCCGGATCTCCGACAGGGCGGAGGCGGAGCGTCCGGGCACCAGGTCGAGTAGCCGCGCCGGGCGGTGACTGGTCACGACGTCGGTGAGGTCGACGATCACGATGACGAACCCGTCTCCGGCGGCGTGGCGGGTGTGGGCCCCACCGGTGCTCGGTCCACCCCGATCACGCGGACCCCGTCGAGCCGGGTGGTGTCGCCGGCGACGAGAGGGTTCGGGCGGCGGCCACTGCGATGCCGTTGACGGTGTCCCGCGAGCGCCCCAGCTCAGGGTCGATCGCCGCCACCGTCATCCGGTCGACCGCGAGACGGCGCAGGACGTACCCGGCGGAGGGCCGGGTGGTGGTCCACCCCGCGGCCGGGCCACCGTGCTGATGACCGCGGCGAACACCTCGCGGGCCGCAGCCGGCGCGGGAGCAGCGGTAGCGCGGGACGTGCACCCGCAGGCTCATACTCTCGACGCGCTGCTTCGACACCGCCGGGTCCTTGCACCTGACCGACCTAGGCGGCCTCGACCCCCAGCTGCTTGACGGGATCACCGCCATACAGGGCGCCTACGGCCTCAACGTCGGCCTCGACTCTCAGCACGCCTTGGACGCCGTCATCCATCCCGCACGCTCACCGCGCCCCCCGGCGCCCACGACTAACCCGACCCGACCCCGGCGACCGCGAGCCCAATATCACTCGTGGGCTGGGCCCTGGGAAGAACTTGGTCGCAGCCCAGGGGAACTCGCTGATCGTCGACACCGCCACCTCGGCCACGCCGACATCGTCGCTCACCCATCAGAAAGCTCTCCATCCGGCGCTCACAACGAAGGAGACACGCCGCACCAACCTCCGCCAGGTCCGGCCGTAGTACTACCGGGGCTTCGCCCGTTGCGCGCCCCGGTTTACGGGTGGCCCTAGCAACTCAGTTGTTCTCGGGAAGGCCGCTCGACCACGAGGTGTCGCGAACGTCGGCGGTCAGCGACAGCACCTCGGTAAGGACATGCTCGTCTAGGGGAGTGCTCGCTGCCCGGACCGCGCTTTCCACATGGCTAGACCAGGCCGTGCCGATGACAGTTGTAGGGCAGCCACTGCGTTGAATAGAGAACTGGTTCGCCAGAAAAGCGACGTCGACGCCACGCTCAGCGCAGTGCAACGCAACCCGCGAAGCCGCAGCCCTTAGTGCCTGGCCAGCAGAATGCTCCCGCAACCGGGTTCCCGTCGGAGTGAGCAGGCCAACTGCAAGCGGGGCGGCATTGATCAGGCCAGTCCCGCGCTCGTTGCACAGTGGCAATAGCTCGACTGTCAACCGGGTGTTGAGCAATGTGCAATGTGCGTAGGAAAGAACAACGTCTGGGCTTGTCTCCGAGACGGCACGACGAAGCGTGTGCATTGGATACCCGGTCATACCCACGAAGCGGCATTTTCCCTCGTCCCGAAGCTTCAATGCCTCTGCATAAGCATCGTCGAAGACATGATCGAGTTCGGCAAACTCGACGTCGTGCAGCTGGAGGAGGTCCACATAGTCTGTATCCAGCGCCCGCAGGCTGGTTTCGACGCTCTTGCGTATCCGGGTGGGCCGGAAGTCAAAATCGTGGACACCGAACCTACCGCACTTCGTGCCGATCAGCACCTCGTTTCGATGGCCGGCCAGTGCCCGGCCAAGCCGCTTTTCGGAAAGCCCGTCTCCATAGTACGGAGAGGTGTCGAAGAAAGTGACGCCTAGTTCGAAGGCGCGGCGAACCGTTCTGATACCGGCATCTTCGTCGACCGCACCGAACATGTCGCCTAGCGAGGCGGTACCGAGCGATACCACAGAACAGTACAATCCAGTCATGCCGAGCGGCCGATACTTCACGGAGACCACACCTTAACTCAGGATCACACCTCAGCTGTGTCCGAACCTGGGTCGGCCCACTCGTCCCGGTGGCCGAGCAACCAGGCCGCAGTGATTCGAGCGCCGTTGAGCGAATGGTTGACCGCCCGTCCACAGTGCACCGAATCGGCGTGCGGCACACTGTCGGCTTCAAGCATGCGTTTTAGGACGCCACTCAGAAGCGCCGCCAGTTCGTCGTAGTCATCGATGCTCGTGGTGATGTAGAAACCGGTCTGGCAGCCCATTGGGGCAACCGTGATGATGTCCTCAGACACGCTGTAGAGATAGTCGCCGAGCAAATGTTCGAGGGAATGGGCAGTATCGGTCGCGACGTGGGACACGTTAGGCTGTGCGACGCGGAGGTGCCAGACGAAGACCGTACCAGCGGAGGTCTTCCGGCGGTCGGTGAGCCGCAGGTAGGGCGGGTTGACAAAGCGGTGGTCCAGGTCAGCCATGAGGGGTCTCTTCCTCGTACTAGGTCTGGGGTGATCTCCGTCGCCCGCCGCCCCGCAACGAGTGCATCCAGGCGACTGCGGCGCTCACTTCTGTTGGGGTGATGTCGTTGGCGTAGGTCACGTTGCCGATCGACTCCGGTAACGGGATCAGCTGCTGTCCGTCCCGGTGCCGAATCGTATCCTTGAGACCGGCCGCGAGCACCGCAGGCTCGTCTAGGAGGGGGTCCCAGACGGGAAGGTCCAACTGATCGACGACAGCGACCACCCGGTCGAGCTCACTTTCTGAAATGAGTCCTCTTGCGCAGGCGATCGACGCGCTCAGCAGCATGTCCAAAGTGACCGCCTCGCCGTGCAGTAACCGGCCGCGACGCGGACGGTTTCGCCGCAATGCCTCCATCTCCACCTTCGGTGACCAGGTGTGGCCAAAGTAGGTCGCCCTGGCGAGCTGGTCCTCCCACAGGTTCTCGTGGAGTTCTGTCAACATCACCTCGATGGTGTCCTTGATGATGTCTGCAGCGGCTGCGTCCGCCTCGGGCGTAGTCGGCTGGAACCGGGCGTCAAGCACCAGCCGGCCCGAGGTTTCGACGAGCTCGAAAAGGCGCTTCTCGCATACGATACCGAGTTTGAGTATCTCAGCCATACCGTCTGAGAGACGGCGGCGTTCCTGGCTAGCGAGGAACGTACGGTCTGCCACGACCAGCTTGGCCGGCCGGTAAGTGCCCAGCCGGTTCTTGTAGCCATTATGATCGCATCCGGTCTTGGCCCCCACGGTGGCGTCGACTAGTGCCACCAGCGTCGTTCCGTACCCAATTCGCTCGATGCCCCGGCGGTAAATGCTGGTCGCCATTCCAACCACATCATTAAGTACGCCGCCGCTAAAGACGATGACCGGCTCGCTGCGCCGGACGATGCCGAAATCGTCCAACTCTCGGCACACTCGAAATACCGCCTCCATGGTCTTGCTTCCCTCGCCGCCGGGCAGGACAAGCAGGCGGTGGTCGATGCCGTGCCGGTTGAGGAACCCAACTATCCGTTCACCGTACTGGTGCATGACCTCGCGGTCGACGACGACGAGACGGCGCGATGAACCTCCTGGAGACCGGCCTAGAACGTCACATTCACCACTGTCAGGATTCGGTATCGCAAACGTGCCGTCCAACGCATTGTGTACCGGACGGACAGCGTACTTGACAACCTGCTTTGCTGTGACATGCCACCCGCCGCCCGGCGACATTGTTAACGTCATGGACTTAACCAGCCCCCTGCACCAGTCGGGTCGTTTCCTTCAAAGACTTATCGGCAAGTCACTGCCACGTGGCTTACCGCGTCTGGTCTGAGTGACTATCCATCCTGGTCGATCGCGCGGCCGGTGACCAGCGAGGTGGGTTTCGCCGCGGCGCGCTACTTTCTCGACGAGGAGATACGGCTTCTCGCATGGACCAAGACGGAGTACCGCGTTGCTCCGGGTGCGTTTGGGTCTGGGTCCGTATAGCGTGGCGGCGCCCGATTGGGCTCGGACGATGCACTTGCTGAACTAGGCGAAAATGGGCGCCTTGGTCAGCTGGCCGGCTGTCCCTTACGGTCGGGCTCGACTGCTCGCCATCGTGATGCGGAAGGTTCGTGGTAGCTGATGCTGAGCCGCTATCTCGATACCTTGGAGATGGCCAATCTGGGCGGGCGTGCCGGCGGGTTGGTGAACGGGTTGGTCATTGAGGGCTACGGCCGAATTGACGAGGACGGGCTCCGGCAGGCGTTCGAACTGCTGACGGCGGAGTACCCGTTGCTGCGCGGCCGGATCGCGTGGGACGGCGGCGGGGTCCTGATGTGTGTGCCCGAGCTCGCCACGGCTAGGTTCGAGTATTACAGGATGGCGAAGTGGGGCGATTTCCCCGAAGTCTATAGGAGCTGGGACTCAGGGCGGTTGCTGTCGCGGCTCGTGCTCGCTCGTGATGGGGAGCGCTTTGCGGTCGCGTTCTTCACCGACCACGTTATAGCCGACGGCCGGAACAAGGTTGCGCTAAATAATCGGCTATGGCAGCTCTATGGCCAGCTGACGGCCCGGAAGGCGATCTTCGTGCGGACCGCCAGCTCTCTGCCGGAGGCACCGTCGAAGGTGTTGCAGCAGCGCCTCCGGCGCTGGTCCGCGGGCGCAACTGTGTCGGGGGAACCCGCTCAGCCGAGCTTCAGAAGACGTCTGGATGTGCACAAGGCGATTCCGGGCCGAGTCCTTCTGTCCGAGGTGCGGTCCGCGCGGCTGCACGGGACCGCGCGAGCCCACGATCTGAGCGTGCACGCATGCCTCTGCGGTGTCGTGCTTGCGGTCCAACGCGCTCTCCTCGCTCAGCGCGCCGGAAGAGTGCGCATGATCTGCAGTTCGGCGGTTGATCTCCGGGGGCGGGTTGACCCCCCGATCGGCGCGACGGAGCTAACAAACTTCAGCATCCTGCATCACACTGTACTCCAGGTCGCGTCCAGTAGCGCGTCGTTGAGCGTTGCGCGTGAGTTCAAGAGCGAATTCGACGCAGCACTGGCACGGCAAGAGCCCCAGCATGATCTGCTAAACCTGACTGAGTCTCGCAGTCGAATGTGGGGCGGAAACCCGCCGGCCGAAAGTGCTGCGCTTGCGATCGTAACCAACATCGGCGACATCACCCCGCCCGTGGCGGACCCTGCGGTGAAAGTCACCGACGTATATCTAACCCGGCCGCCCGACCGGGCCTTTAGCTACCCCGTTTACGGTATTCACACGGTCAATGGACGGACGAGTGTGAAGTACTACCTGCCCGCCGCTGACTTCACGCGGGAATCGGCGCGCAAACTCGAATCTGCTCTCGTGCGTGAGCTTGCCGCACTCTGTTAAGTCTTGGTCGCGTGGTCGAGTGTTCAGGTAACGAGTTTGGGGAAGCGGAATTGAGTACTGGAATTAGCTCCGTTGCGTCGGTGATGGCGGTGTCAGTGCAGCCGGAAGGTATATTCCCTCGGGCGATAGGAGGGGCGCACGAGCAAGCAGCTCCACCGTTGACCTTGGAGATGTTGCTAGCTAGCGAGATAATGCTGCATGAGCATGATGTAACGTGTGTAGAAGCGGAATTCGTTTCGCTCTGCGAATCGCCGCTCCCGGCGGATGTAGAGGTTGCGCTGGAAGAGCTGCATAGGAATTATCCGGACTGTTCATTTCTGGTGCACCGCGATTCGCTCCTTGCCTTCGACCACCAGGATAACCCGATTGCCGATCTGACGGAGATGAGCAGGGCAACACGCCAGGTGCTGCGTTGTACCGGTATGCAGCATGGGCTTGCGCATGTCGGTGGTGTAAGACCCGACTTCAGCGACGTGCTCGAACAGATGGTGCGGAGAGGCTTCGCGGCGCCGGCGCCGGGAGCTCTCGCGTGGGGACACCTGCGGAGTCTAAACCCGGTGTGTCCCGCGTTCGGCTTCAGCAGGGGAACTCCGATCGATCGGTACTACTTGAATGAATTCATAAGGGTTATTCGCGGCCATGTGGTCGGAGACGTACTCGAAATCGGTGGTAACGAGAGCAACCGAGACACTTATGGGTTCGACCGTGCCGCTACGTATCAAAGTGTGGACCTGAGGGAAAGGCCGGGCGTTTCGCTGACGGGTGACGCTACGGATTCTTGTATAACACCCGCGAGTTCGTGGGACGCGGTGATCGCGTTTAACGTTCTAGAGCACACGCCACAACCGTGGCAGATCATCGACAACATCTACCATTGGTTGAGGCGGGGCGGGATGGCGTTCTGCATGGTGCCCGGCGCGCAGCGTCTCCACCGCGCACCGGAGGATTATTGGCGGCCCCTGCCTGCCGCTATGCGGGAGATGTTCGTAGGATGGTCAGAGGTTCGGCTTTATCAGTACGGAAACCCGCTGACGACTATCGCATCCCTTATAGGGATCTCGGCCGAGGAGCTCTCTCCGTATGAGCTGGAAGCCCGTCATCCAGACTATCCGGTAGCCACTTGCATACTTGCTCGGAAGTGATAGGCGAAACGGTGATACTCAAGGGACGCGTGGTGGTCCGCTGCGGGCTCGGTCGCGGGGTGCGGGAGGCGCCGTGCCGTCGGCGTGCTCCTGATTCATAAGAGCGAAGCGGTAGAGTCTCGTGGGCGCCTTCGTCGTAGCGAGCCGGTTGGGTACTGGCTGGTGTAGCGGACGGATTCCTCGTCGTCATCCGCGGCTCCATGAGCCGGCGCGAGGTGCCCAACGCCGGCGCCACAACCGTGGGTGGCCTGCCGGTAGACGGTGGTACGTCGCCGGAAGCCGCTCAGGTCCAGGTTGACAGGGCATATTGGTTGGAAGTGCGGTGGCCCCCCTCGAGTAGTGTTGAAGCAGAGAGCCTCCTCGGTAAGGAAATAGGGCGAAGTGCGAAGCGCTTGTTGCTTGTCGATCAAATGACTCCAGAGCGGCGATGTTGGTGCGGCCGTCATTGACCGAAGCGCCTCGGGTCTCTCCGTCCATAAGCCTCTAGATTGGTGTAGCGATGGCGCCGTCGCCGACCGGGAGTCTGACGATGACCACACGATTAGGTTGGGAACACACACGGCAAGTTAATAGCTTCGAGTCCGAGGCTGTCCACGTCATCCGCGAGGTCGCGGGCGAGTTCGACCGCCCCGTGATCCTCTTCTCCGGCGGCAAGGACTCCATGCTGCTGGTGCACCTGGCCGCCAAGGCGTTCTGGCCCGCCCCGATCCCGTTCCC
>NZ_JBXUHE010000065.1:0-27506 GCF_057180585.1 Actinomycetospora sp. 2LY8.5
GATATGCCTGGCCCGCCGCCGCACCGACGTCATCTACGCCATGCTCCGCGACCACCAGCCCTACCGCGCCCCAGCGCGAGCACCCGAGCCCCTCGCGGCTTGACAACCCCATAGAGACACCCCCCGGACGACCGGCCGACGGCACACGCACCCCTCGGGCCGTGACGACGTCGGTCATCGCCCTCGACGATCTCCCGTCACGCCCGCGGGCCGCACCCGGGGTGACAGTCCGGACGACGTCGTGCGGCGACGTCCCGGTTCCGACACTTCATCGCATGCGCACACCCCGGCCTCGATCCAGGGGGCAAGTTGCACCCGCCGCTCCGCACACCGCTTGACTGTCGATCGATCGGTAGATACGGTGGAGTGGTCCAGGTCATAGCGTGCCTGTCTTGAGAAGCCACCGTTGGTGACCACCAGCAGGACACGACCGCCGTCGACTTCGTCTCGGCCCGGCAGATCGTGGACTGATGTCGGACCGGACTTGACACCCAATGCCGATCGTCTCGGGCCATATCTGCGCTGCCTCCACGGTGCTCAGAGCGCTGGAGACCGCGGCAGAGGGCCGGTGCCGACAGCGTTCCGCGAACCAGAGAGGCCGAGCGTGATGGCGTCGCAAACCACCGATCTGCACGACCGGGATTCTGCTCTCTACCGAAAGGTGAGGCTCCGGCTGGTCCCGCTGCTCTTCTGTGGATACTTGCTCTGCTTTCTGGACCGAAGTATCGTCGGCATCGCTGCGCTCGAGATGAATGCCAGCATCGGCTTGTCTCTTGCTGCGTTCGGTACCGGCGCAGGAATCTTCTTCCTCGCGTACATGGTCGTCGAACCACCATCGAATATTGCGCTGGCTCGTATCGGGGCGCGAATCTGGCTGGCTCGAATCCTGGTGACCTGGGGGCTCGTTACGGTCGGCACGGCCTGGATTCAGGGCGAGACCTCGTTCTACGTGATGCGCTTGCTGCTCGGCGCCGCCGAGGCCGGGTACTTTCCAGGTGTGATCTTCTACATCGCAATGTGGTTTCCGCCACATCTGCGTGCCAAACCGATTGCAACACTTGCACTCGCGACTCCGGTGGGAAGCGTTCTCGGCGCTCCGTTCGGAGGCTGGGTTCTCGGGTGGGACGTGGGCGGACTGGAAGGATGGCAATGGCTCTTCATCATCGTCGGAGCGATCACCGTCATGTTCGGTATCGTTCTCCACAGACTGCTTCCTGCAGACCCGGGGCAAGCGTCATGGCTGACCCCCGGGGAGCGCCAGACAATCGCGGAGAACGCTGACTTCTCGCGCTCCTCACATTCGCTGCGGAGCCAGTTCCGGGGGTTGGCGGTGACAGTGGGACGGCCCACTGTCTGGGTCATGACCCTCTCGTACTTCGTGATCGCGTCCATCGCGTGGGCGATCACGTTCTTCCTGCCGGTGGTCGTGGCGGGTCTCCAGGACGTCTCGACGTTGGAGACCGGCATCGTCGTCGGTGTCCCTTGGCTGCTCTCGATTCCGCTCACCTACGCCGTGGCGCGGTCCGCAGAGCGCCACCGCACGCCCTGGTTGCACCTCGTCATGACACTGGTCTTCTGCGCGGCCGGGTTCGCGGCGCTGAGTTTTTCGGAGTCGTCCGTTGTCACGTTCGTCTTCGCCGCAGCCGCGGCCGTCTGCATTCTCTCGATGTATGTCGGGCCGTTCTGGGCGGCTCTGACGCCCTTGCTGGGCGAGCCCGCCCAGGCGGCCGGAGCGATCGCACTGATTAACGGCATCGGGGCTAGTGGCGGATTCTTCGGACCGATGTTGTTGGGCCGGGTTCTCGGGGACGTCGGTGGGCGATGGCAGGAAGCGTCTCTGCTGGCCGGAGGGACCCTTCTCGTCGTCGCCATGATGGTGCTCGGCGTGTCGATGATCGTACGCGGACGCGAGCGGGCGCCGAGCAGACAATCGCTACGGACGACCGGCCACGACCGAGAGCTTCCCGGGGAGGCACACCAATGATGAACGAGGAAGACGGTGGCAACGAATTCTACCCGATGCAACGGAGTCATCCGTTGCATCCCTCTCCAACTCTGGACCAGAAGCGCGACGCGTGTCCCGTCTCGCGGGTGAGGATCTGGAGTGGTGCCGAGCCCTGGCTTGTGACCCGACATGCCGACTTTTGCATGGGACTGAGGGACGATCGCCTCAGCGCAGACGCCCGACATGTCGGGTATCCGGGCTTCTCGACGAGTAACCAGAACGAGCGCACCGTAGCGCCGACATTTCTGTCGATGGACGAACCGGAGCATGGCTACTTTCGACGAATGTTCACTGCGGCGTTCAGCCCGCGCCAGATCGAAGCCCGTCGAGGTCAGATCAGAACTTTGGTCCACGAGCTCATCGACGACATGCAGAGCATGTCCCAGCCGGTGGACCTGGTCCGAGCATTCGCCATGCCGCTCGCATCGAAGGTGCTTTGCATGATCTTCGGTCTACCTTACGCCTTTCACGCTGAGTTTCAGGCGTACGCGCACATGGTGACCGACCCGGGTACGACACCCGAACAACTGACTGCCGCCAACCAGCGGATGCATCACTACTATCACGAGTACATGGAGGACAAGCGGAGGCATCCTGAAGACGACCTCCTCACCACACTTGTGCGCGACCAGTTCGACGCCGGTCGGATCACCGAGGACGAGATCCTCGCCATATTGAACATGTTCATCGTCGCCGGCCACGACACGACCGCGCACCAGATAGCCTTGGGCACGATCGCGCTCCTGCGGCAACCTGAACAGCTCGCCCTACTCCGTGATAGCGATGATGAGTCGCTGCTCAAGAATGCCGTGGAAGACCTCCTTCGCTTCGTGACGATCACCCATTGGGGCAGGCGGCGCGTCGCGATCGAGGACACGGAGCTCGGGGGGCAGACCATACCTGCGGGCGATGGTGTGATCCTTTCGAATGAGGCGGCGAACAGAGATCCCGACGTTTTTGCCAATCCACATGAGCTCGACTTCCGCCGGAACGCGCGTCGCCAGGTTTCTTTCGGCTACGGTATCCATCAATGCCTTGGTCAGACCCTCGCTCGCGTGGAGCTCCAGGAAGCGTACCCTGCCCTGTTGCGCAGATTGCCGAACCTGAGTCTTGCGGTGCCGTTGTCCGACCTCCAGTTCAACGAGAACAGCATTGTCTATTCTGTCGAGACCTTGCCCCTGACCTGGAGTTGACATCGCTTCCCAGGGGTCGGTGTGCCGGCCCCAGGGCTGACTGCTGTGCTTTGGCACTCGGTTCTCATTGAGCGGCATCCAGCGTGATCGCGCGCGTATCGGCGGGACGGGCGACCCCCACTCCCCGGGCCTGACATCTCCATGTCCGGCCCTCGGGCACGTAGTCGATGGACTTGACTATCGAACGATCGATAGAGACACTGAGCACGGAGTGCGGCGGTTACGGGGGTGTCACGGACGCGGAGATCGTTCGTTCGGCTCACCCGGGCTGCGCTGTGCGAACCAGCTCCCACGAACGGAGTAGTCGAGGAAGCAGCCGCGGGTTCAGATCACCGGCGAGGTCGATCACGACCGGTCGCTTGGTCCTCGCCGGCTTCCACCCACTGATGGAAGAAATGCAGGGAGTCTCAACGTGGCGACTGAGAAGGCGTTGGCCGGACGTCAAGGGGTCGACTCAGCCCTCTACGCCAAGGTGCGCAGACGGCTGCTGCCGCTGCTCTTCGGCGGTTATCTACTGTGCTTTCTCGACCGGACGATCGTAAGTGTGGCCTCGCTGGAGATGAACGCCAGCATCGGTCTGACAGCTGCGGCGTACGGGACCGGGGCCGGGCTGTTCTTCCTGACCTACCTCATCTTCGAGCCGCCGTCGAACGTGATCATGGCCAGAGTCGGGGCGCGTGTCTGGTTGACGCGCATCCTCGTGACCTGGGGACTTGTGACCGCTGCTACGGCGTTCGTCCAGGGCGAGACGTCGTTCTACGTCATGCGGCTCCTCCTGGGAGTCGCGGAAGCGGGCTATTTCCCCGGCGTGATCTTCTACATCGCGATGTGGTTCCCGCCGGGACTACGGGCGAAGCCGATCGCGATGCTCGTGCTGGCGACGCCGGTCGGGAACGTGGTCGGCGCGCCCCTCGGGGGTTGGATCCTCGGCTGGGACCTCGGCCCCTTGGAAGGATGGCAATGGCTCTTCATCGTCGTCGGCGCCATCACGGTGGCATTCGGGGTCGTCTTCTATCGTCTGTTGCCCTCGGACCCGACCCAGGCGCACTGGCTCGATGACGCCGCGCGAGAGACCATCATGAAGAACGCTGACTTCACCCGCTCGGCACACACCTTCCGAGACCAGGTCAACGGGTTCGCCGTGTTCCTCCGCCGCCCTGCTGTGTGGCTGATGACCCTCGGGTACTTCGTCATCGCCTCGGTCGGCTACGCAGCCACGTTCTTCCTCCCGAAGGTGGTCTCGGAGCTGGCAGGGCTCAGCAACCTCCAGACGAGCTTCGTCGTCGCCGCGCCCTGGTTCCTCGCCATCGGGGTCACCTACCTCATGGCTCGTTCCTCGGAACGGACCGGTGCACCGTGGTCCCATCTCACCGTGGCGCTCTTGGTGAGCGCCGCAGGCTTCGCGACACTGGCGCCCTCGGCGAGCGTGCTCGCGCTCTTCATCCTCTCCGCCACGGCCGTGGTCAGCCTGCTGTCCATCTATGTCGGTCCGTTCTGGACCGTCCTCACACCCATGCTGGGAAAGCCCGCTCACGCCGCCGGAGCGATCGCCTTGATCAACGGCATCGGCTCCAGTGGCGGCTTCTTCGGGCCGATGCTGCTCGGCGAGGTCATCGACGCTTCCGACGGACGCTGGCAGGCTGCGGCGCCGGTCGCCGGCCTGGCCCTGGGCGCCGTGGCACTGATCGTCACGGTGCTCGGTCTGCGCGCGCACCTGGCCCAGACCAGGTCAGCCACCTCTCAGCCGTAGTGGCGGGAAGGACGAGGAAACAAGGATGAACCAGCCGGAGCCGGCGGAGCTCCCCCAGGAGAGCGCACGACTGGCGGGCAAGGTCTGCCTGGTCGTGGGTGGAGCGAGTGGAATAGGCCGCGCCATCGCCCTCGCCTTCGGTCGTCACGGCTGCCGGGCCGTCGTGATCGCCGACCTACGATCCGCACCGCGGGAAGGCGGCGTACCCACACACGAACTCATCCGGCAGACCTCGTCGACCGCGACCGAGTACGTGGAATGTGACGTGCAGAGGGCGTCGGACGTAGCACAAGCCGTTGGTGTGACCGAACGATTCGGAGGCGTCGACGTTCTCGTCAACTCGGCAGGTGTACCGGAGCCGGGACCCTTCCTTGATGCGGACCCAGCTGACATCGATCGACTGCTCTCGATCAATGTGGGCGGCGTGGCCCGGTCATGTCAGGCCGCGGTCCGCGCGATGGTGGACCACGGCGGTGGCGCCATCATCAATATGTCGTCCGTGACGGGGCTCCGCGCGAGCCACGGCGCGGTATACAGCGGAAGCAAGGCCGCCGTGGCGTTGCTCTCCGCATCGCTCGCTGCCCAGTTCGGCCCGTACGGAATTCGCGTGAACTGCATCCACCCGGGCTTCATCGCCACGGCCATGACGACGATCGACATTCCAGTCGTCGGGACACCTGCCGAAGCGGACCGCAATCAGAGCGTGCCGCTGGGCAGAACCGGACTTCCCGCCGACGTCGCGCAGGCCGCCGTGTTCCTGGCCAGCGACGAGGCATCGTTCATCACCGGGACCGGAATCGTCGTCGACGGCGGATGGAGTTGCCAGTTGGCGGCGGCAGGTGCCACTGCCACGCGACCTCGAGAGGGTTGAGCCTGAGAAGCGAACCCCGAAGCGCCATGCGCTGATTGCTACAATATGATCACGGAGGATCGTTCGTATGCCTGCACCGACGGCCGACGTCGTCCATATCTGCCAACTTGTCAACTATCTCGCCCACGCGATGGACGACGGCGACGGCGCGGCATTCTCATCCTGCTTCACGCCCGAGGGAGTAATGGAAACTCCGGCCGGTGAGGTCGTCGGTCGTCGCGCGCTACGTGCCTTCGTCGAGGAGCGCCACGCCAAGCGCGCCGGATCTCTCCACCTCATCGGGTCGATCAGTGTGGACATCGCCCAGTCGCGTGGCGTGACCCGCTCCTACGGCCTCTTTCTTCCCGTCGGAACGGGCGGCGGACCGACAGCCGTCGTCTACGAGGATTCCGCCGTGCAGCTCGACGGCGAATGGAGAATTGACCGGCGTCTCATCATCTCGAACGTCGAAATTGGCTAGCCACGCGACACCGTCGGGATCAGCACGACACATCTACCTCTCATCACCCACCCAAGAATGAAGGACGGTCGCCCATGAAAGCCGCCGTACTGCACGGCTTCGGATCTCCGCTGGTCATCGAAGAGCTCGAGCTCGCCGAGCCGGCCGAGACCGAGATCGTCATCCGCACGGTGGCGTCTGGCATATGCCATTCGGACGTCTCGGTGATCGAGGGAGCCTTCCCTCACGCGGACCTCCCACTCGTCCTGGGCCACGAAGCCGCCGGGATCGTGGAGCGCGTGGGGTCCCGGGTTCACGGGTTCCGGCCCGGTGATCACGTCGTCACGTCGCCGTCATCGTTCTGCGGCCTCTGCGAGTGGTGCATCAAGGGTCGCCCCTACCGATGTATCGACAAGCGCCAGGTGCGTCCTGAGGGATCGAGTCCCCGACTCGTGAACGCCGGGGGCACCGCGGTGGCCCAGTGGACGGGTCTCGGCGGCTTCGCCGAGAAGATGCTGGTGAGCGAGAACGCCGTCGCCAAACTTCCCGAAGAACTCCCCTTCGACCGGGCAGCGCTGCTCGGCTGCGGCGTCGTCACCGGCCTCGGCGCGGTGTTCAACACCGCTCGGCCGCAACCGGGCAGCAAGGTCGCGGTTCTGGGTCTCGGCGGCGTCGGGCTGAGCGCGGTGCACGGCACGGCCCTGTCGAGTCCACGTCAGCTCATCGCCATCGACACGGTCGCGGCCAAGTTGGACCTGGCAAAGCGGCTCGGCGCGACCCACGTGATCGACGCGAGCCAAGAGGACCCGGTCTCCGAAGTGGCTCGCATCACCGGCGACGGCGTCGACCATTCGTTCGAGGCAGTCGGCAGGCCTCGGACGATCGAGCAGTCGTTCGAGATGCTGCGTGAGGGGGGAACGGCCACCGTGATCGGGTTTCCGCGCTCGGACGACACCATCACGCTCCCGGCGCAGGCGCTTCTGAAGGAGAAGCGAATCCAGGGGTCGAGAATGGGGTCGAACCGGTTCCGGGTCGACGTCCCCTTCTATTCTGAACTCTACTTGGACGGTCGACTCAAGTTGGACGATCTGTTGTCTCGCACCATCGGACTCGACGAGATCAACGACGCGCTGGACGTGTTCGGGGAGGCACAGCACGCACGTACGATCATCACGTTCCCGGAAAGCACTGTCGCCCCGTGACAGCAGAAGTCTCGAGCGTCGTCGAACGGCTCATGCTGCACGGGTCGTACCGCGATCGTGTTCGGAGTCGCTCCTGAGGGCATCGGGGGCGCCACCGCGCTGGCGCTTGCCGAGGCCGGCGCGCACGTCGTCGCCGTCGATCTGCTGATGGCCACGGCCTCGGCCACCGCGGCGAAGATCGCGGCCTTCGACGGTTCGGCGACGGCCGCGGCGGCGGATGCGACCGACACGGATAGCGTTCGGGACGTCGTGGGGCGGGTGCGACTCGAGTACGGCCCGATCCACTGCCTGGTCAACGTCGTCGGCGGCGCCGAGCCCGAGATGTGGCAGGCCATGGAGACACACTCCGACCAAGCCTGGGAGCGAGCTCTCGCTCTGAACGTCGGAACAATGGTCCGTACGTCTCGTGAGGTCGTGCAGCACATGATCGCCGACGGAGTCGACGGACGCATCGTTCAGTTCGCGTCGGTGAGCGGCCAAGTGAGCGCGCCCTACCACGGTGGCTACGGTGCCGCGAAGTCCGCGGTGATGTCCATGACGCGCACGATGGCAGTCGAGTGGGGACGCTACGGAATACGCGTGAATGCGGTCTCGCCGGGTACGGTCCAGACCGCGTTCACACAGGCGATGCCCGGTCTCGACTGGGGCGATCGTGTCCACACTCCGCTGGGACGGTTCGCCGAGCGCACGGACGTCGCGTCCGCCGTGCTGTTCCTGCTGTCGGACCTCAGCGCCGGAATGACCGGGCAGGTGCTGGCGGTGGACGCGGGTTCCAGCGCGCGCTCGCCGATCGGGGATCCGGAGCTGTTCGCCGTTCGAGTCTCGAACGCGTCGAGCCCCGAAACGCGGCCGTCGTCTCGGGAGAAGAGTGAGTAGGCGAGGGCTCTCGCGTTGATTATCGATCGATCGACCGATAGACTGGCCGCACGATCGAGCGCCCGAGCCTTGCCGTCGGATTGGCCGGACGCCGGGCTGCGCCGACTGTCGGACCCACGACGCTGCGGGAGTGATGCTGGTGCTCATCCAGAACGAGATCGACTTGCCGCAGGATCCCGACGCCGTCTACGCGCTGTTGATCGATCTCGACAAAGTCGCCCCCTGCTTGCCAGGCGCGCAGATGGGTGGGACACCCGACGATCCGGTCCGCCCAGCCACGATCCTGGTCAAGTTCGGGCCCATGCGGTTCCGCTACTCGGGGACCGTCCGAATCGTGGACCACGACGACGTGACCCGCCGCGCGGTCATGGAGGCGACAGGCGCCGAGGACGACGGGGCCGGCACCGCCGCCGCGACGATCGCCATGACCGTCAGCCCCGTGACGTCGGGCTCGAGGGTGTCGATCCGCACGGAGGTCGACCTGACCGGCGGGGCGGCACAGCTCGGACGGGGGATGATCGAGGACTTCTCCGAGGAGATCATGCTGGACTTCGCCGGCAGGCTGTCTGCGCTGCTCGAGCCGCGACCGTCCGCGTCGACGACATCGCCGACACCAGCCACATCGGCCACCGGGCCGGCGCGGAGGCGGCCTGTGGAGCCCGGGCCGGTACCCGACCCGGGCTCCGGACCTCTCGCGCTCGTCGGGCGCGTACTGCGTCGCCGAGTCCGCAGGCTGGTGGCGCGGACGCTCGCCCGGGCCCGTGCGGCCACAACGCGCGGACCCCGCGCCCACTCCTGGGACCGAGAGATCGATCTGCTGGTCGTCGGGACCGGCGGAGGCGGGCTGACCGCCGCCCTCGCGGCACAGGAGGAGGGGCTGCGAGTCCTCGTGGTGGAGAAGGCCGGTCAGGTCGGTGGCGGCACGGCGTTCTCCGGCGGCGTCGTGTGGGCGCCGCAGAACCACATCATGCGGCGTAAGGGTATCGAGGACTCCCTCGACGACGCCGTGGAGTACCTCGAACATGCCTCGGAGGGCCGCGGTGACCGCGCGGTGCAGCGCGCCTACGTCGAGAACGTGGGCCCGGTCATCGAACGCGTGGAGGCCTGGACAGGGCTGACGTGGGTCATCTGGGGCGGTCAACCGGACTACTACCCGGGTCTGCCCGGTGCCCGGCTCGGCGGACGTGCGATCTTGCCGCACCCCGCCGCCTCGGACGACCTGCTCACCCCTGCCGAGCAGGAACTGCCGGGGCTCGCACTCGTCCGTCCGACCCCGCACATGGACTTCGTCCCGGGCTTCCAGACGAGCGATCGTGCTCCCCGGGACTCCTGGCTCGCCGGTCGCTCGATCATCGGTGGTCTGTGGAAGGCGGTCCTGGGCCGAGGGATCCCGTACCACGTCGCGACCCCGCTGGTGGAGCTGTGCACCGACAGCGACCGCGTCGTCGGCGCCGTGATCGAGCACCCCGACGGCCGTCGCGAGCGCATCCGCGCCACCCGTGGGGTGCTGCTCAACACCGGTGGCTTCGACTGGAACACCGCCTTCGCCCGCCGCCATCTGCCGGGTCCTCCGGTGCTCCCCCAGACCCCGCCGTCGAACACCGGTGACGGTCATGTGCTGGCGATCGGCCTCGGCGCCGCGACCGCTCTCATGGACAAGGCCGTGTGGCACCCATCCATTCAGATCCCGGGTGACCTGCAGGACAACGGAGAGCCGTTGTACCGCATGTTCAACCTGGAACTGTCGAAACCGCACTGCATGGTCGTGAACCGCACCGGCCGACGGTTCGCCACCGAGGCCGCCTACTTCGCCCTCGCCGACGCCTGGGCGCACATCGACCCGGCGACCCGCGAGTACGCGAACACACCGTCGTACTTCGTGTGCGACCAGCGCTACCGCGTGAAGTACGGACTTCCGAACGTCGCGGCCGACGCCGCGGTCCCCGACTGGATCACCGTCGCCGACGACCTGGGCTCGCTCGCCACGAAGATCGGGGTGGACCCGGTGGGCCTGAGCGAGGAGGTGGCGAGCTACAACGAGGACAGCGTCACCGGCATGGACCGTCGCTTCCACCGCGGCGAGACCGACTACGAGCGCTACTGGGGCGATCCCGAGCACGACGGGCCGAACCCGACGATGGGGGCGGTCACCGAGGGACCGTTCTACGCGTTCCCGGTGTATCTCTCGCACGCCGGCGCACGAGGCGGCGTCGTCACCACGCCCGACGGCGCCGTGGTCCGAGCCGACGGCTCGGTGCTACCCGGCCTCTACGCCTGCGGCAACACCGCGGCCAACGTGCTGTTCGGTGGCGGCTACGCGAGCGGATCGGCCGTCGGGTCCTCGATCGTCTTCGGATACCTCGCGGCGAAGCATGCTGCGGCAACGACCTGATTCTTGGGCAACGAGGAGCTAGCGATGGACCTGGAAACGAAGATCGCCGAGCAGAAGAAGGCCCTGGACGCCTGGTACGAGGGCTTCCAGACCGGCGACATCGAGCGGGCCTACGAGCACTTCGACGACGACTGCACCTGGTCGGGTGTCGGACAGAACCTGGAGCGGGTGGAGTACCGCGGCAAGAAGGCGATCGTCGCCTACCAGAGCGCGTGGGTGAAGAAGGTCTGGTCCGGCACGATGACCTACTTCCCGAAGCACGTGGTGGCCGACGGCAACGTCCTGCTCGCCGAGTGGGAGGACGAGGCGGTCTCCAGCCAGACCGGCCAGAAGTACTACAACCGCGGCGTGTTCGTCTTCGAGTTCGACGGCGGCACCACCGTCAAGCGCGCCCGGACCTGGTTCGACGCGGGCCCCCTGCAGGGAACCCACGTGAACACCTTCGCCGAGCAGAACGTCGCGACGGAGTAGTACGTGACCGACCGTTACGTGACCATGGTGCTCGACGGGGAGGTCGCGGTCGTCTCGATCGCCGATCCCAACGACGACCGGTTCGTCGTGGACGCCCACCCCATGCACCGCGAGCTCCGAGACGTCTTCGGCGAGCTCGACGACCGCGCCGACGTCGGGGCCGTGGTGCTGGCGGGCGGCGCGGAGTCGTTCTGCCCGTTCCCGGAGCTGCGGCACCTCGACGATCTCCTGACGAGCAGGCCCGATACCGCCGCTCGACTGCAGCAGGAGGCTCGCCAGATCGTGGCGAACGTGATCGCCTTCCGGAAACCGCTGGTAGCCGCGGTGGGACGACCGGCGACCGGGATCGGTGCGCAACTGGCGCTCCTGTCGGACTTCGTCGTCGCCGCGCGGGGTGTGTACTTCCAGGACACGCACGTCCGTCTCGGGCTCACCGCCGGGGACGGGGCGACCGTCGTGTGGCCTTTGGTGCTCGGGCTGGCTCGCGCCCGCCGGCACGTCCTGCGAGGGCACCCGCTGCCCGCCGAGGAAGCCGCCGAGGACGGGATCGTGACCACGCTGGTCGACTCCCCCGGCGACGTGCACGAAGCAGCCACGGCGCTGGCGCACAAGCTCGCGGCCTTGCCCACCCAGGCGTTCTCGACCACCAAGCAGGCCCTGAACCGGTGGTTGGGTCTGGGGTCCGATCTGACCCTGGACCTCGCTGCGGGCCTGCAGGTGGCCACCTACGAGAGCCCGGAGTTCCGCGCGCGGCGCCGGGAGGCACGCTCGGCGGAGTCGACGTGACGGCCCCGGGGGTCAACGGCGCGCAGCTCGCCACCGGCACCGAACCGGCCGTGCTCCTCGAGCGGGTCGCCGGCGTCGGCTGGGTCACCCTCAACCGTCCCGACGCGCTCAACGCGTTGAACGAGGCGATGATGGACGACCTCGTGGACGCCCTGCGCGACGTCGCCGCGGACGACACGGTGCGGTGCGTGGTGCTGCGCGGCGCCGGCCGGAGCTTCACCGCGGGCGGCGACGTCACGATGATGGCCTCCCGTGCCGCCCGCGCAGCGTCCGCGCCCTCGATCGGTTCGCTCGTGTACGACGACCTCCACGAGCTCGTCCGGCGCTCGGAAGCGACCGTGCTGCTGGCCACCATGCCCAAGCCGACGATCGCGGCCCTGCACGGGCACGTGATCGGCGGTGGCCTCGCGTTGGCCCTGGCCGCCGACCTTCGGATCGCGGGGACCGGGACGAAGCTGAAGATCGGTTTCGCCGGGCTCGGGCTCAGTGGTGACTACGGGATCTCCTACCTGCTCGACCGGGCCGTGGGCAACGCCGCGGCACGCGAGCTGCTGTTGCTCGACCCTCGGCTGCCCGCCGAGGCGGCTCACGCCAGAGGACTGGTGCACGAGGTCCACCCCGACGAGGAGTTGCCGGCACGGACCGCCGAGCTGGCCGAGCAGCTCGCCGCCGGGCCGACCATCGCCTACGCCCGGATCAAGCACAACCTCGACACTGTCCGGAACGCGACACTGCGAGAGTCCATCGAGGTCGAGGCGTTGAACCAGCGACTCTGCGTCCTGACGGCCGACGTCAGGGAGTCCGGGGCCGCCTTTGCCGAGCGCCGGCCTCCTCGGTTCCGCGGTCGATGAGCAGCTACCCGCACGGTATGACGGTACGGAGGAGAACCACCGGTGGCACTCGACGTCCCCGCGCCCGCTCACGAGCTCGCCGCTGCGGTCCGCTACGCCGATCTGCCGACCGTGGGCGATACCGGCGAGCGGCACAGCTGGGAGGTGTTCGGCGACGAGCTCGGCTGCCTCAACTTCCTGGGGCCCGAGCAGGTGGCGCGGGCCGGCCGGGAGATCGCCAGCGGTCGTGTGGTCAATCTGAACCTCCCGGTCGGCGAGCCCGTCGACCAGTTCTGGGCCACGCGCGCCGCCCCTCAGCGTCACGCCGTGCACCACCGCAACGTGCGCGACGAGTACCTCGACCGCTTCCACCTGCAGGGCAGCACCCAGTGGGACGGCTTCCGACACCTGCGCTACCGCCAGTACGGGTACTACGGCGGGCGCCAGGACTCGGCCCTGGACGAGCACGGTGAGCTCGGGATCGACCGGTGGGCGGAACGCGGGCTGATCGGGCGCGGCGTTCTCGTCGACGTCGCGGCGCACCGGGCCAGGCGCGGGGTGCCGCTGGCGCCCGACCAACGGTTCGCGATCGGGCCGGCAGAGCTCGACGAGGTCCTGACCGCGCAGGGCACCGAGCTGCGGTCGGGAGACCTCCTGCTCGTCCGGACCGGATGGCTGGGCTGGTGGCAGGCGATGGACTCGACCGCCCGCCGCGCACTCGCGATCCGCCTCGACGCCGACCGGACGAGCGCCCGGCTGCCCGGCATCTCGCCGAGTCGGGAGACCGCCGCATGGCTGTGGGACCACCACGTCGCCGCGCTCGCTCTGGACAACCCGACCGCGGAGACATTGCCCTATGTGCCGGCGGAGGGCTGGGGCCATCACCGGCTGCTGGTCCTGCTCGGGCTGCCCCTGGGTGAGCTGTGGTGGCTCGACGAGCTGGGCGCGGCCTGCGTCGAGGCGGGGCGGTGGTCGTTCTTCCTGTCCACCGCCCCGCTCAACCTGCCCGGGGGCGTCGCCAGCCCGGCGAACGCCTACGCCGTGTTCTGACCCTGTACTCCGGCCCGTGTACCTATCCGCCGTCGGCGACCGCGAACCGAGGAGCACCATGTACGACCTGGGCAGCATCGTTGCGCTCGGCGCCCGTCGAACCCCGGGCCGTCCCGCGGTCCGGGAAGTAGCCTCCGGGAGCGAGCGGACCTACCGCGAGCTCGACGAGCGCAGCTCGCGCCTGGCGAACGCACTGGTCGGCCTCGGCCTCGTGACAGGCGACCGGCTCGCGTGCCGGATGGCCGACGCCGTGGAGTACGTCGAGACCTACGTGGCGGCGGCGAAGGCCGGCCTGGTGCTCGTCCCGTTGAACACCCGGATGACGACGCCGGAGGCGGCCTACCAGCTCGAGGCGTCCGGCTGTCGCGGGTTGATCTACACACCAGATCAGGCGGGCCTGCTTCCCCCGTCCGACGAGCTGGTCGACGGGCCGGCCGTCCTCGGCACCGGCGCCGGACCGGTGCCGGTCGGGCGGTCCTACGAGGAGGCGGTGGCGGCTGCCTCCCCGGATCCGCTCCCGCGGCCGGACCCGGACTCCCCGTTCATGATCTGCTTCACCAGCGGCACCACGGGACGACCGAAGGGGGCGACCCTCACTCACCGGTCGGTCCGGGCCGTCGCCGCCACCCAGCTGGTCGCGATGCGGATTCCGGTCAACGGCGTCAACGTGCACGCCGTGTCGATGTCGTTCCCCTCGACGGTGACGTCGCACATCATCCCGACCCTGCTGGCCGGGGGAACGAACGTTCTCGCCACCGGTCCATGGGACGCCGAACGGTTGCTCGGCGTGATCGAGCGCGAGCGCGGCTCACTGATCTACGTCCCGGCACCGGGGATGGCCGAGTTCACCGCAGCCGCGGCGGCCGACCCGCGCCGCTGGGCGTCCCTCACTGCGGTGCTGCACGCCGGGTCCCGAGCCGACCCGGAGGCTCTCTCGGCGCTCGCTGACGTCGTCGGGCCCCGCTTCCTGGCCGGCTGGGGCATGACCGAGAACAGCGGCGGCGTGCTGTGCGCGGTGTCCGGCCGCGACGTCCTGGACCCGCAGCGGCCGGAGGGGTTCTTCGAGTCCGTCGGTCGCCCCGTGCCGGGCGCGGAGATCTCGGTCGTCGACGAGTCCGGGGCGGTACTGCCTCGCGGGCGTGATCAGGTCGGTGAGCTGCGAGCGCGTTCGGAGAGCCTGTTCGCCGGCTACTGGGCCGACCGGGAGGCGACTGCGCGCGTGTTCGACGACGACGGCTGGTACCTCACCGGGGACATCGGGTCGCTGGACGAGGACGGTCGGGCGTACATCTCCGACCGGCGCACGAACATGATCGCCAGCGGTGGGATGAACATCTACCCGGCCGAGATCGAGTTCGTGGTAGAACGGTTGTCCGGTGTCCGCGAGGTCGCGGTAGGGGCGGGTCCGCATCCGCGCTGGGGACAGACCCCGGTCGCCGTCGTGGTGCCGGAGCCGGGCGCGGACCTCACCGCCGAGCAGGTCATCGGCTTCGCGAAGCAGAACCTGGCCAGCTACAAGAAGCCGACCCGGGTGCTGTTCGTCGACGTGCTCCCACGCACGATCGGCGGCAAGCTCGCCCGCGGGGAGCTTCGCGCCCTGATCGAGAAGACGACGGCGGCCGAGTGAGGCCGCCCGTTCGCTCACTCGCCGGTGAACGACGGTGCGCGCTTGTTCCGCATCGCGGCCAGGCCCTCGGCGAAATCGGCCGTGTCGAACAGCGACACCTGCTCGCGCAGCTCGGCGTCGAGCGCACCGTGCACGTCGGCGGCCGGGTGGTTCAGCAGACGCTTCACCGCGGCGAGGGCCAGCGGCGGTCCGTCACCGAGCCGAGCGGCCAGAGCGACGGCCTCGGTCAGGGCCTCACCGGGGTCGGTGACGTGGTCGGCGAGGCCCAGCTCGTGGGCTCTGGCGCCGTCGATCCGGGAACCCGTGAGCAGCATGGTCCGGGCCCGCGCCAGACCGATCCGCCGCGGCAGGGACCACGTGATCCCGAGATCGGCCCCCAGCCCCACCGTCAGGAACGACGCCGAGAATCGGGCGTCGGACGCAGCGACGATCTGGTCGCAGGCCGCGGCGATGCCGAGGCCTGCTCCGATCGCGTGGCCCTCGACCGCGGCGACCACCGGGATCGGACAGTCCACGATCGCACCGGCGACCCGTTGCGCCGCTTCCAGCCGGAACCTGCTCTGCTCGGGCGGCTGGCGACGCATCGACGACACGTCACCCCCGGCGCTGAAGGCCGACCCCGCACCCGTGATCACGACGGCGCGGGTCGCGGAGTCCGTCCCGGCCTCCTCCAGCCCGGCGACCAGGGCCTCGCGCATCGGCATGTCGAGGGCATTGCGCCGCGCCGGACGGTTGAGGGACAGGACCCGCACCGGGCCCCGGTGCTCGCCGCGCACCGCCGGGCCGTCCGCGCTCACAGATCGGTCCCGGCGAGCTCGGCCAACTCGGTCACGGTCGCTTCGTCAAGGCCGAGCTCGGCGAGCACCGACGCGGTGTGCTGGCCCAAGGCGGGCACAGCACCCATCGGCGGAACGTAGCCGCCGATCACCGGCGGCGGCAGAAGGGCAGGCAAGGGGCCCGCCGGGGAGTCGACGTGACGCCAGCGGTCCCGGGCGGTGAGGTGCGGGTGCTCCGCGACCTCCGTCGCGGTGTTGTACCGGGCGTTGCCGATCTCCGCGCGGTCGGCGGCGGTCTGGATGTCGACGAGATCGTGCTGGGCGCACCAGGCCCCCACGGCGTGGTCCAGCTCGTCCCGGTGATGAACCCGATCGGCGTTCCGTCGGAAGCGGGCGTCCGTGGCGAGGTCGGGTCGGCCGATCATCTCGGTGAGCCGGAGCCACTCGCGGTCGTTCGTGGTGCCGAGCACGACGCGCGCGCCGTCGCGGGTGCGGTAGGCGCCGTAGGGGACCGCGACCGGCGATCCCATACCGACCGGAGCGGTGTCGTTGCCGGTGTGCAGGGCGTGCTGCAGCGCGTAGCCCATGAGCTCGGTCATCGTGTCGAACATGCTCACCTGGACGGCGCTGGCAGCGCTGCCGGTGTCCCGGTCACGCAACGCGGCCAGGATCGAGATCGCGCCGAAGAGACCTGTGCACACGTCGGCCATCGGCGGCCCCGGCTTGGCCGGAGCGCCCGCGGTACCGGTGATCGAGCAGGCTCCGGCCTCGGCCTGGACCAGCAGGTCGTAGGCCCGCCTGTGGGACAGCGGTCCACCCGGGCCGTACCCGTCGATCTTCAGGGTGATCAGGCGCGGGTAACGCCCACCCAGTGTTTCCGCGTCCAGCCCGAGGCGCCCGGTGGCGCCGGGGGCGAGGTTCGCGACGAGCACGTCGGCACGCGCCAGGAGTCGGTGCAGTGCGTCGAGGCCGCGCGGGTCCTTGAGGTCGAGCGCCACCGACTCCTTGCCCCGGTTGACCCAGACGAAGTGCGCGGCCAGCCCCTTGACGACGTCGTCGTAGTGCCGTGTGAAGTCTCCGCCGTCCGGATTCTCGATCTTGATCACACGGGCGCCGAGATCGGCCAGCGTGCGGGTGCACATCGGGGCGGCCACCGCCTGCTCGAGGGAGACGATCGTCGTTCCACGCAGCGGCGCGCCCGTCACGGCGTGTTTCCGGCCGCTGTCGCCGGGCCCACGCCGAGCTCGAGCAGGGGGTCCTCGGCGGACTCGAACGCCCTGATGACCGGTTTCATGCCGTGCGTGCGCACCGCCGCCCGGTAGGCGTCCACGGTCGGATCGCCGTGCGCGATGACGTCCCACTCGGCGCCGGCGAGCAGGGCCTCGCGGAAGCCGGAGCCGAGGACACCGTCGATCGCGGCCTTGCGGATCTCCAGGATGTTCCGTGGTGCGCGAGCCATGTCGGTGGCGTATCGGTGCGTTCTCTCGACGAGCTCGGCGGCGGGTACGGCGACGTTCGCGAGCCCCCAGCGCTCGGCCTCGGCTCCCGTGACCCGGCTCCCGACCATGAACGAGATCTGCTTGGCCCGGCGTGGACCGATCAGTAACGACATCGCGCCGTCCATGAACCCACCCCCCATCGGCAGCCGAGGCCAGCCGAGCACGGCGTCGTCCGCCACGAACACCAGATCCGGAGCGAGGGTGAACAGGATTCCACCGGCCAGGCAATGGCCGTGGATCCGGGTGATCACCGGCCGGGGCGTCTCGCGGATCCGCAGGACCAGCTCCAGCCAGCGCCGCAGACGCATCCGGTCGCCCCACGGGTCGGCGGTGTGTGACGCCGACGAGGCCGACTTGCGGTCGAGGTCGAAGCCAGAGCAGAACGACGGCCCACGTCCGCTGAGCACGAGCACGCGGGGGGCGTCGTCGGCGTCGAAGGCATCGAGGGCGCGGTGCATGTCGTCGAGCATCTCCACGTTCAGCGCGTTGCGTCTGTCCGGCCGGTTCAGCTCGATCGAGCCCACCCTCGAGCCACCGGTGTACACCACCGAGGTGCCTGCCGCGCCATCGCCCATGCGCTGACTCTATCGACTGATCGATAGGCCAACAAGCGCGCGCCGGTGGCGGTCTCGACCCCGGGCGTGCGGCCGGGACGGGAGTTGTGGGGTGAGATCGTGAAGGCGTGACATGTCGCGAGGCGGCGACCCTGCGCGCGCGGACTTGACCTACCGATCGATCGGCCGGCCTGGAGCGGAGGCGCGCAAAGGGATCAGGCGGCCGCACCCTCGAGGAAGACCCTTGCCATCAGCGTGGCGAGCTCATCGACGGTATGCGGATCGTCCGGACTGTAGGAGTAGATCGTCCAGGACAGAAGATTGCGCAGGACGAGCATGAGCTCGTCGGCGGTGATGTCGGTGCGCAGGTCGCCCGCGCGCTGCGCCGTGATGAGCAGGTCCAGAAGGAGGTCGTTGTACTCGTCTCGGCGCGCGATGACCTCGCGGCGCCTGCGCGGCGCGAGTGCACGCATCTCGGAGAGGGTCGTGAGGTAGATGTCGCGATTGGCGACGGCGATCCGCAGGTGGGTCCGGATCGCCGACCGGATGGCGTCGACGGGCGCCCGCGCGTCCTGCACGACGGCCCCGACCCCTGCGATCATCAGGTCGTTGCCCTGAATGCAGATGCGGTAGAGCAGATCTTCTTTGGTTCTCATGTAGTAGTAGAGCGTCGCGCTCTGTACGCCGATCGCTGCCGCGAGCTGGCGCGTCGACGTGCCGTCGAAGCCCTTCGTCCGGAACAGCCGTGCAGCGGCCTCCAGCAGTCGGGTCTCGGTCGACCCTCTGTCCGGAGGGCGTTCCGAGGGCCCCTCCGCCTCGTCTCGAGCCGTCACCGGCGCAGGCTACCAGCGCCGGTCTCCCCGCTCCGGCCTCACAGGGCGCTCGCCCCACCGCGCGACTGGCCGAGGCGGCCGCCTCATGTCCGAGGGCAAGGCGGCGCTGCGCACGCTCGACCCGACTACTGCCGTCGCGCTCGATGTCGCGACCATGGGGCTCGCGACGCTCGTGACGCTGCCGCAGCACCGCCGGACCCTGTCGTCATCCTGATCATCTCGAACGTGCCCTGCACCGAAGAACGACTGCTCTTCGACGGCGCCGGGTGACCACCAACGACCCCGGTGTCGATGGACAGGCCCTCAGATCACGATGATGTGCAACGCGGATCGCATGGCGTTCGGCCTGACCTGCTGCCCGATAGCGGCTCCGCACCTCCAGCGGCTGCTGACCCATCTCGACAACGCCGTCGTCGATCTCGAACGATCGGCGGTCCACCGATGACGGTGACAACGGCCACGGGCACCCCCAGCGGCGACGAGTTCTCGCCCGCCGGCGACCGCAAGAACTCGTCGACACCGGGGCCCTCTGCGAGACGACACGCTGGGCCACCGCGTCGACGCCGCCCGGGACCCGGTGCTCGGGTTCCGACGCAGCGCCCGGCGTCAACGTGTCGCGTTCGCGGGCGCCGATCGCACCCGCGATGTCGCGCACCCGGCCGGGTGGATCACCCTCGGCGAGTTCGTGATCTATCGGGCCGCGGACATCGCCATCCACGCCTGGGACCTCGCGCAGGCCGTCGATGCCGAGGACCAACTGCCCGACGAGCTCGTCGAGCACGCGCTGAGGCCCTACGTCGCCTGGGTTGCCACCCTCGACGTCGGGGAGATGTTCGGGCCTGGGCCGAGCACGGACCGCCACACCACCGCGCAGGACCACCTCCTCGATCAGCTGGGCCGCCGCCCCTGACCGCTCACGGACCAGCCCACGGCCCTCCGACCGTTCTCCCTCAGCCCCTTGGAGTCCGCTCGAGGTGACCCCGTCGTGCCTTCAGTAGCTGCTGCTGACCCGGAGAATGGACAACAGTTCGCGGGTTGACCTGGCCGAGGCGTCGGAGGCGTCGGAGGCGTCGGAGGCGTCGGAGGCGTCGGGAGTCAGCTCGGGTCTGGCTCGATGGGGAGCCACAGCTCGGCGTCGGCGGTGTCGTCGTCGTGCCACTCGGCGCGCAGCACGTCCGGGCCAGGGCGGGTACGCCACGGGTTGGCCGGGAACCATCCGGAGTAGGCGTCAAGCCACATCTGTTGCAGCCCCTCCGGGTACGCACTGTGGCTGCTGGTCAGGACGAGCCAGGTGCCTGCGGGCACGTGCATCTCCTCGAGCCCGGCGGGTGCCGGTGTCGTCGTGATGGCTGCGTACCAGTAGTCGAGCTCAGTGCCCTCCTCGCGGGAGTCGTCCAGGGAGTCGGTCACAGACACCACACCGTCGGGTTCCTGGTCGGACAAGGCGCCGATCTGCTCGGTCAGCGCGGGGTCGATGCCCTCGACGAAGTCCTCCATCGCGCTGTTGCGGCCCCGGTGGACCAGGGGAACGCGGGCCCTGAGACCGACGACCCGGAACTCCTGCTTGTCGACCACGCGGTATTGCATGCTGGTGCTCCCTTCGATGGTGAGGTGGAAGGAGACCCGGGGCTGGGAGACCAGGCGCGGCCGGCTCCGTCGGGCCTCGCCAGCACCCATCCCGTGGACGGCGCGGAACGCGCGGCTGAACGCCTCGGTCGAGCCGTAGCCGTGTTTCACGGCGACGTCGAGCAAGGTCAGTTCCCCGGTGAGGACGTCCGCGGCGGCCATGGTCATGCGCCTACGGCGGACGTACTCCCCGATCGGGATGCCGGCCAGCGAAGAGAACGTGCGCCGGAAGTGGTGCTCGCTCGTCTGCGCGCACCTGCTCAGCACGGCGACGTCGACCGGAGCAGCAGCGTTGACGGCGTCCTCGACGAGGTCCAGCGCTGCGTTGAACCCTTCCAGCACCGCGGGTCTCCTTTCCGTAACACGACCATCGTCGAGCAGATCAGGGCACCTGAACCCGACCGCGACGGTGCCGGATCGATCATCGTGTTCGCGTCACTTCACGATGCTGAAAAGCTCGACACCCCTGGTCGTCACCCTGCCCGCCGTCCCGACCCGCTCCCTGGCCGACTACGCCATCGATCCGAGCGGAGACGCGCTGTGAGCGCCACCGCGCCGGCGCGCCGACCTCGAAGCCGGGCTCAAGCTCGCCGCGATGCGCCGGCTGGCCCCAGAACTCCTGATCACCGTCCGCACCCAGCGCTGGCGCCCCGAGGAGCTGCTGCGGACCCTGGTCGAGGCCGAGATCGCCGCTCGCGAGGCCTCCAACACCATCAACCGGCGCAAGGCCGCCCCGTTCCCGGTCGAGTACTCCCTCGAGGAGTTCGACGTCTCGGTCTCCTCGGTCCCGACCGCGACGTTCGACTACCTCGCCAGCCTCGAGTGGATCCGCGGCGGCGAGAACCTCGCCCTGGTCGGACCCGCCGGCACCGGCAAATCCCACCTGCTCGTCGCCCTCGGACACGCCGCGGTCCAGGCCAGCCACCGGGTCCGCCTCTTCACCGCCGCCGAACTCGTCGAAGCCCTCTACCGCGGCCTCGCGGACACCTCTGTCGGACGGCTGATCGACCAGACCCTGCGCCACGACCTGATCATCGTCGACGAGATCGGGTTCGCGCCCCTCGACGACACCGCCGCCCAACTGCTGTTCCGGCTCGTCGCCGCCGCCTACGAACGCCGCAGCCTAGCGATCAGCTCCCACTGGCCCTTCGACCAATGGGGCCGGTTCCTACCCGAACACACCACCGCGGTCAGCCTGCTCGACCGGCTCCTGCACCACGCCCACGTCGTCGTCACCGACGGCGAGTCCTACCGCATGCGCCAAGCCCGAACGAAGGGAGCGAAGCCAGCCACAAGCAGCTGAACAACCCCCGGGACCGGGGGCTTTCACCTGGCCACCAGCGGGGACCACGAACTGGCCGTTGACAGGCAGGGGTCGGACACGTCACCGCCGTAAGCGCGCGCGCTTTCCCCGTTGACAAACCCTCGACGAGTTCGCCCTCGCAGTCTCCGATGTCCCCGCAGGCTGTTTCGACTACTTCGCCAGCTCGAGTGATCCGCGCCGCGGAGAACCTCACGCTGCTCGGACCGGCCCGCACCGGCAGCGTTCTGTCGCCCGGACCCGAGCGGCGTAGGGCCCACCGGCGGATCCGCGGGTGATCACGTGGAGGCGGTTCGAGCAGGGCCGTCTCCTGCCACGTCCTCGTCGTCCGGGCCGTGCCCTGCCCCCGGGCCGATCGACGGTTCGAGCTCGGAGCGCACCCGACGGGAACGGAGCGCCGCGAGGACGGTGAGCAGCGAGAAGCCCGCCAGCAGGATCGGCGCGGGCCAGTACGCACCGCCGACGCCGGACACGGCGAGCGCCGTCACGACCGGCAGCAGCCGCCACCGATGATCGCGGAGAGCTGGTAGCACAACGAGATGCCCGTGTACCGCACATGGGCGGGAAAGAGTGCCGCGAGCATCGTGGAGAGGACCGCCAGCAGCGCCGAGCACACGACGAAAGAGACGGTCATGGCCAGCACCAGGCCCCAGGGCCCGAGGCCGACACCCAGAGCGAACGCCGGGAACGCCCACAGGGCGAGGGCCACGCCGGCGAACGCCGCGAGGCGCCACTGCTCGCGAGGGGCTCTGCTGGCGAACAGGTACTGGGCGACGAGCATGGCGATCGACGCGATGATCAGACCGCTGGTCGCGAAGGCCGCGGGGACGCCGTAACGGGAGATGACGTAGCTCGGGAGGAAGGTGGTGGTGATGTAGTTGACGTGGTTGACCAGCACGATGCCCGTGCCGAGCACGACCCGTCCCTTGTAGGAGCCGAGGACGGCACCGAGCGGGACCCGCGCTTTCTCGACCTTGTGCGTGCCGAGGACGGCGGTGGACTCCTCGATCCGCATCCGCAGTACGAGGCCGACCGCGAGCAGGAGGATCGACAGCAGGAACGGCATCCGCCAGCCCCAGCTCAGGAACTGCTCCTCGGGCAGCAGCTGGAACAGGCCGATGACCGCGGCGGAGGACAAGATGCCCAGCGGGCTGCCGAACTGCGGGAACGATCCGTAGAAGGAGCGCTTGTCCGGTGGGGCGTGCTCGACGGCGAGCAGCACCGCGCCGCCCCACTCCCCACCGACCGCCAGGCCCTGCACGACTCGCAACACGACGAGGAGGATCGGCGCCGCGACGCCGATCTGGGCGTAGGTGGGCAGGAGCCCGATGAGGACGGTCGCGAAGCCCATGAGCAGCAGGGACACCACCAGGGTGTTCTTGCGGCCGAACCGGTCCCCGAAATGTCCGAAGAGGACACCACCGAGCGGACGGGCCAAGAATGCCACGCCCACCGAGGACACCGACACCAGCGTGCTGGTCAGCGGGTCGTTCGTCGGGAAGAACAGCTGCCCTAGCACGATCGTCGCGGTCGTGCTGTAGACGAAGAAGTCGTACCACTCGATTGTGGTGCCGACCAAAGATGCCCAGGCGACCCCCCTCGCGCTGAGGGGGCGCCGACCCTGCCGGGTCCGTGTCGTCATTCGTTCTCCTTCGACGTCGATGTTGTCGAGTCCAGCAGGCGCAGGTGAGCCCCGGGCTCGGCGTCCGGACTTCGCGAATCGGTGTCAGCCGCTCCAGAACGGAGCCGACGATTACCGGATGCCCCGGAACGCGAAGGGGCTGTGGAGGGAGCTGAAATTAACGCCGTCCGGCAGTCTGCGTCAACGAGGTCCGCGCGGAGGTCGACGCGGCCGGGGCATCCTCGACCACCATCCCTCTGAGCTGGGCGTCCGGGCTCACTCGACCCCCTAGCACTTCTGCCAGTGGCTATGACCTAGAACACCCTCCACACTCGTCACCAGGTTCGAGGCGACGATCGAGACATTGTGCGTCCATCGAGGAGAAGGAATGAGGTGCAGCGGTGCCCGATACCTCCGCCACGTGGATGAGTCGCACGTCCGAGGAACGGCCCGAATACCAGATCGGCTGCGATATTGGCGGAACCTTCACTGACATCTGCGTGGTCGACTCCACCGGAAACGTGCACACGGACAAATCGGAGACGACTCCGGAAGACCTCACTCAAGGTGTCCTCGCGGCCCTCGAAAGCGCAGCCGGTGGGCTCGGGATCTCCCTCGAGCACCTACTGGGCAGCACGACCCGATTCGTCAACGGGACGACGATCGTCACGAACGCGATCGCCGAGCTGGCGGGCGCTCGGGTCGGGCTGCTCGTGACCAAGGGGTTCGGGGACACGCTGCGCATCGCGAGGTCTCCCCGCAACGGCGAGCGAGACTTCCACTTCCAGCGCAACCTCCCGGACATCGTCGCGCGCGACTGCATCGTGGAGCTGCCCGAACGGATCGACCGCACCGGGTCGGTGGTGGCGGAGCTGCGAGAGGAGGACGTCGTCACCGCCCTGCAGGAACTGGCCGACCGCGGTGTCGAGACGCTGGCGGTCTGCCTACTGTTCAGCTTCGCGAACCCCGTCCACGAGGAGCTCGTAGCCAGGGTCGCCGAGGATCGCTTTCCCCATCTCTACCTCAGCGTGTCCTCCCGCCTGTGCCCGGTCATGCGCGAGTACGAGCGGACCGTGACCACGGTGCTGAACTCGTTCACGGGCCTGCGCGTGGCTCGCTACATCGAGAGCATCGAGGAGCTGCTGGCCCGGCACGGGCTGCGGGCGCCGATCGCGTTCATGCAGGGCTTCGGGGGCACCCTTCCCAGCGCAGAGGCCAGGCGGCGCCCGATCGCGCTGGTGGACTCTGGTCCTGCCGGTGGTGTCGTCGGGGCCAAACGACTGACGGCCGACCTCGGTGTCTCTCACGTCATCACCGGCGACATGGGCGGGACGTCGTTCGACGTGTCGGTCCTCGCCGGCCCGGAGCTCGCCGTGACCCACCGGGTGAAGGTCCGCGAGTTCCTCACCGGCGTCTCCAAGGTGGACGTCCTCGCCATCGGGGCGGGGGGAGGCTCGATCGGCTGGATCGACGCACGGGGGGTCCCCAAGTCGGGCCACGCAGCGCGGGCGCGGCCCCCGGCCCGGCCGCCTACGGACGGGGCGGCCGCGACGCGACCGTCACCGACGCCGTGGTGGCGCTCGGCATCCTCGCGCCGTCCTGGTTCCTCGGCGGCAGACGCACCCTCGACGTCGAGGCCGCACGCTCCGCGATCGCCCGGTCGATCGCCACCCCGATGGCGACGAGCGTCGAGGATGCGGCGTCGGCGATGTACCGACTCGTCACGGCCACCATGAGCGACGCCGTGCGGCGGGTCACCGTCGAGCGCGGCAAGGACCCGCGCGAATTCACCCTCTGCGCCTTCGGCGGTGCACTCGGCGTCTTCGCCGCGGGGATCTGTCGGCGGGCCGGTATCCGGCGCGTCGTCATCCCGCGCGAGGCGGGCGTCTTCTCCGCCTACGGTCTCCTCGCCACCGATGACGTCCGGGTGCTCGCGCGGTCGGTCCACTGGACCGGGGCTCGGGCGCCCCGGTGCAGGAGAGCCTGATGGCCCTCGAACGGGAAGCCCTCACCGGCCTCGCGTCATCAGGCTATGCCGCACCGAACGTCGACGTCCGGTGGCAGGCGGACCTCCGGTTCGCCGGGCAGATCTTCGAGTTGACCGTACCCATCGAGCGCTCCGACGACATCGACACCGCGCTGCATCGGATGCGGGACGAGTTCCCGCAGCGCTACGAGGCGGAGTACGGGCCGGGTACGGCGTGGCGGGACTCCGGTGTGGTGCTCCTGGGTGTCCGCGTGGTGGCGACCGGGCGGACGGCGAAGTTCGCCACCCGCTCCGTGGAGCCGACGGCGTCGGGGGCCCCCGACCCGGTGGAGACACGTCAGGTCCTGCTACCCACCGAACAGCGCTGCGCGACCGTCGACGTCTACGCCGGTGACCGCCTCGCTCCCGGCACGGTGATCCACGGGCCCGCGATCATCGAGCACTCTCTGACCACGGTGTTCGTCCCGGGCGGCTGGGAGGCCGAGACCGACGCCCAGGGCCATCAACACCTCATCGACCGCGAGCCGGCCCTGGGGCCGGAGCGGGTCCGAGACCACACGGACGCCCCCTCGACCGCGGCGCTGCACCAGGAACAGGTGATGTCGTGACGATCATCGAAGAGCCACAGGTCGACACCGTGGATCCGGTGGACGTGGAAATCTTCCAGCGGCGCCTCTTCTCGATCGCGAACGAGATGGGGGTGATCATGATCCGCACGACCGGCGACCCGGTGATCGCCGAGGCCGTGGACTTCTCCACCTTCATCGCCGACGCCGGCGGCGAGATCATCGCCTACTCCAGCTACTCGGCCTGGCACCTCGGACCGGCACGCCAGACCATCCGATACCTGCTCGAGATCTACCCGGGCGATCGGATCCGCCCCGGGGACGCCTTCATCTGCAACGACCCACACCGCACGGGCGCGCTCCACGCCCCGGACATCGGATTGGTCCGACCGATCTTCTCGGGCGACCGGCTGATCGCGTGGTGCTGGTCGGAGGCGCACGTGGCCGACGTCGGGGGCATGACGCCCGGCGGCATGGCTCCCGACGCGACGGAGTCCTACCAGGAAGGCTTCCGGTTCCCGGGTATCAAGATCGCCTCGGGCGGGGAGTTCGACGACGACATGCTCCGGCTGCTCCGGGCCAACTACCGCGTCGCCGACCGCACGATCAACAACCTGCGCTGCTTCATGGCGGCGAACAACGTGTGCGACAGCCGCATCCAGGAGGTCGTCGCCGAGTACGGCGTCGACCTCTTCGAGCGCTACGGCGCCCTCAACAAGGACCTGTCCGAGCGCGCGGTGCGCAGCCGCATCGCGAGCCTGCCCGACGGCACCTACCGTGCGACGGATTACGTCGAGCACGATCAGCTCTACCCGATCGTCTGCTCCGCCACGGTCGACGGGGACAGCATGACGCTCGACTTCACCGGCACCGCCCCGCAGGCCGACCGGTTCATCAACATGTCGATGGGAGCCACCCTGGCCGCTTCCATCACGCCGATGTTGTTCTGCCTGGTGCCGGACGTGCCGATCAACGAGGGCGCCGTGCGGGCCTTCGACCTCGTCGTGCCCCCCCGGATCGATACTCAACCCGGTGGAGCCCGCGCCGATGTCGGGCGGGCACCTCGAGAGCGGCATGCGCGTGTCCAAGCTGGTCGCGCGGCTACTAGACCGTATGGAGGCCGGCGCCTCCGCTCGTAAGTTGGCGCGGGTCACCGTCGTTGGTGGCGGTGCCGCATTTACGAGGGAGGCGCCGGTGCCTGGCGAGGGTAGTTGGATCGGGTTGGACGTTC
>NZ_JBXUHE010000066.1:0-25917 GCF_057180585.1 Actinomycetospora sp. 2LY8.5
CTGCGGCTCGGCGAAGACCAGCGAGAACACCCAGGCGACGAGCCCGGCGATCGCACCGGCCAGCGCACCACGCAGCACGAACGAGCGTGCCTCCATGTCAGGAACCCCTCCTCAGCAGCCAGCAGCTAGTGGCAGGGGAAGCCGAGGAAGTGACGGGCGTCGTGCACCAGCTCGTGGATGACGCTGGTGTCACCGAACACCGACACCGCACCCTGATCGATACCGATCAGGTAGTACAGCGCAAGCCCGACCAGCACAGCGCTGACCAGCCACGGCAACGTCTCCGACGCGGGAATGGCAGTGGCCCGGGCACGGGCGACGGCACCGACAGTGGTCACAGCAGAGCTCCAGTTCGTCTGAGCAGGGTTGCCCTCGTATCTCGTGGGCGGGACGAAGCCCGACGCTAGGGTCGTCCCACACGACACGTCAACGCTTGAACACTCGATGCTCTGTTCTGAAATGAAAATATTACAGACGCGGCCCCACGGCCGCGTCGAGGCGAGCGACCGCGTGCGGGCCGCGAGCCGACCGACGTCACCGATGACCGGTCGTGACCAGGGCTGCGCATCGGGCAGCGGCGCGGACCGGGGACCTTGACGATGCTCGTGTCCGCTGCTTATTTTCAGCACTGAATATTTACAGGGAGGAGCGGTGCGTGCCGACCTACCTGTACCGCTGCGGAACCTGCGGCCACCGCTTCGACGTGATCGCACCGATGACCGCCTCGCAGGACGAGCGGCGATGCCCGGACTGCGGCGCGGTTGCCCGCCGTGCCGTCACGGCTCCGGGCGTGCGGCGCGCGGCCACGGCGGTGAGCCGTGCCGTCGAGGCCTCCGAGCGCAGCCGCCACGAACCCACGGTGGCCACGGCCGTGTCGCCTCGGCGCCGACCCGCGCCGGTGAGCCCCGATCCGCGCCACGCAAGGTTGCCCCGCCCGTAAACCGTCGTCCCTCCGGGAGGTCAGTCGTGCCAGACGTCGTCTTCACCGTGGACCAGGCCAAGTCGATGCGAGACCAGGAGGTGCCGGGGCACAACCGATGGCACCCCGACATCCCGCCGGCGATCACCGTCCGACCGGACTCGAGCATTCGCATCGAGTGCCGAGAGTGGACCGACGGCCAGATCGGCAACAACGACTCGGCGAACGACGTGCGCGACGTCGATCTCAGCGGAGCGCACATGCTGTCCGGGCCGATCGCCATCGAGGGCGCCGAGCCCGGAGACCTCCTCGTGGTGGACATCCTCGACCTCGGGCCGGTGCCGCAGGAGACCGGCGATGCTCCCGGCCAGGGATGGGGTTACACAGGGATCTTCTCCAAGCAGAACGGTGGAGGGTTCCTGACCGAGTACTTCCCGGACGCCTACAAGGCGATCTGGGATTTCCACGGCCAGCAGGCGACATCACGACATATCCCCGGGGTCCGCTACACCGGCATCACGCACCCGGGCCTGTTCGGCACCGCTCCGTCCCATGACCTGCTGTCCCGGTGGAACGACCGCGAGCGCGCCCTGATCGCCACCGATCCGGACCGCGTCCCGGCCCTGGCACTGCCGCCGTTGGAGGAATCGGTCCTCGGCGGCACCGCCACGGGCGACGCGCTCACCGCCATCGGGCGCGAGGGTGCGCGCACCGTGCCCGCGCGAGAGAACGGCGGCAACCACGACATCAAGAACTTCACTCGCGGCTCTCGCGTGTTCTACCCGGTCCACGTGCCGGGTGCGCTGTTCTCCGGCGGCGACCTCCACTTCAGCCAGGGCGACGGCGAGATCACCTTCTGCGGCGCCATCGAGATGGGCGGATTCATCGACTTCCACGTCGATCTCATCAAAGGTGGGATGGAGACCTACGGCGTCACCACCAACCCCATCTTCATGCCGGGGAACGTCGAACCTCGGTACAGCGAGTTCGTCACGTTCATCGGCATCTCGGTGGAGCACGAGAGCAACACCAATCTCTACAACGACGCGACCCTGGCCTACCGCAACGCGTGCATGAACGCGATCGAGTACCTGACCAAGTTCGGGTACAGCGGCCCCCAGGCGTACCTGCTCCTCGGATCGGCGCCGATCGAAGGTCGGGTGAGCGGCGTCGTGGACATCCCCAACGCCTGCTGCTCGCTCTACCTCCCGACAGCGATCTTCGACTTCGACATCCGCCCCTCCGCCTCGGGCCCGGTGACGGCCGACCGTGGGTCCTGCGCCGTCTCGTCGTGACCACCGGGCCGTCGACGACCGCGATTCCTGGGTCCAACGCTTCGCCCTGCTCGCCGACCGCACCAGGCTGACGCTCCTGATCCACATCCACGAGGCGGAGCGCATCCGGGTGCGCGACCTCGCGGCCCGCTCCGACCTGCGCGAGACCACCGTGTCCCAGGCCCTCGCGGTGCTGCGTCACCACGGCGTCGTGGTCGGCGAACGGAAGGGGCGCAGCATCGTGTACCGCCTCGTGGATCCCGTGACACACCAGTTGTTGCACGCACTCGCGGCGATGGGAGAAGAGGATGTCCACGCATGATCGGCGCTCTGAGCTCGATTGGCCTGCCGTCCAGCTGCGGTATGCCCGATCGCCGTTCGTGCACGCGCTGAGCGGCACGTCCCGGCTGCAGGTCGCCGAGGTCGACGAGGACCGTGTCTGTCTTCGCCAGCGCCTGTGGCGGGACTGCGTGTCACGCGAGGATCTGCAAGCCGCTCTCGCCCTCCTGCAGCAGGGGCGGCTTCCTCGCGAGGCGATGGCTTTCGCCGAGGAGCTGAGGCGACATCACGCCTCCGGACCGCGCGTCGAGACCGGCTGCACCCGCGGCCCGAACCTGACCGCGATCATCCTTGCGGACCTCGGTTACCTCACCTTTCCCCGACCCCGCTCGAGAGACGGGCGATGACGTCGAACTGCACCCCTCTGGCCTGAGCGATGTAGACGTCCTGCACGGCGTGTGCCCCCCGGAGAACGACATCCCCGCGCGGGCCGCCGTAGCGGACGTCCTCACTCGCGGCCAGCAGATCCTCTCGCCGCAGCGAGCCCGCGCTCCGCACGAGCTCGGCGTAGAGGTTCATACCTTCGTAGCAGGACTCGCCGAGGCTCGAGGGGGCAGGCGCGTTCAGCCCGAACTGGTCGCCGTACCGGCCGGAGAAGTCGAGCGCGTCCGGCGTGGCGAGGTCCTCGAAGTACCCGGCCGCGGAGTAGAGCGCGCCGGTGGCGCGCGGGCCCGAGCCGAGCAGCATCGTCTCGTCCATGAGCGTCGAGAGCCGTGTCTGACGGTGATCCAGTCCGGCGGCGGCGAAGGCCCGGTTGAAGTGCACGGCGTCCTCACCGACGAGGAACATCAGCACCCCGTCGGCGCCCCCACGCTCGAGCCGGCGCAGCACTGGTTCGAACACCCTCGTCCCGAGAGGGACGAACACCTGGTCGACGATGGCGGAACGGCCCGAGCGCGTCCAGTGCACGGCCGCGGCCGCGGATGCCCGGGGCCAGATGTAGTCGTTGCCGACGATCGCCCACCGACGGACCCCGAGCTCCGTGCCCATCCAGTCGAGCGCGGGGCCGAGCTGGTTCGCCGGGGTCTCCCCCGTCACGAGGACTCCCGGGGTTCGCTCGCCACCTTCGTAGAGCGCCGTGTAGATGTAGGGCGCCGAGGACGCGATCCGCGGCGCGAGTCGCCGCCGCACCGCGGAGATGTGCCAACCCAGGACCGCGTCGACCTCGCCCGCGAGGACGAGCCCGTGGACCTCCCGCGCCACCTCGTCCGGGTCGGCACCCCCGTTGACCTGGTGCAGCTCGACCGCGCGCCCGAGCAGCCCGCCCGACTGATTGATCTCGAGCACGGCGAGCTCGGAGCACATCCGGCAGGACAGCCCGAACATTCCCGCGGAACCCGCCCACGGGGTCACGAGGGCGAGCCGGACCGTGTCCCGGTGCTCGCTCGCGCCTGCGCGCGCCGCCACCAGCGACGCCCCGTTCGCCACGGCCTCACCTCCGGGCCACCTCTCGGGCGGCAAGTATGGCGACTTCGTCGCCCGTCGGGGACCCTTGTAGCGTTTCGAGCAGGAAAAACCGAGGAGGCGCTGATGGACCGACCCGGTCCGCGGTCCGGCCGACGAGTGATCGACCTGCTCGACCTGGCCGACCGCACGGTGGGAGCCTGCCTGGCCCGGGTCCTCACGACATCACGCCTGAGCCGTGAGCAGTGGCGCTCGCTCATGCTCCTCGCCGAGGGGGTCGGCGTCGACGGCCGTGACGCCCCGGGACACACGATGGGCGAGATCGCGGCCCGTGCGGCCGTGCCGGCCCCGACGGCCACCCGCATCATCGACAAGTTCGTCACGGACGGACTCGCCTACCGGCAGAGCGATCCCTGGGACCGCCGCCGCGTCCTGGTCCACCTCTCCCCCGAGGGCCACGCCCTCGTGCGGCAGGCCGCGGCCGAGCTCGAGGAGACCTACCAGGGCCTTCTCGCGGACGTGCCCGAGAAGGACTGGACGGACCTCTGGGATCTGCTGGACCGCGTCGGGGAGCGGGCGGCTCTCGAGGATCGCTCCGCGGCGAGCTGAGCAGCGCCGCACGCTGCCTCGGATCCGCCTCCTCCGTCGAGCCTTGCGCGGCCGGTCGGAGCACCGTGTTTCGATCCCATTACTTCTGATCTGAAACCTTTGCACTCCCCGGTGCTCTCCGTAGGTTCTGAGACCTCGCACAGGCCGTGGCGAAGGGCGACGAGGGGATGGGTTCGCGATGAGACACGGGGACATCAGCAGCAGCGCCGACGGCGTCGGGGTCGCCGTCGTGAACTACACGATGCCGCGCCTGCACGACGAGGCCGGGATCCGCGCGAACTGCGAGCAGATCGCATCCATGATCAGCGGGATCAAGCAGGGCTTCCCCGGCATGGACCTCATCGTGTTCCCGGAGTACTCGAGCCACGGCATCATGTACGACCGCGACGAGATGTTCGCGAACGCCGCGTCGTGCCCCGGCTTCGAGACAGAGATCTTCGGACGAGCGTGCCGCGAAGCCGGCGTCTGGGGCGTCTTCTCGCTCACCGGCGAACGCCACGAGCAGCACCCGGACAAGAACCCGTACAACTCCCTGGTCCTGATCAATTCCGACGGCGAGATCGTCAACAAGTACCGCAAGATCCTTCCCTGGGTGCCGATCGAGGGCTGGTACCCGGGTGAGCACACCACCGTGGTCGAGGGGCCGAAGGGCCTGAAGATCGCACTGATCATCTGCGACGACGGCAACTACCCCGAGATCTGGCGCGACTGCGTCATGAAGGGCGCCGAGCTCGTCGTCCGGCCGCAGGGCTACATGTACCCGGCCAAGGAACAGCAGATCCTGATGGCCAAGTCGATGGCGTGGGCCAACAACTGCTACGTCGCGGTCGCCAACGCCACGGGCTTCGACGGCGTGTACTCCTACTTCGGACACTCCGCGATCGTCGGCTTCGACGGACGCACCCTCGGCGAATGCGGTACCGAGGAGATGGGCGTCCAGTACGCGGAGCTCTCGCTGTCGATGATCCGTGACGCCCGTGCCAACTGGCAGTCCCAGAACCACCTGTTCAAGCTGTTGCACCGCGGCTACACCGGGGTGTTCCAGTCCGGCGACGGCGACAAGGGCGTCGCCGAGTGCCCCTTCGACTTCTACAAGACGTGGGTCAACGACCCCGCCCTGGCGCAGAAGCAGGTCGAGGAGATGACCCGCGAGACCGTCGGCACCCGCGAGGCGCCGATCGACGGCGTCCCGAACGGCTCCTGACCGCTCGGGGAGAGCGCCCGCCCGAGGGCGCAGAGCCGGTCCGCCGTTCCCCGACTGCACGACCCTGCGGAGCTCTGACGCCCAGAGCCCTCACCGCACCCGAGGAGGATCCGAGACGATGGCCGCCGAGCACGACCACGACCACGACCACGACCACGACCACGACCACGACCACGACCACGACCACGACCACGGCGATGCAGCGATGGCCCGGCTGGAGGCCCTGCGCAACGAGGGGGTGCACCGCGCCGGGGAGCACGAGGGGCCCTTCTCGCTGCACGTGCTGGGCCTCGGCAAGACCGGGGCCGACCTGATCACCTCGATCATCAGGAACCAGCCCCGAGGGTTCCTCTCGGAGCCCGGAACGCGCTTCTCGGCGCTCGCGGTGGACATCGGCGACGAGGATCTCGCCCAGGTTCGCGACGCTGCGGGAGACCTCCCCGCCGAGCAATCGTTCGTGAAGACCGTGGCGATGCCGGTGCCGACCAACGCCGACCTGTCCTACGCACTCAACCGCTACCGCGAGTTCCTCAAGATGGAGTACCCGCGCTACTACTGGAATCCCAACTACGAGCCGTGGCTGCCCGCCGATGTCGAGATCGCGCCCTCGAGCGGACACCAGTCGCGCGCCGTCGCGAAAGCGGTCTACGGGTCGGAGTACTACCAGGGCGGCGAGATCGCCGGAGCGCTGGACGCCTTCGCCGACAGCGTGATGTCCAGCGAGGCCACCCCACTCGTGGTCGTCGCCTTCAGCATGGCCGGCGGGGTCGGCAGCGGCATCGTCGTCGAGATCGCGCGACACCTGTCGTCGATCAAGCTCGGTCGGCGGCCCTGGGTCGTCGGGCTGGGCATCCTGCCCAACAGCGCCGACCCGGCCGAGTACGCCGACGGTTCGCTCTTCCCGGTGATCAACGAGCTGGACTGCATGATCGACGCCGAGAAGAACAAGGGCGTCATGGCGGTCTGGGGCGACCTCTACAAGAACCCGTTCACCGGCGGGTTCTTCATGGTCGACCAGAACGACGTCCAGGAGCTGACCGGCGATCTCGCCGCGACACACAGCTACATCGACACCGGTGTCGGGTCCTTCCTCGCGCGCGACGCGAGCGTGCACCTCTACGAGACCCTCAAGGCGCTGAACTGGCTGGCCGTCCCCGCGGACGCCTGGCACCCGGCCATCCGGGGCGAGCAGGGTGACCGCTGGATCAACATGCTCGCGGTGCGCACGCTCGGCGACATCGGTTCTCTGGGCAGTTCCGGGCTGGTCAAGGGGTTCGCCACGGAGTACGTGGAGGCCCGCACGTTCCGAGGCGACCTCGACGAGACGAGTTCCTCCACGATCTCGAGCGCGATCTCGGGCGTGGCCTCGACCAGGGTCGATCCGGTGGTCCTGGAGCTGGCCGGCTCGGACGACACGGTCAGCGTGGTCCTCCCTCGGGCGAGCAAGACCGACCTCGCGGCGTTCGTCCCGGCCCGGGACTACTACGACACCCTCGAGTGGGAGGACAAGCTGCTGATCCACTCCTGGCTGCTCGACCTGGGCGTCATGCTCTGCGAGCCGTCGATCCGCTTCGACGGTATGGGGGGCGAGTGCATCTGGGGCTGCGCCTGTTGGGTGGTCGTCCCGCACGCCGCGATCCGCGGCGAGGTGACCTCACCGATCCAGGTCGACACCGTCGACGCCCTCACCGGGAGCTGAGGAGAACAGCGATGGCCATCCCCTGGAGCGAGATCGTCGAACGCTACTCCGCGGGCGCACAGCTGCCCTCCATGCCCGGCGCGCGCACTCTCCAGGTCACCGGCGCCGACGAGGAGTACGTCTACGTCACCCACCGGCTGTGGTCCGACAAGCTGACCCGCGCCCATCTCGAGAAGGCGATGCAGCTGCTCGACGAAGGCCGGATGACGCGTGATTACGCCTCGGTCATCGACCACTACCGCACCTTCATCGCCGACGAGAGACCGACGACCGCCGCCACGGTCCTCAAGGACCTCGGCTACGTCGACTGAGTCGGCTGAGTCGGCTGAGTCGGCTGAGCAGTGCCGCTCCTCCGCCCGTCCGCACACGCAGCGCCCGCGCCGGCCGGGCGTCACCATCGCGCCCCAGAACAGGAAGGTTCCGTCATGGGAATGTCCCTCTATCACTCGGCGACCGGGAGCCAGTCCCCGCACTGCATCCACGCGTTGGGCATCGGCAAGACCGGTGCCTACATGGTCGAGGCCCTGCTGCGTACCGGGGAGATCGAGGACCAGCTCGACGATCCCCGCGCCCGCTTCACCGGCCTGTCCATCGACCTGGGCGAGCAGGACCAGCACGAGCTCAAGGAGTACGCCGGGGGCTTCACCCAGCGGCTCGAGGAGCGCGAGATCCCGACGGACCGCCACCAGGTGCGCACCGTCGGACTCGAGATCCCCACGTCCGAGGAGCTGCGCACCAGCCTCAACCGGTGGCGTGAGTTCCTGAAGATGGAGTACCCGCGCTACTACTGGAACCCGAACTACGAGCCGTGGCTGCCCGCGGACGTCGAGATGCCCGCCCCCGGCGAGAGCTGCCCGCGCGCCATCGCCAAGGCCATCTACGGGCACTACTACTACGGCGGGGACAAGATCCTCGAGAAGGAGCTCGACCTCTTCGTCGACTCCATCAACAAGACCAAGCTCCCCTCGATGGTGCTGGTCTTCTTCTCCCTCGCCGGCGGCACCGGCTCCGGGATGGCCGTCGACCTCGTCCGGCATCTCTCGAACGTCAAGCTCGGACGGCGCATCCCCGTCATCGGCGTCGGAGTGATGCCGTTCTCCGGCGACGAGGAGCACGCCGGCGGTCAGGCCGCGCTCTACCCGGTGATCAACGAGATCGACTGCATGCTGGACGACGAGAAGAACCAGGGCGTGATGGCGGTCTGGGGCGATCTGTACAAGAACCCCTTCACCGGCGGTTTCCTCGCGCTGCCCCAGGAGCACTCCTGGCAGCGCCTCGGGCAGTACACCAAGACCGGGGTCCCCGCGATCCGTGACGGGCTGCGCAAGGGCGTCACGCGCAAGTTCGTGACCGACTCGTTCAACCGGTTCGTCGTGCAGGACTACGGCCGCCTGCTGTTCAAGATGCTGCGCCCCGCCGGGTTCACCGGAGCCCCCCATGAGCGCAACATCTCGGGCGACCGCACTTGGACGATCTTCGACGTCGCCAAGTTCACCCACCCCGGCGTGGAGGTCCTGCCCGGCGAACCGCGCGGCAAGTGGCGCGAGGTCGTCAGCAAGTGGATCGGCTACATCCCGCAGTTCTCCGGGCTCAAGGAGGGCTTCAAGACCGACTACATCGAGGTCAACACCGTCGGTCCCCGCGAGATGTGGAACGACACGCTGCAGAAGAAGCTGGAGTCCGTGCTCGGCGAGTACCTGCTCGACGGGGACGACGGCACGCTGGTCACCACGAGCGGCGAGTTCTTCGACGAGCTCACCTGCTACTCGAACATCATCATCCCCGGGGTCGCCAAGACCGATCTCACGGTCTTCTACGAGGCCCGCGACGCCTACGACCAGATCGAGGACTGGGAAACCAAGCTCATGATGCACTCGTGGCTGCTCGACCTCGGGGTCATGCTCTCCGAGCAGTCGATCCGCTTCGACGGCATGGCCGGTGAGTGCATCTGGGGCTGCGCCTGCTGGGTCGTCGTGCCCCACGCGGCGATCCGCGGCGACGCGCCGGCGTCCGCCGACATCACCGAGGTGCAGCAGGCGCACATCGCGCCGATGGTCCAGACCGTGGTCCCGACCCCCTGAGCCTGCCGCCCGGTGCCCCGGACACCCGTCCGGGGCACCGGGGCCGGCGCCGGAGCACCACCGGAGGACCCTCCCATGGACGTCGTCGAGTCCGAACTCCTCCCGGGATACGCCGACTGGCTGGACCGGGTCACCGCCACCTACGAGGCCGTCGCCTACACCTGCCGTGTCCGTCTCGGCGACGACGCGGCCGGGCGGGCCGTCGCCCTGCGCGTCGTGACCGGTCTCGTCGCCCGCCCGACGGTGTTCCGGCACTGGGGTCTGCCGTTCTCCGGCCGCATCGCCAAGCTCGCCGAGGACGCCATCGCCGAGGCGTGCCGCGTCCGCGCGTCCGACGGCGACGGCTGGGTCGCGTTCCGCCGGGCGCTCGCCGCCGTCCCGAGCGAGCTCCAGGCGACGTTCGTGCTCACCTGCGTCGACGGACTCACCGACGAGGAGCTGGCCGGACGGTACGGAGACGACGTCGACACGGCGCGCGGGCGTCGAGGTCGGGTCGTCGACCACATGAGCGCCCTCGCCGCCGCGCACGACACCTCGAGAGGTTAGGTGACCACAGATGCCCCTGCCGTGGGCGGAACTGCAACGGGACTTCGGGTCCGGCGGCGAGATCCCCACCGTCGCCGGGGGCAAGAAGCTGATGATCACCGCCGTCGACGACGAGTACGTCCACATCGAGCACGCGCTCTGGCGCGACCGGCTGGCGCGCGAGCACCTCGAGAAGGCCGTCGCCCTCATCGAGGCCGATGCCATGACCCGCCACTCCGGCCTGTTCGCCGAGGAGTACCGGACGATGGTCGCGGACGTCCGGGCCACGTCGGTCGCCCACGTCCTCAAGCACCTCGGCATCCTCGAATGACCTTCTCCGGCACGACGTACGAGTTGCACGGAATCGTCGGCACCCTCGAGGCCATCGAGCCGCTCGCCGAGCGCTTGACCCACGCCCGACCAGCGCTCCTCAACGGGGCGGAGCTGGCACTGCTGCCCCTGTGCGAGGGGCTCCTCCACGACATCGACCCGCTCGGCACGCCGACCGAATCGAACTGGGCCTTCAACCGTTTGTCCTCCGCGGTGGCGGCCAGGCTCACCCGAGCCTCCGACCGCGGCCCCGTCGCCTACCTCGAGGCGGAGTACGCGGGCGGTCTGGGCTACCAGGCGGCGGCCGCGTGGCTCGATGGCCACCGTGTCTACGGCCCCGACGTCTTGCTGCCCGACGAACCGTTCCCCGTCTCCAACGCCGACCCGTCGAGCGGAAGCCCGATCGTCCGAGCGCTGCGTTATCTCGGTGTCCGAGCGGTCGCGCACGCCGACGAGTTCGTCGTCCTCGGCCTCGGCCGGCAACGCAGCACTCGTGACTGGTGCGCGGCAGGGCCCTACGCATGAGCAGCGCGACCGACGCCGGCGCGGCGCTCGCCGACGTTGCTCGGCTCGGCCCGGCTTTCGCGCTCACCGCCGGGCGAGAACCCCGCGGCGAGAACCGGGTCGCCCTGGCCGACCTCGTCTCGCGACCCGCCCTGCTGGCGGACGAGACGACGCGGGCCTGCCGGCGCCTGCGCGTCACGGAAGCCCGCGTCGGCGCTTCCTGGCTCTTCGGCAACCTCGCGGGCCGGCTCGTCGCCCCGGTGACGGCGCTGGTCGCCACGCACGGGCTCCTGATGCTCCTTCCTCCTCACGAGCTGCTCTGGCGTGACCCCCGGCACCCGGACGGCGCCGCGTGGGAACTCGCTCGACCGAGAGCCACGGACTCGTACGACGTGACCTCGGTGCGGGCAACGCTCCTCGAACCGTTGGGCGACCTCGTGGCGGCCATGCGAACGGTCACCACGGTGTCGAAGGGCCTGCTCTGGGGCGAGGTCGCCGTCGCCGTCGCGAAGTCGGCCCGAGCTGTGAACGTTCACCGGCCCGCCGCGGCCACGGCCGCCGCCGAGCTCAGCGCACGCTTGCTCGACCAACCCCCGCTCCGTGGTCGGGTCACGTCCACCGGAGGTCGGATCACCTGCTGCCTCGCCTACCGCGTTCCCCGTGGTCACACCTGCGCCGACTGTGCGCTCGGCGCGAACCGGTCCGGCACGGACGTGCTCGTGGGCAAGAGGCCGAACCGTCGGGGCCGACCATGACCGCCATCCCGACACGACAGCCGTTCGCTCCAGGCGCCGGGACAGGCCGCCCGGGTCGCGCCGCGGCGAGGAGCGAGGGGCAGCGGTGGTCGTCGCTCTGGTCACCGTTCGGCGGCGCCCCTCGCTGCGGTGAGCGCGAGTTCGTCGACGACGCGGGAGAACCCGTCGGTGCCGTGCCCGCGCTCGATCGCCTGCTGCGCGAGGCGACGCGAGAGGTCGGGAAGCGTGGGGTCGATGCCGCGGGTGCGGCTGGTCGTCACGATGTGGTCGAGCGCCGCGGCGTTCATGACGAGGTTGTCCTCGTGGCCGGGGTACGTGCCCGCGTCGACGTCTGCGGCCAGCCCACGGAAGGTCGCGGGCAGGATCGCGACGACCTGCTCGGCGTAACCGGCGAACTCGGCGGCGGTGATCCCGTCGCCGCCCACGAGTGCCGCGGCGTGCAGGAACGAGGTCATGCCGGCGAAGAACACGTCGAGCATGCCGAGATCGAACAAGGCGGCGCGGCCGGGATCGGTGCCCAGGAAGTCGGTGCGCCCGAGCGCTTCGAGCGTGGCACGGTGCCGCTGGTGCACGGCCGCCGCCCCGCTGTAGAGGACGAGGGCGTCGGCGGTGCCGACCAACGGCGTCGGCACCATGATCGTCCCCGCGAGGACCTCCGCACCGTGCGTGCTCAACCGCGCCGCCGTGGCCCGGGCCTGTTCCGGTGTCCCCGAGCTGAGGTTCACCAGCGTCGCGCCGGCCAGCGCCTGACCGAGGGGGTCGAGGACCGCGGCCACGGCGGCGTCGTCGAGCAAGCAGACGACCGTCACGGGACTCGCGCCCACAGCTGTCGCCGGGTCGGCAGCCCGGTGGGCGCCCTCGCGCACGAGGGCGTCGGCCCGAGCGGGGGTGCGGTTCCAGACCGTGACGGGGTGCCCGGCGCGCAGCAGCGCCCGGGCCAACGCGGCACCCATCGCGCCGAGCCCCAGGACGCTCACCGATTCGCGCTCGATGTCCTTCTCCATGACTCGGGACGCTAGAGTCTGACACCGGTGTGAACGTCAAGGGCGGAGAGCGACGTCGTGTGGATCGGGGAGCTGGCGCGCCGCGTCGGCGTGGCGCCCAGGCTGTTGCGCTACTACGAGGAGCAGGGCCTGCTGCGCCCCGCCCGCTCGTCGTCGGGCTACCGCGAGTACGCCGATGCCGACGTCGACGTCGTGCACCACGTCCGCACGCTGCTTCGGGCCGGACTGTCCACGACGACGATCGCCGACCTGTTGCCGTGCATGAGCGCCGACGGCCCCCGCCTGATCGCGACGTGTCCCGAGCTCCTCGACGACCTGCATCGCGAGCGCGGCCGCCTGACCGCCATGATCGACGACCTCGTCGCCGCTCGCGACGAGCTCGATACCGTCATCGCCACCGCGACCCCACAGGACGCCCGGTCCCCGGCCACCTGCTGACACACGCCCGCCGCGTCCTCCGGGCCGTCCACCACAGACCTCGGGTCCCACAGACCTCGGGTAACGGGCGGAGGGCGTGACGCCACCGGATCGCCACCGTTGGCGCCACGAAGACGGTCGACCTGACACGGCCCCCCGACCCGCCCTACCCGACCGTTCGGCCCCGGAGACCCCCCAAGCTCCGGCTTCGCCCGCCGTCGGGCACCCTCTACCGGGGAAACATACCGCTCGGAACGTGGAAGGCAACCCACCATGACCGGCTCCCGCTCGGACGGTGCGTCGCCGCGTCCCCGCGGAGACGGGGTGCCCGGGCGTGGACGAACCCGGCGACAGCAAGAGCGTGCGGTCGAGACCCGCCAAGCCCTGCTCGTCGCGGCGGGCGAGCATTTCGCCACCGACGGCTACCACGCCACCAGCTTGAACGATCTCCTGAGCGCCGGCCCGCTCACCAAGGGCGCGCTGTACTTCCACTTCCCGTCCAAGCACGCCGTCGCCACCGCGCTCGTCGAGGCGATGACCGCCTCCTGGGATCACGTCGTCCCCGACGCCCAGCGCGACGCGACCGACCCGCTGCACGCCGCGATCGCCGTCACCGACATCGTCGTGGTCCGCCTCGACGACCCGATCGTGCGCGGGGCGGCCCGTGTCCTGCGCGACCAGGTCCTCGACCGGCCCACCCTCGCCGAGCTCAGCACGGGCTGGGACGCCGACCTCACCAGGTTGCTCGCCCTCGCGGCCGAGCAGCACCTGCTCGAACCCACCGTGGACCCCCGCTGGGCCGCCTACGAGCTCGTCGTCAGCCTGGCCGGCCGCGCCACCCTGCTCGAGTCCCTCGACCCGAAGCCGGAGCTGTGGGACCAGATGAACCACTTCTGGACCGGCTTCCTCCCGCTCATCGCCCGCGAGTCCTGGCTCGCGGACTGGAATCCCACACGCTGGCTCGCCCGACCTCGTCCACCCACGGGACTGGGCTGAGGCCCGACCGAGCGCGACGTCATCGAGACCTCGGCGGCGGTTCGGCAGTGTCGGCCGAGGTGGTGCACGGCGCACGCAGCGCGACGCGGGGACGAGGCCATCGCCCGCAGGGAGACCGCGCTGGCCAAGCTCACCGAGAAGGGCGGGTCCGTCGTGGCCGTAGCCCGTCACACCGTGCCACCAGCCCCGCCGCGATCCCGTCGAGGACGTAGCCCAGCTCGCGGTCGAAGCGCTCGTCGGTGAACCGGTGTCCGTCGCCCTCGAGCGATCGGAGGTGCTCGAGCCCGCCGGCGACGACGGCGTCCCGCAGGTACTCCTCGACGCCCTGGTGGGCCCCGTCGGGGATCAGCATCCCGGGCAGCGGGCCGAGCGCGTAGCCGGACACGAGGTGGTTGACCGTCCCGACGGCGAGGAGCACGTCCGCGGGCTCGAGCCGGGGGTCGAGGGCCGGGTCGGCGAGCGCGCCGACGTTGGCGTCCCAGTAGCGCAGCTGACCCGGCCCGGGCAGCGACCCGGGGCGTCCGAGCGCGTGGACGAACCACGGGTGCACCCGGTACCGGGCCAGCGTCGCGCGCCCGATCGCCGCGAGTCGCGCGCGCCAGTCGCCCCCGGTCGGCGGGGGCTGCGCCCAGAAGATCCGGTCGACCATCAGCTCGAGGATCTGGTCCTTGGTGTCGACGTACCAGTACAACGACATCGCCGTGATCCCGAGAGCGCTCGCCACGCGCCGCATCGAGACGGCCTCGAGACCGTCGGCGTCGGCGACCGCGCACGCCGCGGCGGCGATGTCGTCGCGGGTGAACCCCTGTCCGCGACGCGCCCGCGGCGCCCGGACCGGACGCGTCCAGACCGAGGGGTGCTGCTCGCCGGAGGGCACCGGAGCATCGTAGAGGAGGTTCGCCATACGGCGTATGGCAACATGGTGATCGACCGACCGACGAGGAGGACTCCGCCGTGACCGACGACGTGGCGGCCCTGATCGACACGCCGATCACCGCGGACCTCGTGCGCGGCGCGAGGGAGATCGAGGCCACCGAGCGGGGCCTGCTGGTGCACCGCCTGCCCGCGTGGGCCCGCGCCCGGGCCGACGCGCAGCTGCTGTCCGCGCAGGCCTGCCCCGCCGGGGTGCGGCTCGCCTTCCGCACCACGGCCACCGTCGTCGAGCTCGACCTCCTGCGGACCACGATGCGATTCCGCGGCATGCCGCCGCGCCCCGACGGCCGCATCGACCTCGTCGTCGACGGCGTGCCCGCCGGCGAGCAGCACACCCACGGCGGCACGACCGTGGTCGTCGACCTCGCGACCGGCGGCACCGAGAGCATCGACGGCCCGATCGCGGGCGTCCGCTTCGCCGACCTGCCCGCCCGCGACAAGCGCGTCGAGCTCTGGCTGCCCCACCACGAGCGCACCGAGCTGGTCGCGCTGCGCACCGACGCGCCCGTCGCCCCGCTCCCGCCCGGCGACCGCCGCGTGTGGGCCCACCACGGCAGCTCCATCAGCCAGGGCTCGAACGCCGCCGGCCCGACGGAGACCTGGCCCGCGCTCGCCGCCGCGGCGGGCGAGGTCGAGCTGGTCAACCTCGGGTTCAGCGGCAGCATGATGCTCGACCCGTTCGTCGCCCGCACCCTGCGCGACCTGTCGGCCGACCTGCTCAGCGTCAAGATCGGGATCAACCTCGTCAACGGTGACGTCATGCGCCGGCGGGCGTTCGCGCCGGCCGTGCACGGCTTCCTCGACACCCTGCGCGACGGTCACCCGACCACACCGCTGCTGGTGATCGGCCCCGTGCTCTGCCCCATCCACGAGGACACCCCGGGCCCGGGCGCCCCCGACGTCACCGACGGCACGGTCCGCTTCCACGCCACCGGGGACCCGGCCGACGTCGTCGACGGGCCCACCGGGCGGCTGTCGCTGCGCGTGATCCGTGCCGAGCTCGCGCGCGTCGTCGCCGAGCGCGGGAACGACCCGCACCTGCACCTGCTCGACGGCCTCGCACTCTACGGCGAGGCCGACGCCGTCGAGCACCCCCTCGCCGACAACCTGCACCCCGACACCGCCGTGCACCGACTCATCGGCGAGCGCTTCGCCGCGCACGCGTTCTCCGCCGGCGGACCGTTCGCATGACGACACCGAGGCGCCCACCCCCGACACGGTGAGCCCGGACGCCGCGCCACCGGCCGTCGAGGACACCGCGGGCCGGGACGCCCTGGTCGCCGAGCTCGGAGGGCTGCTCCCGACCGGTGGCGGAGGCGCACCCGACCCGACGAGCCGCCGTCGACCTCGCCCACGTGTCCGGCGACGCCGCCGGGCAGCGGTGGGTCGTCGACGTCACCCACGACCGCGACCCGGCCCTCACCCGGGCGGACGATCGGCATCGGACACCCCGCTCAAGGACGTGCGCCGCGACGCGCCTACCTGCACAACGTCATGCGCATGCTCGACGCCCGCAACCGCGCCCAGGTGATCACCAACGCTCGGCCCCACCGGCTGCTCTTCGACGTCGGCGATCCGCAGGTCGGTCCCCGGCAGCGCCACTCCGATCGAGCCGGGCACGGGCGGCGCGTACAGGGCGTGGGTGGTGCCGAGACCCGCGACCTCCCAGCGGTTCCGCGTGTACAGCGACACGGCCTGGCCGGCCCGCACGCCGCGCGCGACGAGCCCCGCGACGACCCGGTCGCTCAGCGCGTCGGGCTCGGCGAAGCTCAGCGCCCGCGTGGCCGTGACCAGCGTGGGCTTGTCCCCGAAGCGGGGCGCGAGGCGCGCGCAGGATGTCTCCGGGACCGTTCACCGCGAGCACCTCCAGGTCGACGTGCCGAGCAGCACACCGCGTCGCCGCGTCACCCGGCAGACCCGAACGGGTGTGGCCGTCGCCGCGTCGCACCCCGGTCCACCGGGCTCACCGGCACGGCCTGCGCTCGCTCCTCTGACCAGGTGCACCGCGGTGGCCCTTGGTGACGGCGTCTCCGCTCCTGGACGCTGAGAGCGTGACGGCCGCCGAGCTGGGCCCCTACCGACTGGGCCCGTCGCTGGGCAGCGGCGGCATGGGGGAGGTGTTCCGCGCCTGGGACACGCGCCGCTCGCGCTGGGTGGCGCTCAAGCTCCTGCATCCCCGGTTCAGCGCCGACGACGGCTACCGCACGCGGTTCCGGCGCGAGGCCGAGGCGGCCGCCGACCTGCGCGACCCGCACGTCGTGCCCGTACACGACTTCGGGGAGATCGACGGCCAGCTCTACCTCGACATGCGACTGATCGACGGCACGGATCTCGGCACGCTGCTGCGCGACGGTCCCCTCGAGCCCCGGCGGGCGGTCGCGCTGATCACCCAGGTCGCGGCCGCACTCGACGCCGCGCACGCGGCCGGGCTGGTGCACCGCGACGTCAAGCCGTCGAACGTGCTCGTGGGACCCGACGACTTCGCCTACCTCGCCGACTTCGGCATCGCCCGCGCGGCGGGCCCGGCCACCGACTCCGAGGACGGCACCGTCATCGGCACGCTCGCCTCCATGGCGCCGGAGCGCCTGCGCGGCGAGCCCGCCGACGCCCGCTCCGACGTGTACTCGCTCGCCTGCCTGCTCCACGAGTGCCTCACCGGCGCGCCGCCGTTCGGCGACGACGACGCCTCGGTCCTGGTCGCCGCGCACCTCTACCGCGCCCCGCTGACCGACCACCTCCCGGCCGCGCTGGGCGTCGTCGTCAGGCGTGGCCTGGCCAAGGACCCCGCGGCGCGGCACGCCGGCGCGGGCGCGTTCGCGGCGGACGCGGCGGCCGCACTGCGCCGCCGTCCGACCACGCGCCTCGAGCCGCCGCAGCCGGATCCCCCCGACACCGTCGTGGCCATCCACCGGTGGTCTCCGGTGGCGCTGTGGCCGCAGAGCCGCCCGGTGCGCCGGACGCTGGTCGTCGTGCTCGTCGCCCTGCTGCTCGTCGCGGGTGTCGCGGCCGTCCGCCGCTACGTCGGGACCGGCATCTCGATCGGCATCAGCCCGGTCGCGGTGGCCTTCACCGCCACCGGCGACGCCGTCATCGCCAACGCGGGCTCGCGGACGGTCACGATGTTCGACACCCGCGGGCGCACCATCGCCGCGGAGATCCCGCTCGGCGGCGACCGGCGCACCGTCGGAGCCGTCACCGATCCGTCGGGCGAGCAGCTGTTCGTCGCCACCACCCGGGGCGCGGGCGACGCCCTCGTCGTGGTCGACCTGCGCCGCTCGACCGTCGCGACCACGCTGCCCCTCCCGGAGCCGCCGGTCGCGGCACCGGTCGTCGACGGCACCGGGGCCGTCGTGTTCGTCCCGGTCCGCGGCGGCATCGCGGTCGTCGACGCGGGGGCGGGACGGGTCGTCGGACGGCTCGACCGCAGCGCCACCGGCCTCGCCGCGAGCGGCATCCGCCTGGTCACCGCCGACGACCGCCGCTCCACCGCGGAGGTCGTCGACGTCCGCACCGGGGCGACGGCGGCGGCGATCCGGCTCGGCGCGCCCGCCCACGTCGCGGTCGCCGCCCCGAGCGGTGAGGCGGTCTACCTCGGCAGCCGCGACCCGGAGCACGCCCTGACCGTCGTCGACACCGACCCCGACCCCGACGCCGACCCCGCCGCCCCGCTCGCCGAGGTGTCGCTGCCCGGCCCGGTCTCGGGGATGGCGGTCTCCCGCGACGGTGCACAGGTGTTCGTCGCGCTGGCCACCGACCCGCCGGTCCTGGCCGCCGTCGACACCACGACGCGCGAGGTGCGCGCCGGCTGGTTCCTGGAGGAGTTCACCGGCGACGTCGCGCTCGCCGTGTCCCCGGACGGGACCGAGGTCTACATCGCCAACACCGACCTGGGCACGCTGACGATCGACGACGTCTCGCGCCCGCCGGCGTGACCCGTCACTCCTCGGGTGCGGTGTCCTCCGCGGAGCCCTTCTCGCCGCGTGCCGGCCGCACCCGGACCACGCCGCTCTCGAGGTCGAGCCCCACGAACCGGGCGCGCTCGCCGCTCTCGTCCGACTCCTCGATGCCCTCGAGCTTCGGCGCGCGGAACAGACCTCCGAATGCCGTCATGGCCTCAGTCTACGACGGCGCAGGGCATGCCGGGCGCCCGTGACGAGCCCCGCCGGTACCGACGTCCGCAGGGCCGACCCCGGGCGCCGGGCGTAGCGCGGCGGGAGCCCGAGCAGGACGAAGCGCTCGACGTGGCCGGGTCTCGCCGTCCCCGCGACGAGGGCCTCGTAGTCGTCGGCCTCGAGGCGTTCGCCGGGGGACGTGTAGCCGAGCATCGCGGAGTTCTCGAAGGCGTACCAGGTCGACGGGAACGAGAAGGTGAGCACGACGTCGTCGCCGTCGCGGCGCACGCCGTAGACCGGGTTGACCCCGAGCGAGCCGGCGGCGTGCGGCGGCGCCTCGAACGGCCCGTGGTCGACGAACAGGCTCGTGTCGCGGCTCGAGAACAGCGCCAGCCACTTGGTGCGCCGGAGCTCGGCCGGGTGGCGCCGCGCGGCGAGCCGGGGCCCGCGGCCGTCGTGGTAGTCGCGGACGACCTCGTCCTCGCTGGTCAGCCGCCACGGTGCGCCGCGCAGGAGGGCGACGTAGCCGGTGGCGTCGCGCTCCCCCGCGGCGTCGCGGGGCTCCATGGCGCGGTTGCCGACGCGGTCGACGAGCACGGTGTCGGCGCGGGCGACGCGACGCAGCTCGTCCATCGCGCCCTGCTGGTCGTCGAAGTAGTGGAACGCGTCGGTGCAGGTGGACGCGGCGAACACGTCGTCTCCGAACGGGAGCGCGTCGACCCGGTCGGCGCAGACGAAGGTCTGCTCGGGCGCGATGTAGCGGCGCCCGACCCAGAGCTGGAAGAAGTTGCGGTCGACCCCCACGGTGCGCACCGGGCGGTCGCGGGCGGCGAGGTGGTACATGGTGTGCCCGAACCCGCAGGCGAGGTCGAGCACCGGGGCGTCCGAGGCGGGTACGGCGCGCAGCAGCGAGATCGAGGCCAGGTACCGGGGCTGGCCGTAGCGGACGAAGAAGTAGCCGAACATCTCCTGGTCGATCCGCTCCGACGACCGGAGGTAGGCCAGCTCCATCCAGTCCTGCGCGGTCAGCCCGTCGACGTCGTCGAGCATGGCGCGGACCTCGGCGCGGCGGGCGGCCAGCGCGAGGCGGGCCGCGGGCCCCCGGCGGGCCAGGACCCGCAGCCCGCGCCGGTCCGGCAACCGGGGCGGGAAGGCCAGCATCGCCACGAGCGCCTCGACGCCGCGGCCGGCCCGCAGCAGGGCGACGAGCTCGGCGACGACGGGCCCGGCGACCTCGGTGCGGCCGGTCGCGTGCTCCTGCACGTCGACACGACCGCGGCGCAGGACGGGGATGCCGTCGAGTACCGGGTACTCGCTGCATCCGCAGGTCAGGACACCGAAGGTCCCGTCGAACGACGGGTCGGGGGTGGTCGTGAACGCGAGCGCGTCGCGGCACGACGGGCACGACAACGGGACCGGGACGTCGAGCCCGGTGACGGCGGGAGCGGTCCAGGGGAGGTCGGTGGGCCGGAGGGAGGCGGACAGGGTCACGCGGAACGCCTAACGAGTGGGTCGACCCGGCGAGGGGTCGAGAGGTGTCCGTGGCACGAGGGGCACGAGGGGTCACACCGGACCCCGGAGGATCAGGCGACGGGCACGGCGGCAGCGGCCGGTGGCCCCCGGTGCGGACGGCACCGCAGCAGGTCGATCGACGGCGCCCTGCCCTCGACGGGCGCGGGCGGACACGGCGCGCCCGGGGCGGGCGCCGGCGGGAGCCCGAGGACGATCCGCAGCAGTCGCAGGTGCGCGTGGCGACCGACGACGAGGAGGGGCTCGCTGCTCGCGACCACGACGACGAGCACCGTGATCGCGAGCTGGAGCGCCAGCGCGCTGACCTGCTCGGGCACGACGTGGTCGTCGCTGAGCCGCGGGGCGCCGGCCTGGCCCAGCGTCGTGAGCGCGTGCGCGGCGGGCTGCACGAGCACGGCCAGGTTGATCACGACGAAGAGGCGCTGGAGCCGACCGCGCAGCGCGAGACGGACCGCGCCGACGGTCGCCGCGACGAGCGCGACTCCGAGAACATGCAGGAGCGTCTGGTCGGCGAGGACATCGAACCCGCCCGCGGTGAGCACGACCGCGACGACCGACGCGAACCGCAGCGACGACGGCCGAAGGCCCGTTCGCAGGGGGTCTCGCGCGGCTCCGATCACTGCGGTCGACGCTATCAGTCGCCCCGTCGCCGCCCTCACACGCGTGTCATTCAGTGTCGCAAGACTGACTGGACAGTCAGTCGGCCTTGCGATAACGGCAAGGTCCGCCCTACCGTCGGATCCGTGCCCGACGACGACGAGGTCCGACGCCGCGTGGTGGCCGCCGTCGACCGCGTCGGGACCCGCCGACACGTGGCGGCCGCGATCGGACTCGACGAGACCAAACTGTCGAAGGCCCTGGCCGGGCGCCGCCGCTTCGCGGCCGCGGAGCTCGCCGCGATCGCGGAGGTCACCGGCGTCCCGCTCGCCTGGCTCGCCCGGGGTTCCCGTGACACCGACCAGCCGGTGACGGCGATCCCCGACGCCTCGCTGCGCGAGCCGGTCGCGCCCGACCCGGACGGCGCGCGCAAGCGCATCCTCGACGCGGCGTGGACGCTCATCGCAACGCGGGGCTACCACCGCGTCCGCGTCGCCGACGTGGCCGAGGCCGCCGGTACGAGCAGTGCGTCCGTGCACTACCACTTCGACGACAAGGACGCCCTGCTCGACCAGGCCCTGCGCCACAACGTCGAGCTCGCGTTCGAGCGCCAGTCGGCGGCGCTCGGCGCCGTCGCCGACCCCCACGAACGCCTCGTCACCCTGCTCGACCTGCAGATGCCGTCCGGACCCGTCCTCGAGCCCGAGTGGTCGATCTGGATGCAGGTGTGGGTCGAGGCGGTCGTCGACGCCGGCCGCCGGGAGCTGTACGCCCAGGCGCAGGACCGGTGGTTCCGCACGGTCCTGCTGACGCTGCGCGACGGCGTCGAGACCGGCGTCTTCCGCGCCGACATGGACCCCGAGCTACGGGCCCGCCAGCTCGCCGGGCTCGTCGACGGCCTCGGCGTCGGCGTGATGACCGAGGCGTCGCGCGCCGCCGAGATGCGCGCCGCCCTCCACGACTTCATCCGGCACACGATCCTGCGGGAGACCTCCTCATGACCCGAGCCATGAACCGCCACGTCGTCATCACCGCCGCGCTGACCGGGGCCGCCGACAGCGTCGGCAAGAGCCCCCACGTCCCGGTGACCCCGCAGCAGATCGCCGACGACGCGATCGCCGCCGCGCGGGCCGGCGCCGCCGTCGTGCACGTCCACGTCCGCCACCCCGAGACCGGCGTCCGCTCCCGCGACGTCGCTCTCTACCGCGAGACCGCCCGCCTGATCCGTGCGAGCGACGTCGACGTGGTCCTCAACCTCACCGCGGGAATGGGCGGCGACCTCGTCGTCGACGAAGAGGACCCGCTCAAGCCGGTCGACGGGACCGACCTCGTCAACGCGATGGACCGCCTCCCGCACGTCGAGGAGCTGCTCCCCGACATCGCCACGCTCGACTGCGGCTCCTACAACTTCGGCGACGGCAGCGCGCTCTACGTCTCCACCACCGACATGCTGCGCACCGGCGCCAAGCGCTTCCAGGAGCTCGGTGTGAAGCCCGAGCTGGAGATCTTCGACACCGGGCAGCTGTGGTTCGCCAAGGTCATGCACGACGAGGGGCTCGTCGACCGGCCCGCTCTCATGCAGCTGTGCCTGGGCGTCCCCTACGGCGCGCCCGCCGACCCCGGGATCCTCCAGGCGATGGTCAACCTGCTCCCCGACGACGCCCAGTTCACGTCGTTCGCCCTCGGCCGCGACCAGCTGCCGTGGGTGGCGCAGTCGGTGCTGCTCGGCGGGCACGCGCGCGTCGGGCTCGAGGACAACCTCTACCTCGCGCGCGGGGTGAAGGCGACGAACGCCCAGCTCGTCGACCGCGCCGTGACGATCGTCGAGTCCCTCGGCGCGCAGGTGGCGACGCCGGACGAGGCCCGCGCGATCTTCGGCCTGGGGGCGCGGTGAGCCGGCCGGTCACCCGCACGGTCGCCTGCATCGGCGCCGGCGTCATCGGCGGCGGGTGGGCGGCGTACTTCCTCGCCCGCGGCTTCGACGTCGTCGCCTGGGACCCGGCCCCCGACGCGGAAGCCCGGCTGCGGCGCACCGTCGACGCCGCCTGGCCCGCCCTGACCGAGCTGGGGCTCGACGAGGGCGCCGACCGGTCGCGGCTGCGCGTGGCGGGGTCGTCGGCCGAGGCCTGCGCCGGCGCCGCGTTCGTCCAGGAGAGCGGGCCCGAGGACCTCGAGCTCAAGCGCGCCCTGCTGGCCGATCTCGTCGCCGTGACCGGGGACGACGCGATCGTCGCGTCCTCCACCTCCGGCTTCCCGATGAGCGAGATGGCGACGAGCGCGGCCGACCCGTCCCGTCTCGTCGTCGGCCATCCGTTCAACCCGCCGTACCTCATCCCGCTCGTCGAGGTCGTCGGCGGCCCCGACACGGACCCGGCCGTGACGCGGCGGGCCGCCGACTTCTACCGCGGGATCGGCAAGTCGGTGATCGAGATGGACCGGGAGCTCCCCGGCTTCGTCGCGAACCGGCTGCAGGAGGCGCTCTGGCGCGAAGCGCTGCACATGGTCGCGAACGACGAGGCCACCGTCGAGCAGATCGACGCCGCGATCACCGAGGGACCGGGGCTGCGCTGGCCGGTGCACGGCCCGTGCCTGACGTTCCACCTCGCCGGCGGCGAGGGCGGGATGGCGCACATGCTCGACCACTTCGGGCCCTCGCTGCTGGCGCCGTGGACGCGCCTCGCCGCGCCCGAGCTCACCGGCGAGCTGCGCGACACGATGGTGACGGGCACCGCCGACGGGCGGGACTTCCCCACCCTGGTGGCCGAGCGCGACCGTGCCGTGATCGCGATCCGCCGCGCGGTCGAGGCGGCCCGCCGCTCGTCATCGTGAGCCGAGCACGGCGTCGACGGCCATCGCGAGGGTCTCGGTCTCGACGGTCAGGAGCGACTCCCCGGCGGGCAGGGCCCGCTCGACCGACAGGCCGCCGACGACGGTGTTGAGGAACCGTGCGCGGCGCCTGTTGTCACCCTCGGGCAGCGCTCCCTCGTCCGTGAGCACGGACAGCCAGTACTCGACGCGGCGCTGCCCCTCGCGCTCCACGGCCAGGTAGGTGCTGCGGAGCTCCTCGGTCTGCTCGGCGTCGATGAACGTCCGGTAGACCTTGCCCCAGGCCTCCCGCGAGGGCGCTCCCGGCGCCGCGGGCGCCAGCACGAGCCGCAGGCAGGCGATCAGCCGGTCACGTGCCGGCAGCGACGTGTCGTGGATGACCGAGTCGTCGGTGACCACGGTGTCGTAGATGGCGGTGAGGACCGCGTCCTGCAGTGCCCGCTGCGTCGGGAAGTGGTGCCGCAGCGAGCCCGTGCTCACGCCGGCGCGCGCCGCGACCGCCCGCACGCTCAACCCGGCCCCCAGGCGCTCCCCGGTCATCGCCACGGCCGCCGCGAGGATCCGGTCCTTCGAGCTCGTCTTCGCCTCCGTCACATCGCCATCCTACTAGTACGCCGTACTAGCACACCGTGCTAGCGTCACTAGTACAGCGTGTTGGTCACGAGGTCGGGGAGGACACGGCATGTTCGCGGAGCAGCGGCGGCGACGGGCCGAGAAGCGGCTGAAGCCCGGGGACGGGAGCGCCCTGGAGCGCTTCCGCTGGTGGCAGCTCGGGGGCCGATCGCTGTTCCACCTGCGGCGACCCGAGGCCGAGTACGCCGTCGACGTCCGGCACTGGAAGAACCAGAACGCCGGCGTGAACAAGGCGCAGCTCTACGTCGACGGGCGTCAGCAGCTCGAGTCGAAGCTCCCCGCGGCGTTCCCCGTGGCGGGCGGCACCATCGAGGTGGCGGCGAGCAGCGTCGGCCTCAAGCGCTGCCACTTCGTGGCCGACGACGGCTCGGAGCACCAGCTCGTCCCGGATTCCCGCTCCGCCGAGGGGCGCCGCGCCCGGCTCGACCGCCGGCACCCCGCGGTCAGCAGGGGGATCGGTGTCGTCTCGGTGCTCCTGCTCGTCGTCGGCGTGGCGCTCCTGCTCCTGCAGGTCGCCGAGCCCATCTCCCGGATCCCGCCGATCGCGGAGACCGTCGGGGTCTTCGAGTCACCGGTCGGGCTGCCCTGGTGGCTCAACGCCGCGCTCACGGTCGGGGCGGCCCTGGGCAGCATGGAGCGGGCGCTGCGGATGCGCTACCACTGGATGCTGGACGCGCTGGGGAACTAGGCCCTCTCCTGGCAGGTGGCGCAGGGTGTCGCGGAGTTCGACGAGCTCGTCGACGCGGCGACCGGGCCGTCGACGAGTGGTACGACCAGCCGCTGTTCTGCTTCTCCAACACGAACGCGGTGATCGGGTCGGACGAGCCGGTGGCGGCGCCGAAGGCACGGGTGGGTCTCCCGCGGCGGCCGAGGGCGTGGACCGCGGTGTCGTGATCGTCGCGAGGTGTCGGGTCTCCGGGGTGGCCCAGAGGATCCGGTGGATGCGCAGCGGGTGTGTGGCCCGCACACAGGAGCTCACCTCGGCTCGCGGTCGAGGGCGACCGTGTCAGAAGCCTCAGAATGGCGGTGGGTCGTTCGGGTCGTGCGCTGGGGGTGTCGGTGTCGTCTGTTTCGTCGGCCGGGTGCGGCCGGGGCGTCCTCGGCCGGCGGTGCCGCCGGTGCGGGTGAGGAAGTGGTGGCGCCAGGCGGCGTCGTCGGCGGCCTGCTGCACGTCGTCGGGGGTGGTGGTGGGCCAGCCGTCGTCGGGCAGCGGTCGGGGTTGGTGG
>NZ_JBXUHE010000067.1:0-24253 GCF_057180585.1 Actinomycetospora sp. 2LY8.5
GAGATGGTCGTCGATGTAGACGTAGAGTCCGGTCAGGAGGGTGTCCAGGTCTGTCGTCACAAACGGATCTTGGGCGCCCTCCGCCCTCCTTCCCGGCCACCACGCCGTTCGGACTTACTCGTCTAGGAGCGCTCGGTGAGCACGGGGTAGGGCACGAACGTGCTGCGGTCCTCGTCGACGTCGAGCGGGCGGCCCAGCGGCGGGAACGCCCGCTGCGGGCAGCCGAGCCGCTCGCAGGTGCGACAGCCGCTGCCGATCGGGACCGTGGTCGACCGGTCGGCCAGGTCCAGGCCCGATGAGTAGACGAGTCGCTCGGCGTGCCGCAGCTCGCAACCGAGACCGACGGCGAACGTCTTGGTCGGGCTGTTCCAGCCGCCCCGGCGGCGCGACACGGTGCGCGCGATCCAGAAGTAGCGCTGGCCGTCGGGCATCTCGGCGATCTGGGTGAGCACCCGGCCCGGTGAGGCGAACGCCTCGTAGACGTTCCACAGCGGGCAGGTGCCGCCCGAGCGCGAGAAGTGGAACCCGGTGGCCGACTGGCGCTTGGACATGTTGCCGGCGCGGTCGACCCGCACGAACGAGAACGGCACTCCGGGCAGCGACGGGCGCTGCAGCGTGCTCAGGCGGTGGCAGATCGTCTCGACGCCGACGCCGAAGTGGTCGGCGAGGCGCTCGACGTCGTAGCCGGCGTCCTCGGCGGCCCGGTGGAACGGTCGGTAGGGCAGCACGAGCGCGGCGGCCGCGTAGTGGGCGAGACCGATGCGGGTCAGCCCGCGGGTGGCGTCGTCGCCCAGCTCGTCGGCGCCGGCGGCGGCGATCTCCGCCTCGACGAGGTCCTCGAGCTCGAGCTGGGCGATCTGCGTGGCGACCCGGAACGCCCGCTGCCCGGGACGCAGGTGCGGGGCCAGGCGCAGCACGCGGTGCTCGGGGTCGAAGCGGTGCAGCTCCTCGTGCTCGTCGTCGCCCGCGTGGTCGGCCCCGACGCTGACGCGGACGCCGTGGCGTTCGGCCAGCCGGCGCACGAGCGCGCCCCGCGTCTCACCGGCGCGGACGCCGATCTCGGCGGCGACCGCCTCGGCCGCGTCGTCCAGGGACGCGATGTGGTTGCGCCGGCGGGAGAAGAAGTCGCGGACCTGCTCGTGCGCGGTCGGCGGGCGCTCGGCGGCGCCCCCGGCGACGGCCTGGCGCAACCGGTCGTGACGGGTCCGCAGCTCCACGAGGGCGCGGGCGACGGCCGGCATCCGTTCCGCCAGCTCCGCCACCTCGCTGCCGCCGACGCGGCCGTCGTCGAGTTCGTCGATCAGGGCCTCGCGGACCTCGGCGGTGAGCCGGGCGGTGTCCCGCGCGGCGAAGAAGCCCGCGTCGACCCCGAACGTCTCACTGAGCCGCAGGAGCACGGGGACGGTCAGCGGGCGCGCGTCGTGCTCGATCTGGTTGAGATAGCTGGGGGAGATCTCCAGCAGGCGGGCGAGCCCGACCTGGGACAGGCGGTGCTCCTCGCGGAGGCGCCGCAACCGGGCGCCTGCGAAGGTCTTCGCCATCGACCTGCCCCTCCCAACTGACCAGGATCGACGGTAGCGAACTCCCGCCGGCGCCGTCTTCGCCGTCTTCGCAGATCGGGCCCTCGGCCTTCGCGGGATGTGGCCCTCGGTGGCGCTCGCCGGGTCCCGCCCGGCGGTGCCAGCGTCGAGATCACGGCGCTCGGACGGCGTCGAGGAGATCGTCGAGGAGGACCGCATGAGCACCGACCCCCAGGCCACCGAGCTCGCCCGACGGTGGGCGAGCGATCCCCGCTGGCGCGGTGTCGAGCGCACGTATTCCGCCGAGGACGTGGTGCGCCTGTCGGGCAGCGTCGTCGAGGAGCACACGCTGGCCCGCCGCGGCGCCGAGCGGCTCTGGGCCGCGCTGGACCGTGAGGACTACGTCCACGCCCTGGGCGCCATGACGGGCGGCCAGGCCGTGCAGATGGTGCGCGCGGGCCTGCAGGCGATCTACCTGTCGGGCTGGCAGGTCGCCGCCGACGCCAACCTCGCCGGCGAAACCTACCCCGACCAGAGCCTCTACCCGGCGAACTCGGTGCCGAGCGTCGTGCGCCGCATCAACAACGCGCTGCTGCGCGCCGACCGGATCGCCGTGAGCGAGGCCGGCTCGGGAGACGCAGCGCAGCGGAGCTCGACCGTCGGCACGGGCGAGATCGACTGGCTGGTGCCGATCGTCGCCGACGCCGAGGCCGGCTTCGGCGGGCACCTCAACGTCTTCGAGCTGACCCGCTCGATGATCGCCGCGGGTGCCGCGGGCATCCACCTCGAAGACCAGCTGGCCTCGGAGAAGAAGTGCGGCCACATGGGCGGGAAGGTGCTGATCCCGACCTCGCAGCACGTGCGGTCGCTGAACGCCGCGCGCTTGGCCGCCGACCTCGCCGGGGTGCCGACGCTGATCGTCGCGCGCACCGACGCGCTGGCGGCGAACCTGCTGACCACCGACGCCGACGAGCGCGACCGGCCCTTCCTCACCGGGGAGCGGACCGCCGAGGGCTTCCACCGCATCCGCCACGGGATGGACTCGGCGATCAGCCGGGCGCTGGCCTACGCCCCGTACGCCGACCTCATCTGGATGGAGACCGGCACCCCCGACCTCGACGAGGCCCGGCGGTTCGCCGAGGCGGTGCACGCGCAGTACCCGGGCCAGAAGCTCGCCTACAACTGCTCGCCGTCGTTCAACTGGCGTCGCCACCTCGGCGACTCCGACATCGCGAAGTTCCAGCGCGAGCTCGGGGCCATGGGCTATGCGTTCCAGTTCATCACCCTGGCCGGCTTCCACGCCCTCAACCACTCGATGTTCACGCTGGCCAAGGGCTACGCCGAGAACGACATGGCCGCGTACGTCGACCTCCAGGAGGCCGAGTTCGCCTCGGAGGCCGACGGTTACACGGCGACGAAGCACCAGCGCGAGGTCGGCGCCGGGTACTTCGACCTGGTCGCGACCGCGGTCGACCCGGCGTCCGAGACGACCTCGCTGCGCGGGTCCACCGAGTCGGAGCAGTTCTCGTGAGCGCGCTCGGGCGGGTCGGCGTCGTCGGAGGCGGGCTCATGGGGTCGGGGATCGCCGAGGTCTGCGCCCGGGCCGGGTGCGACGTGGTCGTCGTCGAGCGCGACCCGGGCGCCGCCGAGGACGCGCGCCGGCGGGTCCAGCGCTCGCTGGACCGCGCCGTGCGCCGCGGCAAGATCACGAACGAGGAACGGGACGGCGCGCTGGTGCGTCTCGGTGTCTCCTCCGACCTCGGTGACCTCGCCGACCGCGGGCTCGTGATCGAGGCGGTCGTGGAGGACGAGGGGGTCAAGGCCGAGGTGTTCGCGACGCTGGACAAGGTCGTCACCGACCCGGCGGCGATCCTCGCCTCCAACACGTCCTCGATCCCGATCATGCGGCTCGCCACGGCGACCGACCGGGCCTCGCACGTCGTCGGGATGCACTTCTTCAACCCCGTGCCCGTCATGGGGCTGACCGAGGTGATCAGCTCGCTGCTCACCGCCACCGAGGTGCGCGGCCGGGCCGAGGACTTCGTCGGGACCACGCTCGGCAAGACCGTCGTGCGCTCCGCGGACCGGGCCGGCTTCGTCGTCAACGCCCTGCTGGTGCCCTACCTGCTGGGCGCGATCCGGATGGTCGAGTCGGGGGTCGCGACGGCCCGGGACGTCGACGCCGGCATGCGCATCGGGTGCGCCCACCCGATGGGCCCGCTCGAGCTCGCCGACCTGATCGGCCTCGACACGGTCAAGGCGATCGCCGACTCCCTGTACGCGGAGTTCGCCGAGCCGCAGTACGCGCCGCCGCCGCTGCTGTGCCGCATGACCGACGCCCGGCTGCTCGGGCGCAAGACCGCTCGCGGCTTCCACGACTACTCCGACGACGGGGGGACCCCATGAGCGTCACTTCCTTCCGGCCCGCGATGCGCCCGGCGGCGGTGAGCCGCCTGATCGCCGAGGTCGGCGGGATGAGCACCGCCGACGTCTGCGACCGGTACGGTGACCACGCGCGCCTGCTCGACCTGCCGCTGCGCTCCTTCGGGGGTCGTGCCGTGTTCTGCGGCCCGGTGCGCACCGTGAAGTGCCACCGCGACAACGCCCTGGTCGGGCAGCTGGTCGACGGGCCGGGGATGGGCTCGGTGCTCGTGGTCGACGGCAACGGATCGCTGCGCAGCGCGCTACTCGGTGACCGGCTCGCCGAACGGGCCCGCGCCAACGGGTGGAGCGGGGTGGTGGTGAACGGGGCGGTGCGCGACGTCGCCGTCCTGGAGGAGACCGACCTCGGTGTCGCGGCCCTGGGCGCCTGCCCGGAGCGCAGCAGCAAGACCGGGCGCGGGGACGTCGACGTCGACCTGGCGCTCGGCGGGGTGGCGATCCGGCCCGGCGACGTCCTCGTCGCCGACCGCGACGGCATCATCGTGCTCGACGCCGAGCGCGTCGACGCCAACCACTTCTGACCGACCCCTGGCGCGTCCGGTGACCCCTCCCGTTCGCACGGTGCCAATTCCTGCCACGCGAATCATCGTTTCCTGTGAAGTGTGCGAAGAATTCTCCAGGCGCATGACCGAATGTCGGGTGACTCGCGCCACGACGCTCGACGTGAGGTAGTTTGACGTCCTACTGTCCGGATGACAGGCTCGCCGTGAGTCATCAGGAACTGCGTCGAAATCTCGATCGGCCCGTATCGGTCCCGACTGGTCGAGTATTCTTCTCCGTGCGGGAAAAGGTGATCGCCCATGCTCGAATCGCTGGGTCATTTCGTTGCCGGCAAGCGGCTGCCCGGTGAGTCCGGTCGGACATCCGACGTCTTCGATCCCACCGCGGGTGCGGTGTCGGCCACCGTCGCGCTGGCGTCGGCGGCCGAGGTCGGGGCCGCCGTGTCCGACGCGGCCGCGGCCCAGCGGGAGTGGGCGGCGTGGAACCCGCAACGACGGGCGCGGGTGCTGCTGCGGTTCCTCGCGCTCGCCGGCGCCGAGAGCGAGTCGCTGGCGGCGATGCTCTCGGCGGAGCACGGGAAGACGCTGCCCGACGCCCGCGGTGACCTGCAGCGCGGACTCGACGTCGTCGAGTTCGCCGCGGGCGCGCCGCACCTGCTCAAGGGCGAGTTCACGGCCGACGCGGGTCCGGGCATCGACGTGTACTCACTGCGGCAGCCGCTGGGCGTCGTCGCCGCCATCACCCCGTTCAACTTCCCGGCGATGATCCCGCTCTGGAAGATCGCGCCCGCGCTCGCCTGCGGGAACGCCGTCGTGCTCAAGCCCTCCGAGCGTGATCCCTCCGTCCCGCTGCGGATCGCCGAGCTGTTCGTCGAGGCGGGGCTCCCGCCGGGCGTGCTCAACGTGGTCAACGGTGACAAGGAGGCGGTGGACACCCTCCTCACCGACCCGCGTGTCGCCGCGGTCGGCTTCGTCGGCTCCACTCCGATCGCGCAGTACATCTACGCGACGGCCACCGCGCACGGGAAGCGGGCGCAGTGCTTCGGCGGGGCCAAGAACCATGCCGTGGTCCTGCCCGACGCCGACCTCGACCAGGCGGTCGACGCGCTCGTCGGGGCGGCCTACGGGTCGGCGGGGGAGCGTTGCATGGCGGTCTCGGTGGCCGTCCCGGTCGGGGAGGACACGGCCGACGCGCTGGTCGAGCGCCTCGCCGAGCGCACCCGCACGCTGCGGGTCGGGCCGTCGACCGACGATTCGGCGGACCTCGGTCCGATGGTCACCGCGGCGGCCCGTGACCGCGTCGTGTCCTATCTCGAGGCGGGGGTCGCCGAGGGCGCCGAGCTCGTCGTCGACGGTCGCGGTCTGGTCGTTCCCGGCCACGAGTCGGGGTTCTTCCTCGGCGGATCACTGTTCGACCGGGTCGGTACCGACATGTCCGTCTATCGCGAGGAGATCTTCGGTCCCGTCCTGTCCGTCGTCCGCGCCGCGGGTTACGAACAGGCCCTCGCGCTGCCCAGCGAGCACGAGTTCGGCAACGGCGTCGCGGTATTCACGCGCGACGGGGACGCCGCCCGGGAGTTCGTGTCCCGGGTGAACACGGGAATGGTCGGCGTCAACGTTCCCATTCCGGTGCCCGTCGGTTACCACACTTTCGGTGGCTGGAAGAACTCGGGCTTCGGCGATCTCAACCAGCACGGGCCCGACGCGTTCCGCTTCTACACGAAGACCAAGACGGTGACGTCGCGGTGGCCGTCGGGTGTGCGCGAGGGCTCCAGCTTCGTCATCCCGACGATGGGCTGAGCGACGATGACCGTCCTCGCCGGCACCACCTCGTCAGACGTCGAGCTCTCCGACGAGCAGCGCTCGCTCGTCGAGGTCGCCGGGGAGTTCGCCGACGAGCACCTCGCTCCGCACGCGCTGGGCTGGGACCGTGACAAGCACTTTCCCGTCGACGTGCTGCGCAAGGCCGCGGAGCTCGGTCTCGGCGGCGTCTACGTCTCCGAGGGCTCCGGCGGGGCGGGCCTCGCGCGCGCCGACGCCGTACTGGTCTTCGAGGCGCTCTCGACCGGATGCCCGACGATCGCGGCCTACCTCTCGATCCACAACATGGCGGCCTGGATGGTCGATCGGTACGGCTCGGCCGAGCAACGCGCCACCTGGCTGCCGGGCCTGTGCTCGATGGACACGCTCGCGAGCTACTGCCTCACCGAGCCCGACGCCGGTTCGGACGCCGCTGCGTTGCGGACGACCGCGTCCCGTGACGGGGAGGTCTACGTCCTGCGCGGGGTCAAGCAGTTCATCTCCGGGGCCGGTTCCGCGGGCCTGTACGTGGTGTTCGCGCGCACCGGGCAGGGAGGTGCCCGCGGCATCAGCGCGTTCCTCGTCCCCGGCAACGCCGAGGGCCTGGAGTTCGGGCCGAACGAGCACAAGATGGGGTGGAACGCCCAGCCGACCCGCCAGGTCGTCCTCGACGGCGTACGGGTCGGCGCGGTCGACCGACTCGGCGCCGAGGGCGACGGCCTGCGCATCGCCCTGTCCGGGCTGGACGGGGGTCGCCTCAACATCGCGGCCTGCTCGCTCGGGGGTGCTCAGGCGGCGCTGACGAAGACCGTCGCGCACCTCACGGAACGGGCGGCGTTCGGCCGCCCCCTGAGCCAGCACCAGGCCCTGCGCTTCCGTGTCGCCGACATGGACACCGAGCTCGAGGCCGCCCGGCTGCTGCTGTGGCGCGCGGCGCGCGCCCGCGACCGCGGCGACGACGACGCGACCGCGCGCTGCGCGGCCGCGAAGCAGCTCGCCACGGACACGGCGTTCGACGTCGCGAACCGGGCCCTGCAGTGCCACGGCGGCTACGGATACCTGTCCGAGTACGGCCTCGAGAAGATCGTTCGCGACCTGCGGGTCCACCAGATCCTCGAGGGCACCAACGAGATCATGCGCGTGATCGTCTCGCGCGCGCTCCTGGGAGCCGAACGATGACCGATGTCCTGATCGACCGCGTCCGCTCCGTCGGGCGGATCGTCCTCAACCGGCCGAGGGCGCTCAACGCGCTCACCCACGACATGGTCCGCCGTATCCAGGACGCCCTGGACGACTGGGCCACGGACGACGGCGTCGGGCTGGTCACCATCAGCGGGGCCGGGGACCGTGGTCTGTGCGCCGGCGGCGACATCCGCTCCATCCATGACGACATCCGCGCGGGAACACGTCGCACCCTCGACTTCTGGCGCGACGAGTACAGGCTCAACGCCGCCCTGGCGCGGTACCCGAAGCCGACGGTGGCCGTCATGGACGGCACGGTCATGGGCGGCGGGGTCGGCATCTCCGGCCACGCGAGCCATCGCGTGGTGACCGAGACGAGCGTCGTCGGCATGCCCGAGGTCGGGATCGGCTTCGTCCCCGACGTCGGCGGGACCTGGCTGCTCGCCCGCGCACCCGGTGAGCTCGGCGTCCACGCCGCCCTGACCGCCGCGCGCCTCGACGCGGGCGACGCGATCGGGCTCGGGCTGGCGGACTGGTACGTGCCGCGCGCGCGCCTGGCGGCCCTCCACGGCGCGCTGGCCGACCTCGCGGTCACCGAGCACTTGTCCGACGCCGTGTCCGCGGTGGTCTCCGCGGTGGCCGAGGCGTCGCCCGACGGCCGGCTCGAGCACCACCGGCCGTGGGCCGACCCATGCTATGCGGGCGCCGAGGGTCCCGCCGAGGTCTTGCGTCGCCTCGAGCGCAGCGACCACTCCCTGGCGGCCCCGGCCGCCAAGGACATCGGACGCCACTCGCCGACGGCCGTCGCGGTCGCCCTGGAGGCGGTCCGGCGGGCCCGGGCGCTGGACTCGTTGGAATCCGCCCTGGACCAGGAGTTCCGGGTGTCGACGCGTTGCTTCTCCGCGCCGGACATGGTCGAGGGCATCCGCGCCCTGGTCGTCGACAAGGACCGCAACCCGCGGTGGACACCGTCGGCCTTCGACGCCGTCGACCCCGCCGAGGTCGATCGCTACTTCACCTCGCTGGGCTCCGAGGAGCTCGGCCTGTCCACGGGAGGGCGCACATGACCGCCGTCGCTTTCATCGGTCTGGGCCGGATGGGCCTGCCGATGGCCGTGAACCTGGTCGGCGCGGGCCACGAGGTCACCGCGTTCGACGTCGTCCCCGCGGCGACCGACGCCGCCCGGGAGCAGGGCATCGCCGTCGCCGGCTCCGGGGCCGAGGCGGTCGCCCACGTCGACGTCGTGATCACCATGCTGCCCGGCGCCCAGCACGTCCTCGACTGCTACGGCGACCCCGACCACGGCGGCGGGCGCGCCGGGGGGATGGTCGCCGCGGCCCGGCCCGGCACGCTGTTTGTCGACTGCTCCACCATCGACGTCACGTCGTCCCGCTCGGCGCACGCGCGGGCCGACGCGGCCGGGCACCGCAGCGTGGACGCGCCGGTGTCCGGTGGGGTCGTGGGTGCGGAGGCCGGGACGCTGACCTTCATGGCCGGCGGCACCGCCGAGGCCGTGGAGGCGGCTCGACCGGTCCTCGACGTCATGGGCAAGCGCGTCGTCCACTGCGGCGACCCCGGAGCCGGGCAGGCCGCGAAGATCTGCAACAACATGGTGCTCGCCTCCACCATGGTCGCCGTGAGCGAGGCGTTCGTGCTCGGCGAGGCGCTCGGGCTCGACCACCAGGCGCTCTTCGACGTCGCCGCGAACGCCTCCGGCCAGTGCTGGGCGCTGTCCACGAACTGTCCCGTGCCCGGGCCGGTGCCGACGAGCCCGGCCAACCGGGACTACACCCCCGGCTTCGCCACCGGGCTCATGCACAAGGACCTCGGTCTGGCCATGACGGCCGCGACCGAGCACGGCGTCGACACCACGATCGGCCGGACGGCGGCGGAGCTCTACGCCCGGTTCCTGGAGCACGACGGGCCGGGCCGCGACTTCTCGGCGATCATCCACGACATCCGCGAACGGAGTGCGAAGACCCGATGAGCGAGGCTCCGAGGTTCGAGGCTGCGACGATCGAGATCTCCCGGCCCGCCAGCGGCGTCGGTCAGATTCGGATCGACCGCCCGAAGGCGCTGAACGCGCTCAACCGCACGGTGATGACAGAGCTCGTCGCCGCCGCCGAGGAGATGGACCGAGATCCGGCGATCGGCGCGATCGTGATCACCGGCTCCGAGCGCGCCTTCGCCGCCGGGGCGGACATCGCCGAGATGGTCTCCACCGAGTTCGCCGACGCGTTCGTCGAGGACCTGTTCGCGGGCTGGGACGCGCTGACCCGCGTCCGCACCCCGCTGGTCGCCGCCGTCGCCGGCTACGCGCTCGGCGGCGGGTGCGAGCTCGCGATGCTGTGCGACGTGCTCGTGGCCGCGGACACCGCGGTGTTCGGGCAGCCCGAGATCAAGCTCGGGGTCATCCCCGGGATCGGTGGCTCCCAGCGCCTGACACGCGCGGTCGGCAAGGCCAAGGCGATGGACCTGTGCCTGACCGGGCGGACCATGGACGCGGACGAGGCCGAGCGCTGCGGGCTGGTCAGCCGTGTGGTGCCCGCGGCCGAGCTCCTCGAGCGAGCACTCGACCTCGCGGCCACCATCGCCGCGATGTCGCCGATCGCGACGCGAGCCGCCGCCGAGGCGGTCGACCGCGCCTTCGAGACCACTCTCGCGGAGGGCGTCCGTGGCGAGCGTCGCCTCTTCCACTCGTTGTTCGCGACGAGCGACCAGTCCGAGGGAATGACAGCCTTCCTGTCCAAGCGCTCGCCCTCCTTCACCGGGCGCTGACCCCGACCTCTGAGGAGACGCCCGTGTCACTGCCGTCGTCGCTGTCCGCGTTCGTCGCCGAGAAGTCCGGGGAGGTCGAGGGCGAGATCGTCCGAGAGGTGCGCACCCTCGGCCCGGACGACCTCGGTCCCGGCGAGGTCACCGTCCGCGTCGCCTACTCCGGTGTGAACTACAAGGACGGCCTGGCCACCACCGCGAAGGGCAAGGTCGCGCGGATCTCCCCGCTGATCCCCGGCGTCGACCTCGCCGGTGAGGTCGTCGCGTCGGACGCCGCCGACTGGTCGCCGGGGTCGCCGGTGATCGTGCACGGCTACGACCTCGGCGTCGCCCACCACGGGGGCTTCGCCGAGTACGCGCGTGTACCGGCCGACTGGGTCGTGCCGATGCCGGCCGGGCTGGACGCCCGGGCGGCGATGACCCTCGGCACGGCGGGGTTCACGGCCGCGCTGTCCGTCGCCCGACTCGTCGACCGAGGCCTCGCCCCCGGCGACGGTCCCGTCCTGGTCACCGGCGCGACCGGCGGGGTCGGTAGCACCGCGGTCTCGATGCTCGCCGGCCTGGGTCACGAGGTCGTCGCCTCCACCGGCAAGGCCTCCGCCGCCGACTGGTTGCGCGACCTCGGCGCCACCGACGTGATCGACCGTGCGGAGACCTCGGGTGAGGGCAAACCGCTCGAGTCGCAGCGATGGGCGGGCGCGGTCGACTGTGTCGGCGGGACGACGCTCGCCTACGTCCTGCGCACGCTGCGCCACGGCGGGGCGGTCGCGGCCAGCGGCAACACCGGCGGCGTCGGGCTGTCCACCACGGTCCTGCCGTTCATCCTGCGCGACGTCTCCCTCATCGGGATCGACTCGGTGCAGGTGCCGATCGCCGAGCGCGCCCGCGTCTGGGAGCGGATCGCCGGCGACCTGCGGCCCCGGGGACTCGAGGCCATCGGAGCCCGCGAGGTCGGGCTGGACGGGCTCGACGAGGCACTGGACGACGTCCTCGCCGGGCGCGCCCGGGGCCACACGCTGGTGCGGCCGGGCGCGTGACGGGCCCTCACACACCGACCGGCACCGATCGGCGCTCGGCGCCGACGTAGGTGGCCGAGGGCCGGATGAGCCGGTTGTGGGCGATCTGCTCGGCGATGTGCGCGGACCACCCGGTGATGCGGCCGAGCACGAACAGCGGGGTGAACATCGGGGTGTCGAACCCGAGCAGGCGGTAGGCCGGACCGGACGGGTAGTCGAGGTTCGGGTAGAGGTTCTTGGCCTGGAGAACCCGGTCGGCGACGACGTGGTAGGTCTCCATCATGCGTACGGCGTCGGGCGCCGCCTGGTCGACCAGGGTCTCGAGCGCGGCCTCCATCGTCGGGACGCGCGAGTCGCCGTTCTTGTAGACGCGGTGGCCGAACCCGTAGATCGTGCGCTTCTCGGCGAGGGCGCGGTCGACCCATGCGTGGGCCTCGTCGACGCTGCGAATCTCGTCGAACATCCCCATGACGGCCTCGTTCGCTCCACCGTGCAACGGGCCCTTCAGCGCACCGATCGCCGCTGTCACGGCGCTGTAGAGATCGGAGTGGGTCGAGACGACGACCCGGGCGGTGAAGGTCGAGGCGTTGAATCCGTGCTCCGCGTAGAGGATCAGCGACTGCTCCATCGCCCGGGCGGCGACGGGGTCGGGCTCGCGTCCGGTGCACATCCACAGGAAGTTCGCCACCAGCCCGAGATCGTCACGGGGCGCGACCGGGTCGAGTCCCCGGCGACGACGGACCTCCCGCGCCGTGACGGTGGGTAGGGCCGCGGTCAGCGCCAGGGCCTGCGCCCGCTGGGCCGCTTCGGTGCGGGTGTCCTCGGCCTCGTCGTCGGCGCCGAGCTGGCTGACCGCGGTGCGCAGGACGTCCATGGGATGACAGTCGGCCGGCATCCGGTCGAGCACCCCGGTCAGGGAACGGCCCAGGTGACGCCGGGACCGTTCGCGCTGGGCGAAGGAGGCGTCGGCGGCGGCGTCGGGGAGCTCGCCGGTCCACAACAGCTGTGCCACCTGTTCGAACGAGCAGCGCTCGGCGAGCTCGGTCACCGGGTAACCCCGGTACAGAAGGGCGTTGGCGTCCTGGTCGACGTGGGAGACGGTGGTCTCGTCGACCAGGACGCCGGCGAGACCGCGATGGATGTCGGGAGTGGTCATGGGGGTCCTCCGGGCAGGGGTGGTCGCGCCACCGGCCCCCGGGGCCCGCGGCGTGCTGGGTGACCGTGGTCAGCTGGTGCGGAAGCCGGCGACGGAGTCGTCGAAGGACGCGTAGGCGTCGTAGTCGAGGACCGCGTAGAGCTGGTCGCGGGTCTGCATGCGCTCGAGGAGCCCGGCCTGGGTGCCCTCGGCGGCGAGCGTGGCCAGCCCGTCGGCGACGGCGCCCATGGCCAGGCGCAGGAGGGTGACGGGGTAGATGACGACGTCGACGCCGAGATCCGTGAGCTGCTTCGCAGTCAGCAGCTCGCTGCGCCCGAACTCCGTCATGTTCGCGAGCAGCGGGACGTCGACCGCGGCGCGGAACCGCTCGAACTCCGCCGGGCCGCGCAGTGCCTCCGCGAAGATCATGTCGGCCCCGGCGTCGACGTACGCCTTCGCCCGGTCGATCGCGGCGTCCAGACCGTCGACCGCGGCCGCGTCGGTGCGGGCGCAGACGACGAAGTCGGGATCCCGGCGCGCGTCCACCGCGGCGGTGACCGTCCGGACCATCGACTCGGTGGTGCGCAGCGACTTGCCCGCGAGGTGGCCGCAGCGCTTCGGGTTCTCCTGGTCCTCGACGTGACAGCCCGCGACGCCGGCGTCCTCCAGGACCTGCGTCGTGCGGGCCACGGAGAGGGGTTCGCCGAAGCCGGTGTCGGCGTCGACGAGCGTGGGCAGGTCGGTGACGCGGGCGATCTGGCCGGCCCTCCCGGCGACCTCGGTCAGCGTCGTCAGCCCGACGTCGGGTAGCGCGAGGTCGGCCGAGACGACCGCTCCCGAGACGTACACGCCCTCGAAGCCCGCCTCGGCGATCATGCGCGCGCCGAGGGGATTCGGGGCGCCGGGCAGGCGCTGGAGGGTGTCGGAGGCGAGGCCGGCGCGGAAGGCCTTCCGGCGCTGCGAGGCCGTGGTCGTGGTGTGCAGCACGGGTGCTCCTCAGAAGAGTCCGGACGGTCCGGTGGGCAGCTCGTCGGCCGCCACGAGCGTGAGCGCCCGGACCTCCGCGGCATCGAGCTCCCCGAGGCGGTTCGCCAGGTCGAGCACGCGCTGCTGCTCACGGTCGATCAGCACGCCCTCGGACAGGGTCCGGAACTTCGCGACGTACTGCTCGCGGGCGAAAGGACGCGCACCCCGCGGGTGAGCGTCGGCGACACCGAGCTCGTCGGCGACCTCGGTCCCGTCCTCGAGGGTGATCACCACGCGCCCGCCGAACTCCGGCTCGGCACGGTGGTAGGCCTCGGTCCAGCGCGGGTCCTCCACGGTGTGGACCCGCCGCCAGAGCGCGACGGTGTCGGGGCGCGCGGCCCGCTCGGGGGCGTAGGAGCGCTCGTGGTGCCATGTCCCGTCCTGCAGGGCCACGGCGACGATGTAGGGGATCGAGTGGTCGAGTGTCTCGCGGCTGGCCTGCGGGTCGTACTTCTGCGGGTCGTTCGCGCCGGAACCGATCACGTGGTGCGTGTGGTGGCTGGTCTCGATGCGGACGTCGCGGATCTTGTCCACGTCGATGCGCTCGCGCAGCCGCCGGGCGAGGTCGATGAGCGCCTGGCTCTGGTACTCCGCCGAGTGCTCCTTGGTGAAGGTGTCGAGGATCCCGCGCCGGGCCTCCCCCGGGCCGGGCAGAGGCACCGTGTAGGTCGCCTTCGGTCCGTCCAGCATCCAGGCGATGACCCCGTCCTCGCCCTCGTAGATCGGGTTGGGAGCGCCCTCGCCGCGCATCGCGCGGTCCACCGCCTCGATCGCCACCTTGCCCGCGAAGGCCGGTGCGAAGGCCTTCCAGCTCGAGATCTCGCCCTTGCGCGACTGCCGTGTCGCCGTCGTGGTGTGCAGCGCCTGTCCCACGGCGCCCCAGATCGTCTCCGCGTCGAGGCCCAGCATCGTGCCGAGGCCGGCGGCGACCGACGGGCCGAGGTGGGCGACGTGGTCGATCTTGTGCTGGTGCAGGCAGATCGAGCGGACCAGGTCGACCTGGACCTCGTAGGCGGTGACGATCCCGGCCAGCAGGTCGGCGCCGCCGATCCCGGCGTGCTGGGCGACGGCGAGCAGCGGGGGGATGTTGTCGCCGGGGTGGGAGTAGTCGGCGGCCAGGAACGTGTCGTGGAAGTCGAGCTCGCGCACGGCCGTCCCGTTCGCCCACGCCGCCCACTCCGGCGAGACGGACGCCGTCGTGCCCCAGACCGCCGCCCCGGGAGTCGCCCGGTGGCGCAGGGCCTGGTCGCGCGCGGTGCCGGGGGCGCGGCGACCCAGCGACGCGGCCGCGACGGCGAGGTCGTCGATGACCCGGTTGACCACCATGTCGGCCACGTCGGGCTCCACCGCGACCCGCTCGGCGGCGACCTCGGCGATCTTCCAGGCCAGCTGGTCGACGCGCTCGAGTCCCTCCGCGCTGGCGTGGACGCGGACCTCGTGCTCGATCACCGGTGACTCCGTTCCCGTCGGCGTGCTCGCTCTCGCCGGCGAGCCTCCCGCGGGCGCGTGCCGCCGTCGACGCTCACCGAGGGCCAGATCGAGTCACGGACCGTGCTCACTTTGCGAAGGCGGCGAAGTCAGGCGTAGAGCTCCTCGGCGTTGCCGGCGAGCGTGAGCCGCCCCAGCTCGCCGTCGCCCATCGCCTCGGCCATGCGGGCGAGTTCGCCGGCCCGGTCACCCCACGGTTCGTCGCTGGCGAACAGCACGCGGTCGTGCCCGATCCCGCGTCGCTCGATCTCGGCGGCGAGCCAGCGGGGCGCGAACCCGATCGCCCAGCTGGTGTCGGTGTAGACCTGCTTGCCCGCGGAGATCCAGTCGAAGAACCGCCCGCCGACCAGCTTGATGTGCCCGCTCATCCCGCCGCCCAGGTGCACGAGGTGCAGCTTCACGTCGTCGGCGTAGCGCTCGACGAGCTCGCCGACCTCGTCGATGTCCGACGCCGCCCCCGGCGAGGTGTGCACGTGGACGACGCGGCCGTGCTCGCGGGCGGCGGCGAAGATCGCGTCGAGCTGGGGGCGGCAGTCGGGGTCGCTCGCGCGGCCGCCGAGCAGGAAACTGATCTTGATGACCCGGACCTCGGGCTCGGCGGCCAGCGCGACGGCCTTCGCGGTCATCTCCGCGTCCTGGGCGCGCGGCGAGGCCCAGATGCCGGCGCGGATCCGCGGGTCCTTCTGGGCGGCCTCCAGGCAGAGCTCGTTGAGCGCGAAGGAGGCGCTCGCATCCGGGACGCCGTAGTTGGGGATGGCCACGGCGAGCTCCGTGCCCTCGGCGTCCAGGTCGGCGCGCAGCTCGCCGATCGTCGCGCGGGCCGTGATGTCCGGGTTGACCGGCGGGCCTCCGTAGAAGGGGTAGGCCGGCAGTACCCCGAGGTGGCGGTGGGCGTCATGGACGGGGAGAGGCATCTCGCGAGTCCAGCAAGGGTCTGTTGCAGGGTGGTTGCGTCCGGACGACGGCGTGTGACGTGAATGGCGGTGTGCCGGTACGGACCGCCGCTCGTGAGACCGTGCCTCCCCGTGCGAACCGTGCAGGTGGTGGGGATCGGGCTGGGCGACCCGGGGCAGCTGACCCTCGACGCGGTCGACGCGCTCGGCGGGGTGGACGTCGTGGTCCTGCTGCACAAGCCCGGCCCCGCCGACGAGCTCACCGCCATCCGGGCGAAGATCGTCGAGCGCTTCGCGCCGCAGGCCCGGGTCGTCGAGCGCGACGACGCCGTCCGCGACCGGAAGTCCCCCGACTACGAGGGCGCCACCGAGCGCTGGCGCGACGAGCGGGCCGCGCTCTACGAGCAGACCCTGCTCGACGAGGTGCCCGACGGCGGCTCGTGCGCCCTGCTCGTCTGGGGCGACCCGGCGATCTACGACGGCACCGTCGAGATGCTGCACCGCCTCGACGCCCGCGGGCGGGTCGCGCTCGACTGGCGCGTCGTGCCCGGGCTGGGGGCGCCGTCGGTGCTGGCCGCGGCGCATCGCACGACGCTCACCCGCACCGCCCGCGCCGCGACGATCACGCCCGCCCGCCGGGTGCTCGACGACAGCGTCGACTCCGGCGAGGCCGACCTCGTCGTCATGCTCGACAGCGCCGCGCACCACGGCCTCGACCACCTGCCCGACGACGCCATCGTCTACTGGGGCGCCTACGTCGGGACCCCGGACGAGGTCCTGATCGCGGGGCGGGTGGGCGACGTCCGCGCCGAGATCCTCGCCGCCCGCGCCGAGCACCGGGAGCGCAAGGGCTGGCTCATGGACACGTACCTGGTGCGGCGCCGGTAGCGGATCTCGAGGAGGTCCACCCGCACGCCCGTCGCGACGTTCCGTGGCCTGGACCCGCCGCCGCGTCGGGGTGCATGGTGCGCTCGGATCTCCGGCCGGGGTGCTCAGGCCGCCGTGCGCGGCCCGATGACCGCCGAGGTCACGCCTGGGTGGGACGGACCGACGCGAGGGCCAGGTGCATCAGTGGCACGCCGCGGAACGCTGGTCGGTCTGCAACGACCGCAGGTTCCAGCGGCCCCCGCCGCCGGTCAGCACGGCGAGGGTCAACGGTGCGACGTCGACGCGCCAGGCCGCGGCGGGTCCGGCCCCCAGGGCGTGGGCGATCGCGGCGCGCACGACGGGCGGGTCGACGATCGCGAGGCCGACGGTCCGATCCTCGCGGGGCAGCGCGTCCATCCAGGCCCCGACGCGCACGACGAGCGCCGCCAGCGACTCCCCGCCGGGCGGCGCGGCGTCGGGGTCGGTCATCCAGGCCTGGAGGCCCGCGGGGTCCTCGGCGACGAGGTCGGCCGGCGAGCGCCCGGCCCAGTCGCCGGGGTGCGGGCCGGCGGGGGCGTCGCCGTCGATCTCCTGCTCCGGCAGGGCGAGCGAGGCGGTCTCCCGGCAGCGGGTCGAGGGCGCGCACCAGAGGTGTTCCGGGGTGGCCAGGCCCCGCAGCGCCGCGGCGCGGCGTCCCCCGGCGTCGAGCGGCTCGTCGGTGGGGAAGCGCGCCGCGCGGGCGGCGACGGTGGGGGCGTGGGCGAGCAGGTGCAGACGCACGGTCGCCTTCCTAGCTGCTCGCCCGGGTCTCGCGCACGAGGGCCACGACGACGGCGAGCAGCGCCAGCCCGACCGTGGGCGCCAGGATCGTCCAGGGTGCCCGCTCGACGTAGTCGAGGGAGTCGGCGAGCACCGCGCCCCACTCGGACGAGTCCGGGGCCGCGCCGAGCCCGAGGAAGCTCAGCGCGGCGATGCCGAGCGCGGCGTGCGGGACGCGCGCCAGCCCGTGGCGCGTCACCGGCCCGACGACCGCGGGCAGCACGTGGCGCCTCGCGATCCGCCACGGCGTCGCCCCGGCCAGCACGGCCGCGCGGACGTACCCCGACGCGCGCGCCTCGGTCGCGAGGGTCCGCGCGTGCACCGCCAGCGGCACCCATCCGACCGCGACGACCGCGGTCGCCGCCCCGAGCAGCCCCGGCCCGGCGATCGCGGCGATGATCAGCCCGACGACCACCGGTGGCAGCGCGTTGACGACGTCCGCCGCCCCGGCCCGCGCCGAGCGTCCGCCGACCCCGACCAGCAGCCCGATCACCAGGCAGACCGCCGTCACGGCGACCGCGGTCCCGACGGTCAGCAGCGCGCCCTGCGCGACCCGGGCCCACAGGTCGCGGCCCACCGCGTCGGTGCCCAGCGGCGCGGACCACGAGGGCGGGGCGAGGCGACGTCCGGTCGTGCCGCCATCCCTGGGGAGGCCCGCCAGGACGACCACGGCGAGCACGCCCGCCGCGGCCCAGGGTGCCCAGCGCCCGGTCCGGCCGGTCGGGAGCGGGACCCCGGTCGGCAGCTCGCCGCCCGTGCGTGCGGGCCCGAGCAGCGCGCGGTGCGCCAGCACGCCGACCCCGCCGAGCACGAGCCCGAGCAGGACCAGCAGCATCACCGCCGCCTGCGCGACGGGCAGGTCCTGGGCGAGCACGGCGTCGAGCGCCGCCGACCCGATGCCGGGGATGCCGAAGAGCTGCTCGACGGCCACGGCGCTGCCGAGCAGCCCGACGACGAGCAGCGCGATCTGCGGCGTCGCGGTGGCCACGGCGCGGCGGGCGACCCCGAGCGCGACCGTGGCCGGCGGCGTGCCCCACGAGCGCCAGGTCCGGACCCACCCCTCGGCCAGCGCCGACTCGGCCGCCGACGACAGCATCCGCGCCAGCAGCCCGCCCGCCGGCAGGCCGAGCGCGAGCGCGGGCAGCACCAGGTTGGCGGGACCGGTGAACCCGGTGCTCGGCAGCAGGCCCCAGCCGACCGCGACCACGGCGACGAGCACCGCACCGAGCACGATCTCGGGCACCGCGCCGAGCACGGACGCGGTGACCGCGCCGCCCCGGCCGGTGTCCGACGCCCCGCGACGGGCCGCCCGCCACACGCCGGGGGCGAGCAGGGCGACCGCTGCCAGGGCGGCGACGACGACGGCGCTCACGGCGAGCGTCAGCGACACCCCGAGCGACCCGGCCACCGACGGCCCGACCGGCGCGCGGGACACCCACGAGGTGCCGAGGTCGCCGGTCAGCACCCCGCCGAGCCAGCCGAGCGCCCCGGTGACGGGGTCGGCGGGCAGGTCCAGCTCGGCGCGCAGGGCCTCGAGCGCGCCCGGGTCGATGCCGCGCTCGGGGTAGCGCACGCGCAGCACGCTCGCAGCGGGATCCTCGTCCCACAGCCACGGCAGGGCGGCGACGACGACCGTCAGCACGAGCACCGCGACCGCGCCGGTGGCCAGGGGCAGCAGCCGCCGGGCGGTCGTCACGCGCGCCGCCCGGCGTGTCGCGCCGGCGAGCATGTGGTGATCCTGGCCTGGGACGCCAGCGATGCCGCATCGCTCGTACCGGGCCCCCTCATCCGCGGCGGGTTTCGTGGGTGATGAGGAACTGCTCGTCGGGGTCCTCGGCGACACCGGTGACGCCGCCCGCGACGCCGACGCGCGCCCGCTCGGTGACGTGCGGGATCACCGCGTCGGCCGACAGCACCCGGCCCTCGACCTCGAGCGCGGCGCGGCGGCGCGCTTCGACGTCGCTGGTCGCGCCGGCGGACGCGAGGAGCGCGTCGGTGCCCGGGTCGCAGTAGCGGGCCTGGTTGTAGCCGCCGGCGCAGGAGAAGTCGCTGGCCAGGTAGCCGACGGGGTCGCCGGTGTCGAGCTGCTGCGAGCGGCTGATGATCATGGCGTCGAAGGCGCCCGTGCCCAGCTGCGCCTCGAACGCCGAGCTCTCGAGCACGGTGACGTCGACGACGAAGCCGGCGCGGCGCAGCGCGTCGGCGTCGGCCGCGGCGACCTCGGGCAGCTCGGCACGGTCGGAGTACGTCGCGAGCCGGATGCGCTGGCCGGCGACGGGACCGGGCGCGGCGACGGGGTGCGGCGGCCGCGCGCCAGGAGAGACGGCCCACGGCGTCGCCGGCCCGAAGAGACCAGCCGCGGCGTCGGCGCGGCCCTCGTAGATCGTGCCGGCGACGTCGATCGGGGCGATCGCGCTCCGCACGGCGGCCCGCACCGCGGGGTCGGCGAACACCGGCGAGCGCTGGTCGAGGTAGACGGCGACGCTGCGCGGCAGCGGGACACCGACCACCTGCTGGGGCGGCGTGATCGTCGGGACCTGCGAGACCGGGATGGCCTCGGCCACGTCGAGCTCGCCGGAGCGCAGCGCGTTCGTGCGGGCGGTGCCGTCGGCGAGGAACCGGGCGTCGATGCCCGGAGCGGCGACCGGCCCCCGCCAGTACGACGGGTTCGAGGCCAGGGCCGCGCCGGTCGAGCCGTCGACCCGCTCGAGCACGAAGGGACCGGTCCCGGCGCGCACCGGGCTCGGCCGGGTCGGGTCGGCGTAGGCGTTCGGCGCGAGGATCACCAGCTCGGGCGAGGCCAGGCGCTGGGGCAGGACCGGGTCCGGCCCGGCCGTGGTGACGAGGACGCCGTCGCCGTCGGCGCGCGCGGACAGAACCGATGGTCCAGCTCCGCTTCGCTGCGTGTCCGGGGTGGATGGTCCAGCTCCGCTTCGCTGCGTGTCCGGGCGCCCGGCGTCGGCCAGTGACGCGAGCGCCCGGGGCACCGGGGTGGCCGCGGCCGCGCGGACGAGGCTCCCGGCGACGGCGTCCGGGGTCAGCGGCGAGCCGTCGTGGAACGTCACGCCGGGCCGCAGGGTGAAGCGCCAGGTGCGGGGGTCGACCTGGGTCCACGCCGTGGCCAGCGCCGGGGTCGGCCTCCCGCCGTCGAGCACCACCAGCGGCTCGGTGACCCCGAGCCGCGTCGCCAGCGTGGCCTCGTTGCCGTACGGCGACAGGCCCGAGGTCGGTGGGAAGGACAGGCCGACGCGCAGGCGGCCGTCACCTTCACCCCCTCCCGACCCGCTGAAGCACCCGGCCAGGGTGAGCCCGAGTACGGCGAGGACGACGGCCAGCCGGCGACTCATGAGCGATTCCTCTCGGTGAGAGCCATCTCGGGCGCCAGGGCCGGCACGCGGCGCACGAGGGCGCCCATGACGATCGCGCTGGCGAGGGGGAGGGCCGCGGTGACGGCCCAGGGCAGAGCGGGTGGGCCGCCGGCATCGAGCAGCGCCCCGAGCAGCGAGCTGCCACCCAGCACCGCCAGCCCGCCGGCGGAGGCGAGCACGCCGAAGTACGCGCCGAGCCTGCGCTCGCCGGCGAGGCGCCCGACGGCGTCCTGGGCCACCGGCACGACCGTCATCTGGCCGAGCGTCAGCGTGACGACGAAGACGACGGCGGGCACCGGGCCGGGCGCGTCGACGGCGACGAGCGCGGCGGTGGCGAGGAACGCGAGCGCCAGCACCGCGAACCCGATCGGCAGCGCGCGCGTGCCGACCCGGCGGCGCACGAGCTCGGCGAGCGGGAGCTGCCCGAGCACGACCATCACCGCCGAGACCACGAACAGCCCGCCCAGGAGCCCCGCCAGCCCGACGCGGTCGAGCTCGACGGGGAGCGCGAGGTAGAGCTGGTTGTAGGAGAGCAGCCAGGACGAGTAGGCGAGCGTGAACGCGAGGAAGGCGCGGTTGCGCAGCACCTCGCCCCACCCCGCGAGGATCGGCTCGTCCGCGTGCGCGGCGCGCTCGCGCGGCATCCCGCGGGCGAAGGCGACGAGCACGGCGACGAACACCCCGGCCGCGGCGAGCGTCGTCACCGCGAAGTCGACGGTCAGCAGCAGCGAGCCCAGCACCGGTCCCACGACGATCCCGACCTCGCCGGCCACGCCGAACATCGCGAACGCCTCGGACCGGGTCGGGCCGTCGGACTTCTCGACGGCCCCCGCTCGCCGCGCCAGCTCCGCCTCCACCGCGGGCGAGAAGAGCGCGGCGGCGAACCCGGTCGCGACCGTCCCGGCGACCAGCAGCGCCGGACCCTCGGCCAGCGCGAGCAGCAGGAACCCGACGATGCGCACGACGAACCCGGTGAGCGCGACCGGCCGGGTGCCGAAGCGGTCGGCGAGCACCCCGCCGAGGAAGAACAGCCCCTGCTGGCTGAACGTCCGCAGCCCCAGCAGCAGCCCGACCAGGGCGCCGCCGAACCCGAGGTCGCGCGTGAGGTGCAGCGCGAAGAACGGCAGCACCAGGTAGAAGCCGGTGTTGAACGCGAGCTGGCCCAGCACGATCAGCCGCATCGGTCGGGGCAGCTCGCCCAGGCGCCCGAGGATCGACCAGCGGCGCACCAGGTCCCTCATCCGACCGCTCCTCCTCTCAGCCCTCCCACCCGGAGCACGGCGTCGAGCAGCGCGCGGGTGGCGGCGGCGGTCGGGCGCGCGAAGACGTCGTCGACCGGCCCGGTCTCGACGACCTGTCCCGCGTCGAGGACGGCGACGTCGGCGCAGAGGCGCTGCGCGACCCCGAGGTCGTGGGTGACGAGCAGCAGCTGGGTCCCGGACGCGCGCGCCAGCTCGCCGACGAGCGTCACGAGGCGCCGCCGGGTGGTCGGGTCGACGGCGCTGAACGGCTCGTCGCCGACGAGCACGGCGGGGCGGGCGGCCAGTGCGCGGGCCAGCGCGATGCGCTGGCGCTCGCCGCCGGAGAACCCGGCGGGGCGCCGTCCCGCGACGGCGGGGTCGAGGCCGACGGCGTCGAGCAGCTCGGCGACGCGGGCGCCGTGGTCGCCGGGGACGGCGAGGCACTCCAGCGGCTCGCGGATGCTCTCTGCGACCGGCCGGCGCGGGTCGAGCGAGCTGCCGGGGTCCTGGGCGACGACGCCGACGGCTCGGCGCAGGTCCCGGGGGTCCGTGGGGGTCACCGCCTCCCCGCGGAAACGGACCGTGCCCGCGTCGGGCGCCTCGAGGGCGAGCAGCAGGCGTAGCAGCGTCGACTTGCCCGACCCGGAGGCGCCGACGACCGCGAGGTCGCGCCCGGCCGGGACCGTCAGGTCGACGCCGTCCAGGGCGAGCCGGGGGACACGGCGCCAGGGCCGGTCGCCGGGGACCGTGTAGCGGCGGACGACACCGTCCAGCGCGAACGTGGCGGTCACGCCCGCACCTCCGGCACCGACAGGCGGGCGGCGTCGACGAGCGCGCGGGTGACCTCGTGCTCCGGGGCCGCGAGGACCTCGGGCACCGGGCCGGACTCCACGACCCGCCCGCCGGCGACCACCACGACGTGCTCGCAGACCGCGGCGAGCACGCCGAGGTCGTGGGTGACCATCAGCAGCGCCGTGCCGGTGGCGGTCAGCGAACGGTCCAGACGGTCGAGCAGCGCGCGGGCGACGGGCGGGTCGAGCGCGGCGGTCGGTTCGTCGGCGACGAGCAGGCGGGGTCGGCAGGCGAGCGCGCCGGCGAGGGCGACCCGCTGGCGCTGCCCGCCCGAGAGCTGCGCGGGGCGGGCGCGGGCCAGCTCGGGCGGCAGGTCGACCTCGGCGAGCAGCTCGGCCACGCGGGCGCGGGCGGCGGCCCGGTCGAGGCCCTGGTGGCGGCGCAGCGGCCCGCCGAGCTGGCGGCCGATCGTGAGCAACGGGTGCAGCGCGACCGCGGAGTCCTGCGCGACGAGCGCGACGCCCCGCCCGCGCACCGCGGCGAGGTCGGCCTCGGACGCCCCGACGAGCTCGGTGCCGCCGACCCGGACGCTCCCGGTCGCCGTCGTCCCGGGCGGTAGCAGACCCGCGACCGCGGCCGCGGTGAGCGACTTCCCGGCGCCGGACGGTCCGACGACACCCCAGCGCTCACCGGCGCCCACCGCGAGCGTCAGCCCGTCGACGAGCGTCGTGCCGGCGGCCGCGAGGCGGACATCGCGGACGTCGGCGGCCGGTGCGGACATCATCGGCCGCGACCCTAGGTGCTTCCCGCCGTGCAGGAGCAGCTGCGCAGGGTGGCCTGCAACGCAGAGGTCGCACGCGCATGCGTGCACCTGTTGCCAAGGAGGGGCGTGACACGGTCCGCGATCGGTCGCTCACGAGACGAAATGTCCAGTTCAGAGCGTATAGCTCATCACATGCTCAGGCGTTGACGCTCCGATCGTCCGCGACCTACGGTCGTCCGGTCTCCGTCAATGTGACGGTGGCGTCGTCATGCTCGTGACAAGGAGAACCCCGTGACCACTGCCGGTGCCGTCGCCCGCGCCCGGGCCACCGCCATCCCCGCGTCGGAGACGCTGCCGTGGCTGATCAGCGCCGTCGTCGTCGGTCTGCTCCTCTACTACTTCATCGGCGTCGACGAGGGCGCAGTGTCGATCTTCGGTGACACCAGCGTCATCCACGAGTTCGTGCACGACGCCCGTCACTTCCTCGGCTTCCCCTGCCACTAGACCGTATGGAGGCCGGCGCCTCCGCTCGTAAGTTGGCGCGGGTCACCGTCGTTGGTGGCGGTGCCGCATTTACGAGGGAGGCGCCGGTGCCTGGCGAGGGTAGTTGGATCGGGTTGGACGTT